>JAJPZA010000007.1:12899-31387 GCA_021204625.1 Clostridia bacterium | reverse complement strand
TCCGCTCACAGGCATGCTTTCAAACTGCACGGATATTATTTTGGCGATGCTACCAGCTAGCGTGAGAGTATTACTGTAATGATGTGTAAAGCTTTTTGTAAAACCTCCGGGCCAGGTTCATCACCCGCCATGTGGCATTTACTGTAAAGATCTGTAAAGTCTTCTGTAAACCTCCGGGCCATTCTCCCATTATCCGGACAATGCAAAAGGCTGCCGGAGCAGCCTTTTGGATGGTCTTGTTCAGTTGTCGCGCATATGCGTGCCATTATTATGCAATTATTAATTATGGGCGCGCGCACGCATGCGAGGGCATGAGAGGTTTGGGGTCAGGCGTTGTCGGACGTGTTCTCGGGGATTACGCCAAGCTCATAGGCGCGGATGAGCTGCTCCAGGTCCGGGATGCGCGCGGCTTCGGCTTTGCCGAGGTCCGTGTCACGGATGAGGAGACGTGCCGGGGGCGTGTAGATGTATTCGGACCGGGAGGCTATGTCCTCGTCGTCCTTTATGGCCTTTTCGGTGGACTCGAAGGGCTGGTGGGTCTTTAAGGTCAGGCCGCGGGAATTGGCAACGAGGGTGTAGCCGGCGATGCCGGTCTTGGCATGATAGGCGCGGCAGAATCCGCCGTCTATGACTATAAGCTTTCCTCCTCCCTTCACGGGGCTCTCCCCTTCAACGGCGCGGACGGGAACGTGGCCATTCACGATGTGGCATCCCTCGCCGGTTAAGCCGAACTCGCTTAAAATCATGTCCGCAACGGCTCCCGCGTCGGGGCCGTTTATGTGCCTGTAGTAAGGGTTCTTTATCTCGTTGTGGGTTTCGGGGTCCTCTATGTAAAGACGCTCAAAGGTGGTCATGGCGCTGCGGCCGTATATGGGGGAAAGGGATCCGCACCATAGATACCAGAGGAAGTCTCCTCCGGACGTGCGGTCCGCGCTGCCTTCGTCCGCGAAATACCCCTTGCGCGCGCGGCGCTCGCAGTAATCGAAGAGGCCCTTGCCCTTGTAGGTGTTTCCCTCAAAGGTCACTTCGGCGAGCTCGCCGGATTCCGTCATGGGAACGGCGCCGTGATATAAAAGATTGCCGTTCACGCAAAGGTACACGCTGCCCTTGGAGAACAGGAACTTGATGTGTCTCTGGAGCCTCTCGCTCTCTCTGAAGTTGCGGACCAGATCCGCAAGGACGGACTGCTCCTCTGCGGAAAGGGCGCTGGGATTTGATGGATCTACCGTGGGGAAATCATTGTCCTTCAAGGGATACCGCTTGCCGCCGCAGAGAACCGTGCCGTCTGCGTAGTTTATCTGGTTCATGTAATCCTGGCCCTGCATCTTGAAATCCGGATTGCGGGCGATGACCTGCGCCTCCAGCTTGAACAGAAGGATGGAGACGGCCTTGTGCATGCGGGCCACTTCCTTCCAGTTCGCGGACTCGTCCCCGTGGGCGCGCCAGAGCGTTACGTCCGAATTCCCGTACACGTGCTCCGCCATAAGGTCCAGGGTACGGAGAGATATGCCGTATCCGTTCTCTATGATATCCAGATTATTGTATGCCAGCGTGGTCTTGAGGACTGTGAGAATGCACACGGGGCTCCCGGCGGCCGCTCCCATCCAGACTACGTCATGGTTGCCCCACTGGAAATCCACATTCTGCGCCTCAATTAGCCCGTCCATGATAAGGTCCGGCCTTGCGCCTCTGTCAAAGACATCCCCCACTATGTGCAGCCTGTCCACAGCCAGCTTCTTTATGATCTCGCAGAAGCGTATGATGTACGCGTCTGCCCTGTCATGGCATATGATGCTCTTTATGATTTCGTCATAATACGCCTGCTTGTTGTGATCTTCAAAATGGGCGTGCAGAAGCTCGTCCATTATATGCCCGCAACTCTTTGGAAGAACGCTTCTCACATGGGACCTTGTGTGCTTGCTGGAGACCTGTCTGCAAAGCAGTATGAGCCGCATGAGCGTCTCACTGTACCACTTGTCCAGATCCTCCTGCTTTGCCTTGAGCTCCGGAAGCTTCATCCTTGGGTAATATATGAGCGTAGCTAAGTCCGACCTCTCGCCGCTTGCCACGGTGTCCGCAAAAAGAAGGTCTATCTTCTCCCTTATGACCCCGGAGCCGCTGTTTAGTATATGCACAAAGGCCTCGTTCTCTCCATGAAGGTCGCTCATGAAATGCTCCGTCCCTTTGGGGAGCTGGAGCTTGGCCTCTATCCTTATAATCTCACTTGAAGCCGCCGCCACGGAAGGGAACTCCTGTGACAAAAGCTTCAGATAACGCATCTTCTCGCTGTTAACCTCTGTCTGCAAATTCATGTTCCGCCTCACTTTTCTGTACCCGAATTATATACCACCCCGCCGCCAAAAACAAGGCGTATTCCAAGTTTCCCTTATGCCGGAAGCAAAATTTGCCCGAAGGGTATTGACCTCAACCTGGCTTCAGGTTATATAATTGCATATACAGACCCGCGAGAGGCATATGCATATGGAATACAGGAAACTGCCGAAAGGCAATGAAGAGATAAGCGTCATAGGCTTAGGCTGCGGATACATAGACGAGGCCTCTGAAAAAGAGATTGTTGAGACCGTCCAGGCGGCATACGAAAACGGCATAAACTACCTGGACTGCGCGGCCTCCTCATCCAAGCCGTACGCCTCATACGGCACCGCCCTGCAGGGAATCCGGGACAGGATGTACCTGCAGATCCATTTCGGCGCCAACTACGAGACGGGCGAATACGGCTGGACCACGAGCCTTCCCAAAATCCAGAAGTCCGTGGACTGGCAGCTGAAGTGCCTCAAGACAGACTACATAGACTTCGGCTTCATACACTGCATGGACCAGAAGACGGATCTGGACCGCTATATCCGCGGCGGCGTCCTGGACTATATCCAGGCCTTGAAGAGCCAGGGTGTGATACGCCACATAGGCCTCTCCACCCACACCCCCAAGGTTGCCAGCCTTGTGCTGGACATGGGAATCGCGGACATGATCATGTTCTCCATAAACCCCTCATATGACTACAGGCACGGCGAATACGCCATAGGCTCCGCGAACGAGCGCGCAGCCCTCTACCGCCGCTGCGCGGCCGAGGGCGTGGGCATCTCCGTAATGAAGCCCTTTGACGGCGGCATCCTTCTGGACTCCAAAAGGTCTCCCTTCGGCAAAGCCCTCACCCAGTACCAGTGCATCCAGTACGCCCTGGACAAGCCGGGCGTCCTCACAGTCCTTCCGGGCGTGCGCGGCAAAAAGGACCTTGAAAAGCTCCTCGGCTTCTTCTCCGCCCCGCAGGAAGAGAGAGACTATTCCGTCCTCGGCACCTTCGCGCCGCAGGACGCCAAAAAGCACTGCGTGTACTGCAGCCACTGCGCCCCCTGCCCGCAGGGCCTGGACGTGGCTCTAATTAACAAGTACTATGACCTCTCCCTCGCAGGAGACGCCATGGCAAAGGACCATTACATGAAGCTGGATAAAAAAGCCTCCGCCTGCACGCAGTGCGGCCACTGCTACAGACGCTGCCCCTTCTCCGTTCCGCAGACGGAGCGCATGAAGGAGATCCAAAGCTACTTTGGCGAGTAAGCCCGTCCCCGTAATTGCCGCACTCCATATATTTATATTGCAAAAAACCTGCCTGACCTGTTGCAAGACAGGTCTTTATTTTACCAATTGTTATATTTTATGCAATTATGCATAAATATATCTGCTGATTTCTTGTATCTTTTTTCTGAAAATCATTACTTCTATTTACCCTAATATTAAAATATATATAAGCATTTTTTATATCATAACTTTAAAAAAAGCGTTGACGAAGCCGCTTTTTTATTGTATAATCATCCCGTAAACACAGCATTCTTTATGACTGTGGTAGGAAGTCAGCGCATCAGCTGAACAAAACAAATTGACAACAAGCAAAGGAGCAAAAGTTATGGATTTTAACGCCGATATTTTCCGCGACAATATCCAATCTCTGGTCAAGAGCAAAGGAATCTCAGTCCGCCGGTTAGCGCTGGACACCGGCATAACAACAGCCACTCTGTCCAGGTACATGACAGAAAAACGTGTTCCCGATCTCCAGTATGTCATGCGCATCGCAACGTACTTCAATGTTTCGCTGGACTGGCTTCTTGGCATCAGCGACGACAAGTACAGCATTCTCCCTGAAGATGCAAGGGAATTAGCAAAGCTTTATGAAGTTGCGTCTGACAGCGACAGGCAGATTGCCCGAGCCGTTCTGTACAAATACAAAGGCCGCTGACAACGGTTAGCCGTTATGCCCCGCCAACCATGTTTGCACCAGTCTCTGCTCGAACGGCCCGCATGAAGGGAATCCGTGAGTACTTTGTCGAGTGACTCCAACAGTCACAGAAATTTCTGTTATTTCCAATATATTTCTTCACGGATGTAAAAAGGCCTGCCGCTTATGACAGGTCTTTCTCATATATGAAATGTGCGTTATCTGTCTTGGGTAACATGGTGCCTTTATACCGATATAAAAAATATTTTTATATCATTGTACTGCAATAATATTAAGAATTATATCTTTTTACAGATATAAACTTGACTTTAATATCTTTATAATGTATATTTTATGCAGGTGAATGGCATGAAAGACAATATTATACTGTACCATGGATCCAAGGATATTATAAAGGAACCAGTTTTTGGATATGGCAATACTGAAAATGACTATGGCCTTGGTTTTTACTGTACCGAATACTTAGAACTGGCGCAGGAATGGGCATGCTCTGTTACACACGGAGGATATGCCAACCAGTATTCTTTTGACACTCGCAGTTTAAAAGTCCTCGACCTCAGCAGCCCTGTATATATTTCGTTAAACTGGATAGCAATTCTGGTAAAATACCGTGGCGTCAAACATCTTCAAACCGAAGGAGAACGCAACAGAGACTATCTTTTGGAAAATTTTCTGCTGGACATTAATCCATATGACATAATTACAGGTTACAGAGCAGATGATTCATACTTTTCTATTGCTCGCAGATTTCTCGGGAACGGCATGCCTTTCCGCGTACTGCAGAGGGCATTGAAGCTGGGACTTTTGGGAGAGCAGACTGTTCTGAAGTCGAAGATTGCATTTACACGCTTAAAGTTTGAGGGAAGCATTGGGGCGCCGCAGAACATCTATTTACCCAAACGGCAAGCCAGGGACAAAAAGGCACGTGATGATTTTGAAGCACTTTGCAAAGAGCCGGAACAGCCCGGGGATTTGCTGATGTCAGACATTAGAAGATTGAGGTTAAAAGCAGATGATCCGCGCTTACGATGACACTTACATGGACGATGTGTTAATGAACTTGCCGATGGTTTTTGACATAGCCATCAATGACTTGGGCATGGATGCAGATGAATTTGCCGCAAAGTTTGCGGCTTCGGATGTAGCCAAAGGTATTGAGCAGGGAATCCCTGAATATCTTTGCGGACATACTGGTCCTGAACTTCTTGGAATGATTCTGGGAGAGAGGATGACTGACAAAGTCATTCCAACAGACTGTTCTCCGGAATATTGGGCAGGGTGGATACTGGCTCAGCTGCAATGGGAACTTGATATGCCATTCATGGAAATATTCCGCTCATTCCCAATGAGTTTGATAATAGAAATGTACAATCCATATCATGAGGCACCTGACAGCAAGGCAATCCAGGAGATACGCCAATTTGTATGGCCTGGAAACACATTGCAACTCATTCGCAAATCCCGAAACTATTCGCAGTCACAGCTTGCCAGAATAAGCGGTGTCAAGCTTCACACTATTCAGAGTTATGAGAGCGGGGCGCTGGACATAAAGAAGGCCAGCGGCAACACCCTCTTCTGCCTTGCCAAAACGCTCTGCTGCTCCATGGAAGATCTCATGAGATAAATCCAAGCACTTTTACATCACGAATGCAAAAAGGCCTGCCGCTTATGACAGGTCTTTACTATATAAAGTAAACAGGTCCTTGGTGTGGGCGTCTCTATACTGCTGTACTGCTATAATTGGGGTGATATAATTCACTCCTCTGCCCGCAGGCATTTATGAATGCCTTGAAGATCTTCCTGCTGGATCCGTCAACATGGAAATTAAACTCCGGATGCCACTGTATGCCCCAGACGAACCTGCTCCCCTTGCGGGATATGGCCTCCACAAGGCCGTCTTCGGATATTGCCATGACCTCAAGGCCCTGGCCAAGGTCTTTGACCGCCTGGTGATGGTAACTGTTAACCCCAAGGCTTTCCGTCCCGAGCAGGCTGTATAACGGAGACGGATTGAGAATGCGCACGCTGTGCGCTGTGTCCGTGTACGGGGGCTTCATATGATGCTCTATGCCTGTATGATACTCTGACGGTATATCCTGGTACAGGGTGCCTCCCTGCAGGACGTTTATAATCTGTATTCCCCTGCATATTCCAAGCACCGGCTTCTCTTCCTCCACCGCCATTTCATACAGCAGTTTTTCCATCCGGTCCCTGGTATCGCAGGAAGCCCCGCATTGCGGGCTCCTCTTTGCTCTGTACATGGCAGGAGACACATCTTGGCCGCCCGTCATGAGGAGGCCATCACAAAGTGAGAAAATCTCCTTCAAGTCTTCCGCATTGTCCGTCATTGGCAGGATGACGGGGATTGCCCCTGCATCCATTATGCCGTCCATATACCCGGGGAGCATCCAGATGCTCTCCTTTTCTTCATCCAACAAAGGGACCACTCCTATAATCTTCTTAGCCATTCCGTTCACCTTAACTCATCATGTATTCTGCATGCGAAACAGCTCTCTCAGGCCAATTATACCATGACGCCCGCACGGATACAAAGGATTTGGGTCTGCATCTATTTAAGGTCATCTATAAGCTGTGCTTATACTTCTGCTGTCTTGCGTGTCTGCTGCGGGCAAGGCATGCATTTTTATCCAGCGTTGACATAATAATTTGGAATAATGTTTTCTATTGTCCTACCATAGTTGTATAATTTTGGCAGTTAAGGAACATCATATGATTTTATACCATGGAAGCTGTATAGAGATTGAAAAGCCAGTGTACGGAGCAGGCGCGACGGACAATGATTACGGGCAGGGATTCTACATGACCAAGTCTGCAGCCCTGGGCAGTGAATGGGCCGTCCATGAGAATACGGACGGCTACCTTAACAAATACAATCTTGATGCCAGGGGATTGCACGTATTAGACCTCACCAGCGGCAAATACTCCGTCCTCCACTGGCTGAACGCAATCCTTGCAAACAGGGCTGTGGACATTACGTCTGAAATAATGGATGAAAGCATGGAATACCTGAAACGGAATTTCTCACTTAACCTGAGCCATTATGACTGCATTACGGGCTGGCATGCGGATGACTTGCACTTCTCCCTTGCGATGGACTTCCTGGCCAGCGGCCTTTCATACGATATGCTCTGCAAGGCCTTGCACCTGTGGGACATTGAGACGCAGTATGAGCTGATGTCCCCGAAGGCCTTTGAGCGGATTTCATTCCTTGGGTCTGAACCTGTTAGAAGCCGGTCTGGCACCCTAAGAAAATAGCCCGTGAAAGCAAAGCGGCAGCCGCTTATGATCATATGAAGGAACAGCAGAAAATGAAGCCGTCCCAGGGGCTTCTAATGACAGATATAGTCCGGGAGGAGATTGACGCAAATGATCCAAGATTATACTTGTAAATGTCTAAGACGGCTCCTTAGCACATGCTTTGACTATGCGATGCAGGACTTGAAACTGGATCCGGAAGAATTCAACTCCGCATTCTGCCGCTCCAGGTATGTGAAGGAGATTGAAAACCGCAACCAGACATTCCTGTTCGGAAAGTCCGGGAGTGAGTTGTGCAGGCTGATACTGAGTGAAGCCTGTATCCCATTCACCCAAGTCCAGTACAAGCCTTTGGACAGACGCACGGAATACTGGTGGGCCGGGGACGTTACAGCTTATTACCAGTTTAACAGGAACATCTCATTCCGCCACATCTTCTCATTCGTATCCATAACGGAAATTCTAAGGATGTTCACAGTCTATCATGAGATGGGCATGTCTCAGTTCATGGACAGAATGGACAGTCTCGCAAAGCAGGCTCCCTCCCGTCTTTCTGTAATGCGAAAGAAACGCCAGCTGAGCCAATCCGAGCTTTCCTTGGCCTCCACTGTTCCCGTGAAGACCATCCAGGCATACGAACAGAAGAGAAAGGATATCAACAAAGCCGAGGCCGCAACGGTCCTTAAACTTGCAGACACACTGAGCTGCAATACGAGGGACATACTGGAACTGTAGACAGCAAAGCTCCTGCACTATTATGAATTCATGCAGGATTCAGTTTCTGGCTGAGGGTTCAAATCCGTAAATCTCAAATCTATAGATTTCAAATTCATAGATTTCAAATCCGTAAATTTGAATTTCATAAAGAGCAAACAATCCCGTCCGTACTGGATGGGTCTTTTTTGCTGTGCTGTGTCTTAAGAAGTTCATCTTTCATGCATTTGCTCTCACGCTTCCTGTTCCCCCTCCTCTCCGAACTCTGAGCCGAAGACCCTTGTCATGGCCACAAGAGAGACAAGCCAGTTGCGGCCCAAAAGGCTTGCCTCAAAACCCTTCCGGATCTTGCCGGACTCTATGGCCTCCATTATCTCTCCTTCCCTGAGATACCACATCTCCGTGGCCGTCTTCACATCTATGACGGCGTCAAAAGGCGTCCGGACCGTCTCTCCCTCCAAATATATCTCACGGCCGGAAAGGCAGATGTCCTCCGTCCAGGAGACGAGCCAGTGCTCCTTTAGATGAACGGAATCGAAGAGGGCGTCATCCTTCAAAGGCGCAAAGACGGAGTCTCGCTCTATGAGCGGGCTCACGTCATATACCTTGGACACGCCGTCCCGGAAGCTTGCTATTATCCTCCTGTCCTTCATGGGATACACGGACTTTATGCCGGGGCACCAGAATCTGTCCGCGTCCTCCTGCCTCTCCATATCTCCGGGGCCCATGGGAACAGGGCCGAATTCACGGATCATGGCATTCACGTCCACAATCCACTGCGTTCCGCACATGCGGGCCTCTGTGCCCTTCTGGATTTTGCCGGACTCTATGGCCTCCTGGATTGCACCCCTTCTCAAAAACCATGCCCTGCCGGCTGTGTCCAGGTCCAGAAGAGCGTCAAACGGCGTCTCAACCGGAATCCCGTCATAATACACATCCTCGCTGTCCAGGTCTATCTCCTCATTCCAGACCAGCCCGCCATTGCCCGCTCTCACCTTGCAGAACAGCTCCCTGTCCTCCAGGGCCCTGAAAACCGGAGACGAGTCGCAGAGCGGCTTCATGTCATACACCCTTGAATTCCCGTCCACAAACACCGCCAGAACCTTCATCCCTTCCAGCGGATACACCCTCCTTATCTCATGCTCCTGCCACAGCATTTCATCTTCCGCAGTGACAACCTCTGCTTTCTCTTCCATGCATAAATCCCCCAAGGCTTCGTTTGTACAGCAAACTTAGCACCGGAAAAGAAGGATGGCAAATGAAAAGCAAGCACCTGTATCGTACAGGCCGTAAATATTTTATCGGCTTCTCCAGCAGGCCCTTTTTTTGTTGCAAAAACAAGCCCGTCCGTATGGACAGGCCTGCTGTGTGTTTCTTTTAAAACGGCTATATTACTGCATCTTCTCTATTGTGAGCCTGTACGAGAATGTGCTTCCCTTCTCGTCCGTGAAGTTCATAAAGGGCTTCAAGGTTATCTCACGGGGTGCCGTGGGATAATCGTTGATTCCCCACCAGGGCTCCACGCAGATGTAATCCCCGTCCTCCGGATTGGTCCAGAAAGCGAACAGAGGGCAGTCTGACTGGTACGAGTACCTGTACCCGTCCTCCGTCCTGGCATATATCTTCCCGCCGGAAAGGCTGCCGAGCTGAAGCGTTGCGCACATGGCAAAAAATGCCTTGCTGGCAATGAACCTCTTCACGCCCTTCATGGGAATCCCCTGGTCCGAGTCTATAGGATACTGAATGGGGTTCTCTGTATTCTCAAACTCTATGACAGCAGACCCTCCGGGAGCCTTCATCCCCGGATGCCCGCCGACATAGAAAGGCATCCTGCCTTCCTTGCTGCGGACGGAGTATTTCACTTCCATGGTGTTGCCGGCGAGCGTGTACTTGATGCTGAAGAAGAATCCGTACGGGTACTCCTTCAAGGTGTTTTCATCCGACTCCAGCGAAAGAGTTACGGAGCTGTCCGTCTTTTCCGCAAGGGTGAACTCCGCATAGCGGGCCACTCCGTGAGATCTGGGCTTGAAGGTCTCCCCCTTTGCAACGAATTCTCCCGCATGGCCTATGACGGGGAATATGACTACGTCCTGGCTCTTCCATGCCGGGCCGCCCTGCCAGAGCCTCTCCTCATTCTCCGGGAGATATTTGAGTGATGTCATGCATCCGCCCTTGCTGTTGACCGTAAGGGACAGGACGCCGTTGTCCACAGTGTATAACATGTCTTCTCCTTGCTGCCGCTTCCGGCACATATATTGCATATTCTGCCACTCATGGCGTCTTTACAACCCGCCGGATACAGATGCCTCTCTTAAATCATGTCTCTGCTTCAATGCCATGGTCATACAGGTGTTCACAGGAAATATCTATTTCATCGTTCCATGCAACCCCGTAGCCAGCCATTTCCAAATGCGCTTTGCAGAACAGTTTTCTGTCGTCCAGCTGCTTGAATGAAGGAAGTTCATCATACAGGTCATGCATGTCATAGACCTTTATGGAACCATCCTCAAAGAACAGTTTCAGTTTTGTGCCTTCCAGACACTTCACCTTATTAATCTGACAATACATCTCTTACCTCATATCAATGGTGCTTCTCTCTATAATCCACATTATAGCATGTCATGACGGATGTCAAACATATTAAGCACGCATTTTCTTCTGTTTTTTTGTGTTATATCATTTTGTCCTCTGAATCATTGCACCGGGAGACACATCCGGCACCGCACTTATGTCACTGCTGCAAATGCTTTCCGTGTCTCCCGACACTCTGAATTCGTAACCTGCGGAAGGCATCAGATGCCATCCGTATACTGCCTTGGACCAACCGACTGTCTTACTCAGACTACATCAGAAGACCCGCCGCAGTCACTTGAGCTGTAGCATCAAATCATGCTGAAGTTCTGAGTTTCCCACATAGAGAACAATATATCTCTATGTGCAAGGATCCAATCTTTAACTTTTGCCGCGGCCTTAAAGGGTATCTTCCCTTCAATAATGTTGCCATCAAAATCAAAAGATGCCGCCCCGTATTTTTCACGTCTGGGTTTGCAGTAGTATTTTCTCTTGCACCTGACGTGAATATGTGGAACAGGATGCTCCACATCCTTGGAAAACATCATGATGACTAGGCCATCAATCCTCGCAATGGTCACTCTATCACCTCCTTGCAACCACAAGATTTTGCAATGCAAATGGGTGAAAACTCTTGCAATAACACCAGCGGCATGATATTATACTTTTGGTAGGTATTTCTCTTACCGCCAGTTTGTACCGCATGGCTTTCTTAACCACAAGCATTACAAGTGGTTACACTATATTAATAAACAGTTTTTTGTGTTTTAAAAACCAAAAAGATGGAAGTTTCTAGGGTTTTTGAAAAAAAAGCATCTAGAAATTTCTCAAAAAACTGCTTATTTCTGGTATAGAGGACTGGTAGTATCAGATATTGCATTAAAAATGCAAAACAGAGCCTGTTGTTAGCGGCAACGGGCTCTGTTTTTACATAATAATGAAAGACACATGCAGCTGACATGTGTCCCGAAAGAATATATGACCCGCGTCATGAAAAACTGCCGCAGGTTATTTGCTGTACTTCTTCTCCACAGCCGTTATCTTGTCCACACGGCGCTGGTGGCGTCCGCCCTCGAAGTCCGTTGTGAGGAAGATCTTCACTATCTGCAGGGCCAGCCCGGGGCCCACAACTTTCTCGCCCATGGCAAGCACGTTTGCGTTATTGTGCCGGCGGGTGTATTCCGCGCAGTATGTGTCATGGCAGTGCGCGCAGCGTATGCCGGGAACCTTGTTGGCCACAAGGGACATGCCTATCCCTGTGGAGCAAAGAAGGATGCCCCTGTCGCATTCGCCGGAGGCCACCGCCTCGGCTGCGGGAAGGCCGTAATCCGGATAGTCGCAGGACTCGCATGAGTCCGTGCCGAAGTCCACAACTTCGTATCCGTTGTCCAGAAGGTACTTTTTAACTTCTCTCTTAAGGTTAAGCGCGCCGTGATCGCAGGCTATTGCTATCTTCATTATTTCTCTTTCCTCTCTGTAAAATACAGTTATCTGCGTGTGTCTTGTGTGGCCTTAGGCGGGTTTGGAACGGTATTTGGATGCGGCCGGATGAAATGGGGCCGCGGATCACTCATCGTCGTAGCGCTTGTCCTCGCCGTCCTGGAACTGGGTTATATAATCCTCTATTATGCAGTCGCAGGCGCGGCAAAGCTCGTCGCGGGCCGCCCTGTACTCTTCAAGGCCCTGGCCGTACGGATCCGGAACTTCGCGCCCGGTGACGTCCTTTATGGAGAAGACATGGGCCTTGCCCTCCAGAATGCGCTTCTGGGAGTCCGTCATGCAGAAGACCACGGTGCTCTTTTTGAGAATGGCCTCTGTGACCTGTTTGGACTGGAAGTCCCCCGGGTCTATGCCGATCTCGCTTAATACCATGCGGCTCAAGATGCTCATGCCCGTTCCGGGCTCGGCGTTGAGCCCGCAGGATGAGACGTCCCACCAGCGGATGTTCTTCTGCTTGAGCTTGGTGCGGAGAATGAGCTCCGCCATGGGGCTCCGGCATGTGTTGCCCGTGCAGATGAAAACAACCCTCTTGCGGACGTTCTTGGGTTTTTTCTTATTGACATTGTCTGCAGCTTTCGCCTTGCCGTCAGTCTTTTTCTTCATACACACCGCCGCATGCTTTCTCAAATCTGTTCATAAGCCCGGCCATTACGCCGTCCCGGCCCGCCGGAGCTATGCCTATTATCATGTCCAGCTCCCTCTCCCCCTCGCGGAGCATCCTGTACAGATTCCTGGCGCCTTCCTCCGCCGTCATGCCAATGTTGAGGCACTTTCTTTGGCCGACTTTCCGGGCCTCAGAATCAAGGCAAATAAAGGATACTGCGGCTCCTTTCGCCTCCTCGGCGTCATATCTGGAGACGGCCGCATCCAGGTCTTTTTCCGCATACAGAGCCGTGCGGCATCTGGGGGAGTAATGGGAATATTTCATTCCGGGAGAGCGGACCTTCTCCCCGGCAACCGGGGTGTGGGTCTTGCAGTCTCCTGCAATTTCAGCAATCATTTCGCGGGTTACAAGCCCGGATCTCAATACCACCGGAATCTCTCCGGTGCAGTCCAAAACAGTGCTCTCTATGCCTCCCGTGCACTCCCCTCCGTCCAGGATAAGCGGAATGAGCCCGTTGAAATCCGCAAGCACATGCTCCGCGGACGTAGGCGAGACGTGCTTGGAGATGTTCGCGGAAGGGGCAGCAATTGGCAGCTTGACGTACTTCAGAAATTCCTGCGCCTTGGGATGAGAGGGCACGCGTATGGCAACTGTGTCCAGGCCGCAGGATACGGCCGGGCACACCGTGCCGAGGCTTCTGAAGACCATGGTCAGAGGCCCCGGAAGATACGCCTCGCGGAGGCGCACTGCATATTCCGGAATGTCCGTAACCAGCGATGAGATGTCATAATCCCTGTGGACGTGGACAATTAAAGGATTGTCGCTGGGGCGGCCCTTGACCTCAAAGATCTTTCTGCAGGCCTGCTCATCCAAGGCATTGGCCCCGAGGCCGTACACCGTTTCCGTAGGGAACGCCACCAAACCGCCTGCCTGTATTATATCCCGGGCTAATTCCAGGGATTCTTCATTTGTCTGCATTATGCGGGTTAACATTCTCCTGCGGTGTCCTTCTTCTGCTGTTGTTCTTTGTGTGTGATTCATCCGGACCGGAATCCCGGCTGAAGCCGGATTCCTTAGAACGGAAGCTCTTCGTCCGGATCCAGATCCGGAATGTCTTCATCCGGGCCGGGCTCGTTGTCCGGCTCCTGAGGAGGGGTGAGCTCATCCCTTCTTGCATATCTCTTGGCTGTGCGGCCTGCGGAATCCTCCGCGCGGACTTCCATCTCAACGCTTAGCTCCGGGTTGACGAATTTTGTGAACTCTCCGCGGAACCTTAGCTCTATCTTTTCCCTGGTCTCTCCGTTGCGGTGCTTGGCTATGCTTAAGTATCTTATATCCCTGCGGAGATCTTCGTCCTCGTCCGTCTTTTTGTCTTTGTCATCATTATAGATGAACATGACGATGTCCGCGTCCTGCTCTATGGCTCCGGATTCGCGGAGGTCTATAAGAGATGGCTTTCCGTCCATTCTGCGCAGCTGGGAAAGGGCAATGACGGGAACGTCCAGCTCCTTGGCCATAATCTTCAAGTCCCTCGTTATGGAAGCCACCTCCTGCACCCTGTTCTCTTCGTTCCTCTTGCCGGATGACATGAGCTGTAGATAGTCCACCATGACGAGGTCCAGGGCTCCGTACCTGGACTTTATCCTTCTGCACTTGGAAAGGATTTCCGCAGGGGTGACCCTGGAGGAATCATCTATGTTGATGTTGCTGTTCCTGATCTTTGCGGACGCTTTTGCAAGGGCCCTCCAGTCCCCTTCCGTAAGCTTTCCCGAAAGAGCCCTGGACATGCTCACCTCCGCCTCGGAGCATATGAGCCTCTGAACTATCTGAATCTCCGGCATTTCCAGCGAGAATACGGCGCACACCTTCCCCTCTTCCAAAGCGGCATGCTCTATGATGTTCATGGAGAATGAGGTCTTGCCCATGCCGGGGCGGGCGGCTATGACGATGAGGTCCGATTTCTGCAGGCCGTTGGTTATGCGGTCCAGTTCATTGAAACCGGTCTTGACGCCTCGCAGGGAATCCGGATTGTCCGCAATGTCCTGGAACTTTTTGATGACGGCGTCTATTGCCGGACTCTCCGCAATGTTGCGCATTGTAGAAGTGTCGCTCTGGGCCGAGATCTCATACACGAGGGATTCCGCATACTGCATGCTCTTTGAGGCGTCATCCGACTCCCTCGCATTCTTTTCTATGTCCCTGCCGGCGCGGATAAGCTTTCTCGCCGTACTGTAATTTTTAACGATGTCCAGGTATTCATGCACGTTGGCGGCAGAGGGCAGAAGCTGGGTGAGCTCCGTAAGGTACGGAAGGTCCCCCACTTTTGTGAGGTTACCGTCATGGGCAAGCCTGTCATATACCGTGACAAACTCCACTGTCTTGGATTTGTTATACACGGCCGTTATGGCCCCGTATATGATCTGGTGCGACTCATGATAGAAGTCCTCTTCCCTGAGGTCCCCGATAACGTCCGTCACCGTGTCGCTGTCTGTGAGAAGGCATGCCAGAAGCGCCTGCTCCGCGTGCAGGCTGTGAGGCATCTCCTTCGTCTTCATGTCTATTGCGTCTGGCATGTTTTCTTATCCTGTATGGCTTTGTCTGTTTGAGTTCCTGATATTGATCCGGCGCGGATCGGCCGCGGACTATGCCGCTTTCACGGCCGTATTTTTGTGAACGGAACAGAGCAGAAACATATGTTTGTGCTGTTTTTTTCCGCAAAAATCCGGAGTGCGTCCCGCGCGCCAAGGGCGCCCAATGTGTCCGGTGAGTCCGGTGCGCCCGAAACGCCCAATGTGTCCGGTGAGTCCGGTGCGCCCGGGACGACCCGTGTGTCCGGTGAGTCCGGTGCGCCCGGGTCGTCCCGTGTGTCAGATGCCGAAAAGCTCCTCCAGCTGAGCGAGTGTGCTTTCAAACTCTTTGGATGCAAACTTATACGGCTCTTCGGATGAGAGGTCCACTCCCGCAAGCTTCAGTAAGGAAACGGGGTCCGCGGAAGAGCCGGATGAGAGGAACTTTTTGTAATCTTCCACTGCACTCTCCCCTTCCGCCAGAATCCTGTTGGCTATGCATATGGCCGCCGTGATTCCCGTGGCGTACTTGTACACGTAGAAGGCCCTGTAGAAATGAGGGATGCGCATCCACTCGCATGAGATGTTGTAATCATGCTCTATGCCGTCCCCGTAATACTTGCGCCCGAGGTCTGCGTATATCTTGCAGAGGCCCTCTTTTGTGAGGGGCTCATCCTGCTCCGCGAGGGTGTGGGCTTCGTATTCAAACTCCGCGAACATGGTCTGGCGGTACAGGGTCGTGCGGATGGTGTCCAGGTAGTAGTTGAGAAGATACTTCTTGAGATCAATGCTCTCCGCCTTGGCTAGCATGTCCTTTAAAAGCAGCACTTCGTTCACCGTGCTTGCCACTTCCGCCACGAAAATCTTGTAATCGCTCTTGGCCCAGGGCTGGGCTTCGGCGGAATAGTACGTATGGATGGAGTGGCCCATCTCGTGGGCTATGGTGAAGACCTCGTTCAGGGTGGGCTGGTAATTCAAAAGCACGTACGGATGCATTCCCTTGCAGCCTATGCTGTACGCCCCGCTGCGCTTTCCTTCCGTCTCCTCCACGTCCAGCCATCTCTCGTCATGGCCGCGGCGGAGAAGCTCCTGGTACTCCTTTCCCAGCGGCGCAAGGCCTTCTATTACCCTCTCATACGCCTCGTCATATGAATACTTCACATCCACGCCGGGGGTCAAAGGAACATAGATATCATAGAAATACTGCTTCTTAAGGCCCAGAATCTTCCTGCGGTCCTTTATGTATCTGTGCATCACGGGAAGGGACTCGTCCACGGCCTTCAAAAGGTTGTCATAGACCTTGCGGTCCACGTCCTCGTAGAAAAGCGCCTTCTCCATGCAGGAGTCAAACTTGTACACGCGGGCCAAGAGAACGTCCGACTTCACGCTTCCCGCGTACACGCTTGTGAGCGTGTTTATGAGGGAAGTGTACGCGCCGTAATACTTGTTGTACGCCTCCTTCCTTGCCCTGCGGTCATCAGAGCGCAGGATAATGCCGTACAGGCCGTGGGAAAGCTTGACTTTCCTGCCCTCAAACGTGACCGTGGAAAGCGGCAGGTCCACGTTGTCTATCATGCCGAAGATCTCGTTGAAAGAGCTTAAGGTGTCCCCGGAAAGGCCGACTATCCTTTCCTCTTCCTCCGAGACGGCATGCGCCCTTTCCGCAAGTATGCGGCCAAGCTCATAGTCATAATCCGAGAAGTCCGGGTCCTGGATGAGGCCCTTGAGGTAATCCTCGTCCACCTTGGCCATCTCCGGACTGAAGAAAGCGAGGGCCACGCTGTACCTGGAATACAGCATGTTCATTTTCGAGTACATTGCAGTGTAAACGGAATTTCCGGCATCCTCGTCATGGCGCATCTGGGAATACACCCCGAGGCGCTCGCACACCTGCGTGACTTCGTCATTGTACTTGAGGAACGCAAGGAGCGTGTCCCTGTCTCCCAGCTTTCCCTTATACTGGGCGAAACTGTCCAGCATGCCGGACAGCCTGTCAAAGTCTGTCTCCCAGTCCTCGTCCGAGGAATATATGTCCTCTATCCTCCACTTTCTCTCTTCAGCTACTTCTTCTCTTTTCATCTCTGCGCCTTTCTTTTCCGTGCCTTATGCATGCATATCACCAGAACTCTCTGGTGTCCTTCTTGAGCCTCTCTATTGCCGTGTTCACCTTTTTCATGCTTTCCCTTGTTCCCGGGAATGATTCGAAAATAGTCTTGCCTTCAGCAAGGCCCCTTATGCGCGGGTCCCTGGTGCCTAGCGGCCTGGCGAGAAGCTTCTTCATGACAACGGGGTCTTTCCGCAGGTCCATGAACTGCGCCGCAGGCATATGGTCAAAGACCAGCCCTTCGCGCTGGAAAATGACTGGAGGGTCTCCCCTGGACTGCCTGTCCGTCTCTATGGTCACGGTCTCGACCCAGTCCAGGTTGGCTGCCACCACGCCCATGATTTTGCTGAACCAGTTGTAGCGCACGGAGCATACCTTGAAGCAGATGTCATGCAGCGTGCCCATGGAATGGTCCCCGGACGTGTGCACCCTCAAAAGCTCCTGGTTGCAGGCGTTGTTCACGTACACGAACTGGTCCAGAAGTCCGTCCGCGTCCAGAATCCTGTTGTAATTCCTCTCCTGCAGCCTCATCCTGGGATCCCTCGTGATTTCCGGACGGAGCATGTAATAATTGCCGGCAAGGGTATTCAGATCACTTATAAGCGGGAGGTCTATGACGGTGAGGTAAAACCAGTTGAGATGCTCTATGCGCTTCCGGAAGAGGTTCTCCATCTCATCCAGCATGGACGGAGCGTAACTGTCCCGGCATATGTACGGAGAGTTTTGCCCGCAGCTTAAGAGCAGCCTGTCATAATTGCGGAGCATGTATGACGCTTCAGTTTTCATCTTCCAATATTCTCCACACCGGACCCAAAGGGCCAAAAGCTCTGTCCAATGGCCCGGCAGACAAGGGCCCGACGGACAAGGGCCCGACGGACAAGGGCCCGACGGACAAGGGCC
>JAJPZA010000007.1:0-12799 GCA_021204625.1 Clostridia bacterium | reverse complement strand
GACAAGGGCCCGACGGACAAGGGCCCGACGGACAAGGGCCCGACGGACAAGGGCCCGACGGACAAGGGCCCGACGGACAAGGGCCAGCACTCCAAGGGCAAAGAGCCCGGGAGCTCTTTCAGTTCCTGTTGGAATGAACGGGCGCAGGAATGAGCCCGCCGCGGGATATGAACACCGCGGAGCTGTCCCCGTGCACTGGTATTATGGGCGCGCGGCCCATGAGGCCTCCGAAATTCACTTCATCACCCACGCCCTTTCCGGGAACGGGAATGACGCGGACCGCAGTGGTCTTGTTGTTTATCATGCCGATTGCGGCCTCGTCCGCAATGATTGCCGAAATGGTTGAGGCAGGGGTGTCTCCCGGAATGGCTATCATGTCCAGGCCCACGGAGCAGACCGACGTCATGGCCTCCAGCTTGTCCATGTTTATGGCCCCCCTCTCCGCAGCCTCTATCATGCCGATGTCCTCGGACAGGGGAATGAAGGCTCCGGACAGGCCGCCTACTTTTGAACTTGCCATAATGCCGCCCTTTTTGACGGCGTCATTGAGCATTGCAAGGCAGGCCGTAGTGCCGTGCGTCCCGACGCTCTCAAGGCCGAAGGCCTCCAGAATGGCCGCTACTGAATCCCCTCTCTCCGGCGTGGGAGCAAGGGAAAGATCCACTATGCCGAATTCCGCGTTGAGGCGCTTTGCCGCCTCTTTGGCAATGAGCTGGCCCGCGCGGGTAATCTTGAACGATGTGCGCTTGACAACCTCGGCTATCTCGCCCAGGTTCTTGTCCGTACCGGCCGAACGCACGGCGGCCTCCACGACGCCGGGTCCCGAAACGCCGACGTTTATGACCGTCCCGCTCTCCCCTATGCCGTGGAAAGCTCCGGCCATGAAGGGGTTGTCCTCCACAGCATTGCAGAATACCACAAGCTTTGCGCAGCCGTATCCGTCCTGCGAAGCCGTATTCTGGGCAGTGCGCCTGACTATCTCTCCCATGAGCGCCACGGCGTCCATGTTAATGCCGGACTTGGAAGAGCCGACGTTGACGGACGAGCAGAGCCTGTCCGTTGCGGAAAGGACCTCGGGGATGGACTCGATGAAGTCTCTCTCATAATCCGCCATGCCCTTGTGCACGAGGGCCGTGTAGCCTCCCAGAAAGTCCACGCCGACGGTTTTGGCGGCATCGTCCAGAGCTTTGCCTATTACTGCCGAATCCTTTGAAAAGGGGGCGCATATGAGCGATGCAGGGGTTACGGAGACGCGCTTGTTGACGATTGGAATGCCGTACTCGCGCGAAAGGTCCGTGGCTACTTTCACTATGTTCTCCGCCTTTGAGCAGATGGTGTCATATACTGTTCTGGCGGTCTCTCTGGCCGTGCCTCTGATGCAGGGGAGAAGGGAGATGCCCATGGTTATGGTCCTGATGTCCAGGTGCTCCCTCTCTATCATGTCTATGGTCTCAAGTACTTCCTGTGTGTTAAACATAATATCCTCTCATCAGACAGTGTGCATTGCGTTGAAGATCTCCTCATGCTGCATATGAATGGACATGCCTATCTCCTTGCCCATCTCCTCGCACTCGTCCGCCAAAGCGGACAGCTGCTTGGAGGCCCCGGAAAGGTCCACGAGCATTATCATGGCGAAATACTCATCCATGATAGTCTGGCTTATGTCCAGTATGTTCACACCCCTTTCCGCGAGAAAGGTGCTGACTTTCGCAATTATGCCTGTCTTGTCCTTGCCTACAACAGTTACCACTGCATGCATATGAATGTCTCCTTCAAAAGCTGTATCGCTGTATGCCGTATATCCTTCCGCCGCCCTTCCAGGCGGCGCGTCCTTCATTACTGCTGTGCATTTTGCACAAATATTATCTCTTGATTCCAGGGCCTGCTTCCAATCCAGCTTTCCGGTCCTTCCGGTCCTTCCGGACCTGTCTTTGCGCCCGCAATGCGCCTTAAGCGGAAGTCCTCAGAAGTGGAAGAGATTGTACAGGGAGGTTGTGAAGCCCTTTATGGAAATGATCCAGGCGGGCACGACGCCGATTATCTCGTCCTTTGGGAAGGCTCCGTTCTGGCGACTGTCATTGGAGACATTCCTGTTGTCTCCGAGGCAGAAGTAGCATCCTTCCGGCACCGCACGGGACTCAAACGTGTTGATTGAAGCCGTGGGGCTGTTGTTCGCCGGATCCACGTAATCCTCTTCCAGGGCAACATATGAGTCCGTGCCGGCGTACTGCACGTACACCGTGCCCTGCTCCATCTTGACGGAATCCCCGCCCATGGCTATGACGCGCTTTATGATGACTTTCTCTGCCGTCTCCTGGACTATTACCACATCCCCGTACGTGGGGTTCCGGTATATGTTGGCGTACACGTAATCCCCGCCTTCCGTGTCCGAATCCTCCGCTCCGGTGAACGTGGGCATCATGGAAGTTCCGACTATATATACTCCCCTGAAGACCACGGAAAAGACTATGATGAAGACCACGAGCACGACAACGATTGCCAGGACTATGTCCAGGACAACCGCGCCGGCGCTGACCTTTTTCTTCTTTTTTGCGGTTCCGCCGATGAGCTCGTCTTCCAAATCCCCCGGAATATCCTTCATTTCCGGGTACTCCGCGAACGGATCCAGCCCGCTCTGCCGCTTTTCCCTGGCCCTTATCTCCGGACTGGTGATGACGATTGTGCCGGGTCCGTTGGAATCAATCGAATCCCCGTATGCCGCAAGGTCCTCGCCCGTGGGAAGCGTTCTCACATTATTGTCAAAAACAGCAGGCTTTTTCTCCTGTACGGCAGGCTCATTCTCCTCTTCAGCCGGGATTTCGGCTGCCTGCTTTGCAGACGGCCCTGTTTCCGCGCCGGCATCCTCCGGAGCCTCTCTCTCAGCTGCAGCTGTTTCAGGGGCCGCAGTATCCTCCGTTTGTGCAAGGATTTCTGCATGTGGCACTGCAATCGCATCCTCTGTTTCCGAATCGGCATCCTCCGGAATCTCTCCCTCTGCTTCAGCTGTTGCAGCTGCAGCTGTTTCAGGGGCCTCTGCGTCCTCTGTTTCTGCAGCGGGAGTCTGGAGCTCTGCTCCCATGTCCTCCGGAGCTGCAGGGGGGTCTGCCCGGAACTTTGTTCCCATGTCCTCCGGAGCTGCGGGATTTTCTGCCAGGGGCTCTGTTTCAGCGCACTCTGACTCTGTGCGGGCATCCACTGCAGGCTCTGCCTGTACGGAATCTTCTGCAGGAGCTGCTTCCGCGGCAGCCACTTTATCAGCGGAATCCTCTGTAGCCGGTTCCTTTGCCTCAGGAGCCTCTTTCTCCTCCGGCTCTGCCAGCACATGAACTTCATCCGGAGCAGATGAGGCAGGCTCCTCCATGGGTTCTGCAATGTCCGCATACATGCTGCCGGAAATAATGGAATCCAGGCTGGCAAGGTCCTCGAGGGCCATGCTTTTGAGATCCTCTTTGCCGGCCGCCTGGGGATTGGGCTGGTCTTCAGTTGTGTATGTGTCTTCTTTTTGCAATATGCCACCCTGTCCGCAGGGCTATGGCCTGCCGGACTGGCCACAGATGGGTCACAGCCACATGATGTTGTTCACGGCGAATCCGCAGTCCGCGTTTATTGTGAGCTTGGTCTCGCCCACGAATGCGGGAAGGGGATCGCGGCCGCATTTGAATGTCCCCGGCGAGAGCACCATGCTCTGCCAGTATCCTCCGCGTATGTAATCCGTGAAGAGGTAGTCTTTGCCCGTCTTCAGGTCTGTTATCGTAAGGAATATGTTGGAATCATCATCCACATAGATGTCCAGCGACATTATGCTGGTCCTGCCGGGGGCGTACCTCGGCTTGCCCAGACGGACCGTCCTCGCGCCGCCGGATGCGTACACGCCGGCCACGCCGTTCTTCAACACCTTGTCCGCCTTAACCGGCCTGTCCAGAAAGACCCCGCCCAGGGCGTATTTTTCCATGCCCACTTTGTAGAATCCGCCGTCCTGGCGCTTTCCGGAGTATACGAGCGGGCAGTGCGGCTGCATGTTGCGGAAACGGCCCGAGATCATCTTGACGTTCACCTTGGTCCATGAGACGAAGCCGTTGAAATAGCGCACGGACCCGATTACGAACAGATCCTTTGTGCCCTCGTACACGTTGAGGAAGAACTCGTCCTTCTTCCCCTTCACGGGCTTGGCCGGAATCCATTCCCTGTATATGGGATTCAGGGTATCCTCCGCAAAATACGCCTTTATTTCCGTTACAACGCCCTCCGGGTCCGTGCCCACGCGGGCGAAAAGATTCTGGTCACGGTCCACATCCACAACCAAGGTGGCGGGCCTGGGAAGGAACACATGATGGCCTTTAAGATGCTTGTTTAAGAACATGAACATGTTCTCGGCGGACATCGAGTCTATGAACGAGCCGTAATCCATGGAATAGGTTATGCCGCTGTCATTAAGATATCTGGGGTTTATGCGGAGATACGTGTCATACGCTCTGTCATAGTCGAATCGGGGATCGTTAACGCTGCAAAGAATGTACACGGGGCACTTCACATGCGGGGCATATGACTGGGAGTCCAGGCTGGCCATGAAGTTGTACCGCACGAAATAATCGTCATCCAGTCCGGATGTGACAGCAGGCTTTGCCTCCTCTTCCTTTTCCTTCTCTTTCTCTTTCTCTTTTCTGTCCCATCTGCCTGTCTTCTTTCTGTTTGCCGCAGCGGCGGCGGCAATGGATGCGGCCCTGGCGTCGCTGGCCGTGAGCTTCTCATACTTCAGGCCTGTCGCGCTCTTCCATCCTGCCGCGCATATGGACACGGCGCATCTGAACTGTCTGGCCACGGCCATCTTCCAGATGACCTCTCCGCCTTCCCTTATGCCCACAACGGCAATGGCGTCATTCCCGGTCCTTTCCTGTATGTACTTTCTGGCGTACAGCCCTGCGGCCGCCCATTCATACCAGCATGTCTTGTCCGCGCCGTTGTCCGCGAAGCACAGGTTGTTTTTGCACACCGCATAATTCGCATACTTCACATTCTCCGGATATACCGTGTAATACTCTCCGGGGTGCGGAGGCAGCGGCTCTTCCACAAGCTCTTCTATCTCTTCCACCAGAGGCTCTTCCTCCGGCTCCGCGGAATCTTCCGCCTGCTTCTCTAAGGAAGAATCCTCTACAGCCCCCAGCGCTTCTCCGAACGCGAAGTCCAGGTCCATTCTGATCTGCTCATCCGGGTCCTTTTCCGGAGGAGCTTCATAATCCACGTCCGTGCCTTCCACATCCGTCTCATCCGCCGGAGCGTCCTCATCCGAAGACTCATCCGCATTCTCCGTGGACTTGTCTGAAGGCTCTGCATCTTCCGCAGGCTTCTCTTCCTGATCTTCTGTCTGCTCTTCCGTCTGCTCTGCAGGCTCCGTATCTTTTCCCGGGGCGTCTCCCGCCAGCTCCGCGGACTCCGCTTCTGCCTCTATATCCAGGTCTTCTGACTCTGCAAGCTCTTCCGTTAAAAGCTCCTCTTCCTCTGTGGGCTTGTATGACACGGGATCTTCCAAAGTGTCTTCCGTCTCCTGCCCCACAGCGTCTGCATCCGTATCTTCCGCAGGCATTGCGTCCAGAGAATCCACAAGACTTGCGAGATCCTGGATTGCCTTCTGCTTAAGCTCTGCCTTGATTGTTTCCAGGGACTTTGCCTCCGTCCGGGCGGAATCCGCATCCGCGTCCACAGGGGTCTCATCCTGTTCTGCAGGAGCCTCTGCATGAGCCTCTTTCTGCGCAGCGTCTTCCATTACGGATGAATCATCCTTGCCCTCCGCAGGCTCCGGATCTGCTTCCGCCGCTCCTTCTGTATCCGTATTTTCCGCCTGCATGGCAGGCTCTTCCTCTGTTCCTTCTGCCTGCTCTGCGCTGTCTTCCGCTGTTTCTCCGTCCTGCACTTCATCCAGCGTAATCTGGGTGGAGCCGTCTTCCGCAGGGGATTCCTCCGCAGGCGTGCCTTCTAAGGCAGTGCCTTCTGCCTCGGCATCCGTGGACTCTAAGACAATCCCTTCAGCCTCTGCCGCTGTGGATTCTGCGGCAGAAGCCTCCGCTCCTTCCGCGATTTCCTCCACCGGAGCCTCAGCGGGCTCTTCCGCAGGTTCCTCCGCAGGAGCCTTTGCGGGCTCTTCATCCTTGACGGGAACGGGCTCCGGCTCGCGGATAACCTTTCGGCGGACGATTTTGGGAGCGGGCTTGTTCCAAGCGGGAAGAAGTCCATCCTGCTCTCCGCGGTAATCCATCATGAGGACATTGCAGCCGCGGGAGACGAACATGCGGAGAAGGTCATCCTCTATGCCCCGGCCTGCGTCCGGAAGCAGAAGGACGGTACAGTTTTTAAGGCCCCTGGGGCTGGTGGCGAATTTCGCGTACACGCGTACTCTTCCCTGCCCGGTGTCCCGGCCGTCAAAGGTGACTTTCTCTATGCGGACATCCGGATCCTCGTCCTGCAGCTCGCTCGCGGAGTTGAGAGGAAGGGTGTCATCAAATTTTTCCCACAGTGCCTGCGGTGTAAGCAAGTTTGTCATAAGACTCCTTGTTATGCGGCCTCATACGGCCGCCTGTGTCTTGCTCGCCTTTGTGTGCTTCTGTATGCTTCGCATTGCAATGCAGTGCGCAATATGCTTGATTCAATACTCTTTTGGGAAAGGTGTCAGGAGACATGTATTCTGGAGCCGTGAATGTCTGTGGCCTTCTCTACAGTAATCTTGTTCCCTATGCGGTTCATAAGCTCTTCTACATGGGAGATTACGCCGATTGTAAACTGAGGATACGTCCTGCGGACGGTCTCTAAAGCATCCACGACTTCGCCGCAGAGCTTTGAGTCCAGGGAGCCGAAGCCTTCGTCCAGGAAGAAGAACTCTATCATCCTGTCCGATTTCCCGCTTGTGGCTTTTGAAAGCGACAAGGCCAGTGAGAGAGAAACGAGGAACGTCTCGCCTCCGGACAATGTATTGACCCCTCTTTCCTTTCCGGCATCAAAATTGTCATGAACGATAAACTTCAGGCCGTTGTACGCAAGGCTGAACTGCCCGCCTGACAGGGTGAGAAGCATGTCTGTGGCATCATAGGCAATGTCGTTCAGATACTCTTCCGCAACGAAATCCAGGAAACTGTCCTTGCCGGTAAGAAGACCGTTGAGTTTGGTCACAAGCGCAAGTTTTTTGGCTGCCTTGTCTGCTTCTTCAGCCTTTCTTTTCTTCTCCCCTATTTTTTCCTTGATGGTTTCAATTTCATTGCCGGTAACTGCAATGGAGCTGTGCAATTTATTGGTCTCCCCATCAAGCGTGTCATATTTATGTCTGGCGTCTTCAAGGTCCTTAGGGTTGTAATCCCTGATTCCTTCAGTAGTCAGCAAATCACCTCTCAATATGTTGAGCTTGTCAACCTCCTCATGATATGCCTTCAGCGTGGCCGTTGCATCGGCTATATCCCTGTACTTTTCAGCAATGTCCAGGCACTGCTGCTCATTCTCTCTGCCGGAGCGGACAATGGCATCCTTTATTCCCCCAAGAAGCTCATCATATTCCTTTTGCTTCTGGGCTATTTTCTCCTCCAGGCGGCCCTGCTCTATCTGCAAATCCGTCTTTGTTCTGGTGTGAGCCTGCAGGGCGCTGTTCAGCTGCTTTTGCGTCTTGTCTGCGGTTGTAAGAGCATTTTCCATCTCTTTCTTATACGCGGCATAATCCCTGCGCTTACCGTATATCTCCGCAATTTTGCCTTTGAGCTTGCCTGTGCTCTCATTCAGATCTTTGATTTCATTGTCATTCCGGCCGATTTCACCACGCAGATTGTTGAGGGTATGCTCTGTGCCGCTGGCTTTCTTGTCGGCGTCATTTGCTGCCTTTTCCAAAGCAATTCTGGTTTCCTGCGCGTTTTGAATGCGGGCAACAAGTTCATCCAGATCAAGCGAACTCTCCGGTATTGCAGTAATTTTCCGCAGGAGAAACTCCGACTCAGCGGTAAGTTCTCCCTGCACCAGTGAGTACAGGGCACTCTCCACGCTCTCATACGGCTTGATTTTGGAGGACAGGGAGACAATGAATTCGTTGAAATCTTCATAGCCGGCCCTGAAGATTGCATCCTTGAGATCGTCAGACAGGAGGGCTGAGATGTCATCTCCGGTGTATGCGTCCGCATCTTTTCTGGCTTTTTCCGCCTTCTCTCGTTCATCTGCAAGTCTGTCGGACAATTTGCTCTCTTCTTTTCTGTTGGTAATCTGCTGCCCGGTCAATGTCTTCAGCCGTTCTTCCTTGGTCTTGAGATCACCAGGCAAATCCTTGTTGTCCTTAATTTGGTTCAGTTTGGCGCGGCAGGCATCGATGGTGTCACCAAAATTTCCTTCATCAAGCTGTTTGGTGCATGATTCGATGCCATCGTCTGCATCTTTAATTTTAAACTCAATATCTGTATAATAGTTTCTAAGGCCATCCAGTTCATCCTTGGCCTCATTTGCTTTCCTGCGCTTTTCAGCAACTTCTCTGCAGGCAGGAAGGATGTCCAGGTCCGCATGAAGCGAATCCATTTCATCCTTTTGCAATGAAAGCTCCTGAAGCCTTCCCTCCGCTTTGGTGAGCTTGGCGTATTTCTCATCCATGGCCTCAAGCGCTCCCTTTTTGGCCAGCATGTCATCCCGGGCGGCCCTTTTCTCATTGTACTGCCTGGTCACATCCTCAAGCTGATCCTTTGCGACATCCAGATAATCTGCTGTATACTTTTCAAGCGGTCTCAGCTCGCTTTGAGCGACAGCGTCGGCGGTTTTTGCCGAGCTTACCAGATTTGACAGCTTTGCTTTCAGTTCAATCCCGTAGCGCGTGAGATTGAAAATGCTCTGCATCAGCTGGGCCTGCTTTCCCTGCGAGGACGTGAGAAACTCAGCGAACTCCCCCTGCGGAAGGGCGATGCACATGCGGAATTCTGTCTTTGACATGCCGAGAATCTCTTCAATCCTGTTCCCGACATCAGTAACATTATTGGCAATTACTGTTGTTTTGCCGTCATTGTCCGTTTCGTACAGGCATATGTCACGATTGTCCCCTGAGCTTGGATCCTTTTTCTTGCGCACCTTTGAACGGATGACCTCATATCTCTTGTATCCGCTTCCGGTTTTCATATCAAAAGTGAAATCGACCTTTGCCTCATTGCACTTTGTGTTCATGTATTCTATTTTTTCGCGGCCGTTCACATCTCCGAACAGGGCAAAGTTGATGGCGTCCAAAATGGAGCTTTTGCCGGAGCCGGTGTCTCCGAATATACCGAATATCCCCGAACTGGTCAGGGGCTCAAAATTTATCTCCGTCTCCTCAGAGAAGCTGTTTATGCCGCAGAACTTCAGTCGTATAGGTCTCATTCCTCTACCTCCTCAGTCTCCGTCAGAGACAGAAACAGCTCCAGCAGGTCTGCCGGCGGCTCTTCATCGTATTGCTTTTTATAGAATGCAGTGAAAAGAGCGGATGATGACATGTTTTTGACGGAATAATCCTTCTTGTGCTCGGTGTTTGTCACGGACTGCCTGATTATGACAAACCTGGCAGCATCATGCATGCGCTGTATGTCCCCGCGCGTGATTGGCGCGTTAGTATTGAGCGTGAGCTCCACATAGCAGTCCTTGTTATGCTCCAGGGCAGCCAGGGCGTCCACAATGGAATTCTCCGTAAGGCGGGCAAGCTGGACGCCGGAATGGATCTCAACCTTGTGGAAATTGGATACCCCCTTTCCCGCGGAAAGGTCAAAGACATTGCAATACTTTGCGGCCCCGCATTCATCAAAGGCAAACTGCATGGGCGCCCCGCAGTAGTGAGCGTTGGTGCCTATGTCCATGTTTCTGTGGATATGGCCTAAGGCGCAGTAATCGAATCCTTTAAGCTGGGCAGGATCCACAAGCCTGGCGCCGCCAAGCTCTATCTCTCTTTCAGACTCCCCTCTTATGCCGCCTAATACGAATATATGCGCAAGCAGTATGGACGGCAGACCTTCGGTATTGCCCTCGTTGCCTTCGGCTATCCAGCGGTCTATCTTCTGCTGGTATGTCTCGTCCGTCTTCTCCTCGCCTATCTTTGCCTCGTTGGGATACGGCAGCAGATTCACGTACACCCTTTCCCCTTCCGGATGATTTTCAGAAGGGTCTGTCTGCATTATGACCCATCCTTTTCCGGAAGCCACAGGATAGGTCCTGCCAATCTTCTCGCAGGTAATAGGAACGAGGTCATTGCCTGTTATGTACACATTGTCATTTTCTGCGAACGGCACCATCGCGGTGAGGCGAGTCGGATCATCATGGTTGCCGGATATGACCAGCACAGCAGCGTTGCGGGCCAGCTTTGTCACACCTTTATTGAAGATACGCATTGCCTGTGAGGAAGGCGCAGAAGTGTCATACACATCCCCTGCTATGAGGACCAGCTCTATGTCCTCAGCATCGCAGATTCCGGCCAGCTCATCCAGCACATCCTCATATTCCTGCATGCGCTCCTTGTCCTGGGCGACACGCTTACCTATATGAAGGTCAGATACATGTAAAATTCTCATATATAAAAATCCGGTTTTTCCCGGTGTTTCCTTCTCTTTCCGGTCCGTTTCAGACCATCATAAGTGGCACCGAAACCCTTGAAAACAGGACGCCAGAAGGCAAAATATGACGGCGCGGATTCTTAAAAGCGGTTGCATTTTTCAAGGGGCGCCGTTATAATGAAAGGACAAAATTTCCCTGTATGCAATTATAGACTATCCGGGTCATAAAATCAAGCAAATAAGGGCTTTGCGTCAATGGCATTCGTAACCCCGTCCGAGGAGATACTCCGCAAGTCAACCACGGACATTGAGAACAAATTCATAACCAAATACATGCCGGAGCTGGACCCCGTCGCCGTCAAGGTGTACCTGTATCTGGTCTATATATGCAGAAATTCGCCCTCTCTCACCATGCAGGACCTCTGCCAGGCCCTGTCCGTCACGGAGGAGGACTGCGCCAACATCCTCAAGTACCTGGAGGAGTATGAGCTCATATCCGTCATCTCCATGTCCCCGTGCGAAGTGAAGATTCTGGACGTGGAGAACGTGTCCGGAGCCCCCAAGAGATACAAGCCGGAAAAATACTCAGACTTTGCAAAAGCGGCCCAGGGCATCATAACCGGAAGGATGATAGACACGGGCGAGTACCAGGAATACTTCTCTCTCATAGAAGAGGGCTTTGACCAGAACGCCCTGCTCATGGTCATAACGTACTGCGTGGACCTCAAGGGGCCGGAGATTCGCAAGCAGTACATAATCAAAGTGGCCCGCAACTTCGAGCAGGACGGGGACACCACCGTCCGCAAGGTTGAGGACCGCCTCTCCAACTATTCCGCATCAACCGCGGCCCTCATCAAGATATTCTCGGCGGCGGGCCTAAGGAGACAGCCGGACGTAAGCGACGACAAGTTCTACAAGAAATGGACCGCCGAGATGGGATTTTCCGACGACGCCATAATCTGCGCCGCAAGGCATTTCAAGGCCAAGTCCGTGGAGCGCATAGACGCGGCCATGGAAGAGCTGTACAACAACAAGAAATTCGCTGTCAAGGAGATAGAGGACTACTGCGACAACCGCAGCTCCATCTATTCCATGACGATAGACATCGCCAAGAGCCTCGGCGTCTACATCCAGAACTGCGCCCCCTACGTGGAGAACTACATGAACGGCTGGATCTCTTCCGGCTACTCCCGCGACTCCCTTCTCACCATCTCCCGCTACTGCTTCCGCTGCGGAATGAGCTCGTTCGACGGAATGAACGATTTCATCCAGACCCTCTATTCCGCCGGCATAGTCTCGGACGGGAGCGTTGAGAGCTACCTCGAGCAGCTCATGCAGGATGACAAGCTCATAAAGCAGATCCTGTCCATCTGCGGCATCTCAAGGCGCATAGTCTCCCAGGACCGCGCACGCCTCTCCGCATGGCGCGAATGGTCCTTCCCGGACGAAATGATTCTCGAGGCCGCCAAGATATCCGTCGGCAAGTCCAACCCCATAGCCTACATGAACGGCATCCTATCCGGCTGGAAGAAAGACGGCATATACAAGCCCGCGGACATCCCTTCCTCCGGCCCCGCTCCCGCTGCCTCATCCTCGTCCGGTGATGACCGCAGGGCTGAGATAGAGCGCCATTATTACAACCTGCGCACATCCGCGGAACTCAAGGCCGAGCAGGCCCAGGCAAAGGCAAAGGCAGATCCTGAATACGCCGCATTGAGCCGCGAGCTCACGGACCTCAATATAAAGCTTGCCTTTGCGGAGCTTCGCAGCGAGCAGGAGGCCGCCCAGATCTCCGGCCAGATATCCAGCGCCGAAGCCAAAGCGGACCTCAGGCTCAAAGCCCTCGGAATCTCCAAAGACTCACTCACTCCCCACTACAGCTGTTCCATCTGCAACGACACCGGCTATGACAGCAAGGGGCTCCCCTGCGCCTGCCTGAAGAAATTCCTGGGCCGCTAGATACTGCCTCACAGATCCCTGTATCCGGCGATACAGTCTGCAATATCCTTGAAACAGCATAATCCAGCGGCGTGTGATTCATCCGGCGGAAAGTGCTTTTATCCATGGCATTTGCCTGTGCAAAAAAGAGCCAGGATGCCCGCAAAACAACGGAATCTTATATCGGGAAGGCCTGCGCCCTCCCTTTTTTACTGACTGCAGCAGCCACTGTGCTTGTGAACGGATTTGATTAGAAACATATGTTTCTACTCTGACCCATTGTGATTTGGCCCATTGTGAATTCACGTAAAAGAACGGCATATATGGCCTGAATAACCATATAT
>JAJPZA010000107.1 GCA_021204625.1 Clostridia bacterium | reverse complement strand
GTCTTCCCTGTCAATGCAGCTCCGTTTGTATGCTCCCATGTCTTTGTCCTCCTATCGCGTTGCTAAACTTTCGTTAGACGAAAGTTTCTTGCCAAAAAAAATGCACATAAACTCCCGCTCGTCCATCTTGGTAATCTGCGCGATCTTATCGGCCTCTGATAGCTTAAAGTCTGCATCGGGTTTTTCGAGCTTTGCTGTGAGCGTGACGGGCGAAATCCCTATCCTATGAGCAAGCTCTTTTCGGTTCAAATCGCTGTCTATCAGCTTCTTTTCGAACCCTTTCACGTCTGCGATCATATCTCTCGCCTCCTCTTTTCTTTCGTTCAACGAAAGTTCTTATGATGTTCATTATACACATTGCATTTTAAAAATCAATACCCAAACGCAAATTTTTTTTAAAATTTGCGATTTTTTTAAAGCGAGGCGAAATTTTCCTTGTATTTTGGTGATTTTGTGCTATGATGATAGATGACAGGGGGTGTATGTGATGGATAAGGTGTATATCAACTATGCGGCGATTGGCCGCCGCATCAAAGAAAGAAGAAAAGAGCTGGGGCTTAATCAGCGGGAGCTTGCCTCGAGGGTTGGACTGTCAGAGGGCAGCATCTCTAAATATGAGAACGGCAAGGTCGAGGATGCGACACTTCATATGATCGCCAAATTTGCGGATTCGCTAGGCGTTTCAATCGGATGGCTGCTTGGGCTAGAAGTCTCCTCGATGCTGACTCGGCGAGAAAAGTATCTGATTGACGGGTTTAACGCACTCAATCAGAGTGGGAAGGACTACCTGCTCCAGACGCTTGAGATGGCAAAGGTCTCAAATCCTAAAGATTCTGAGACAAAAAAGGACTACGGCGCAGAGGCAATGTAATTTACGTCGACTTTGGAAAATGGAGGGATGAAACATGAATATCAAAATGGGCAGTTGGGAACCGGGGATCCATGACAATCTGGATCAGATCAAACGAATTGAGTCAGGCAAAAAGCTCGAAAAGCAGGTGCGCAAGCTAGACCGCAAAAAGAGGTCGGCTGTCATCGAGGGCTCGTCTGGCGATATGTATAAGGTGACATTGGACAAATGCACCTGCTTCGACTTTCAGGCGCGGCAGATGCCGTGCAAGCATATGTATTGTCTTGCGCACATGAACGGGCTGCTTGACGATATGCCGGAGTATGATTCGCACAACTCATCATTTGACAAGGACGCAGAGCTCGACCGCTACCTGCGGCTCTATCTTGACGGGCAGATTCCGGTTAACGGTTACATCGGCGTTTGCAGCGCCTTGAGCAAAATCAAATAATTTGCCCCGGTGCCGGAGGGGCCCGGCTCGGGGCTGAGATTGAAATGTTTGATGTTATACGATCCGTCGTCACTAACGAAAGGTATATGTAATAATAGGCGTTTATTGTATTATCATTTCCCGGCGGACATTGCAAGTGTTTTTGCCGGGATTTTTTGCGTCAAAATTTGACTGGAGGGATTTTGATGGAGAAAAAAGAGCTCATCGGCGCGGCTGCCGACCTGTATATCAGGGTGTCGACGACCGAGCAAGCCGAGGAGGGTTACAGCATCGGCGAGCAGGAAGCGCGGCTTCGGGCGTACTGCGACGCATACGGCTTTGTGATCCACGCCGTCCACATCGACCCGGGCTTTTCCGGGAGCAACCTCGACCGGCCCGGGATCAAAGCCGTGATCCGCGACGTGAAGGCGGGGCGGTGCCAAAAGGTCATCGTCTGGAAGCTCGACCGTCTCTCTAGGTCTCAAAAGGACACGATGATGCTGCTCGAGGACGTGTTCATTGCCAATGGCTGCGACTTCGTGTCTCTCATGGAGTCTTTCGACACGTCCACGCCCTTCGGCCGCTGCATCGTTGGGATCCTCGCCGCGTTCGCTCAGATGGAGCGCGAGAACATCAAGGCCCGTATGATGATGGGCAAGGCCGCGGGGATCAAGGCGGGAAATTATTACGGACATTCTGCGCCGCTCGGCTATCAATTCGGCGTGGATGACTCCGGGCGCAAGACATTGATGCGCGACCCGTATTGGGGGCAGATGATTGAAGAGCTCTTCCAGCGCGTCGACGCGGGCGAGACGATCATGTCGATCGGGGCGACGCTGCACGAAAAATACGGATGGGACACGCCCGCCGGCAATGTCCCGATAAAAGCCAAATACCGCCGCGCCACCGCGCTCGGCCACCTGCTCCGGATGCCCGTGTATTGCGGTGTCGTGAGCTGCGGCGAGGAACACGTCGGCATTGGCCGCCATGAGCCCCTCGTCTCCAAAGACGTGTGGGACCGGGTAAACGCTAAGCTCAAAGAGCGCGGGCAGGCGCGGGCGCGGCGTGGGTCGCTCGGGCTCCTCGTCGGGATCATCTACTGCCCCAAATGCGGGGCGCGGATGTGCGCAGTCAGGTGGTACAAGGATAAGCCCCCGATATATGTCTGCCACTCCGTCCGCGGCGGCAATCCAGCCATGATCCGGGATGTAAATTGCGACAACCGGAAGTGGAAGTATTACACCGTGGATGAGCTCGACAACATCGTCCTCGATGAGATAAGGAAGCTCGCGCTCGACCGAAGCGCATTTGATGAGATCGTCGAGGATGACCGGACGGACTCCACGGACGTTGACGCATTCCGTGACCGCATCGATGAGCTGTCAAAGCAGATCACGCGGCTGATCGACCTCTGTCAATCCGGCATCGCGGACGTCGCGGAGGTGCGTGACCGCATCACCCGCCTGTCTGCGGAGCGTGACGCGGTGTCGGACAGCCTCGACCGTCTCGAGGACGAGGCCGCCGCCCCGGATGCCGAAAAAGCGTGGCAAGAAATCGCCTCGCTGGATGCCGTCATCGACTCCGGCGACCGCGACGCGCTGCAATCCCTCGTCCGCTCACTCATCGACCGGGTGGAGGTCTATCGCGGCGACGTCACTATCCACTGGGCTTTTTCGCCCACTGCCAATAGATAAGCTCACTGTAATGAGTATATCTATTGGCAGTTGTAGGCAGTTGTAAGATTTATACAAATTCTTATCGCGAATTTTGTGCAATATTTTGTTAAGCAATCGCTTTACATTTTTGGCAAAACGTGATATATTTATATTATCAAAGAGGTGCAGAAAAAGCACAAAGGAGGACAAAGATATGACGACATTATGGATTAAAGAATGGTTCTACAACAAGGAAAGCGAAAAGGCGCAGCGTTACATGACATTTTTCGACTACGCAGAAGACAATGACCGCGGACCGATGGGGAACGTGATAGCGCGGGACGGCTACATCAACATAAAGATTCAAGAAGTCCTCGGCGAGTCTGAAAAAGCTATCCACGTCATCATAAGTACCGGCGCTTGCGACGGCAGCGTAAAGGGCTGGAAGACATGGATTCCGAAGAGCGTCTGCAAGATGTAAATTAAGGCACGCTGACCTATCGGCGAGACGGGGAGAATGGAGGATGTCATGAGGAAATATTATCTAGGATACGGCGACTGCCCGTTGAACGGTGGAAACGCCCTGCGGACGTTTGATAGCGAGGACGAGGCGACGGAATACCTTGAGGATTTGAAGCAAGAAATTCTCGCCGGGACGTTTGACGGCGAATATCTCGAGGGGTATTTTGATGGGGATGAGGAGCCGACGGAGACACGGCTCGAGGCTGCGAGGGTGTCCGTCGCAGACGATCATTACATCTACTATATCAATTGGAGCCGGGCTGGCGCGATCCGTAAGGCCGACAAGATTTATTGATTTGATTCCCGCCCCGGAGGTCACGAGGGCAGAAAGGACGAATCATGAAGACAATGACATTATTTAAGGGGTACAATTATGACAGACTTTTCGGAGGGGTTTTCTGGAGCCTCCGCAATGTCAGCAACTGGCCGGAATGTGATTGCGAACCGTACGAAGTCGAAATTCCGGACGGCTTTTCTCTCGGCGAAACCGTAGCCGGTGAGCAGATGTTTTTCAAGGCCGGGGATGAATATGGTTACGAGTTGCATAAGGGCGATCGCGATGAGCCCGTCCTTATCGGCTACGATTATGTCAGCCTGAAGGTTGTCGGGCCTGTCAGCGAGGGGGCGAGCGCATGAATGACGTGGATGCACTGCTTGATGCCATGCAGGCGCACGGCGAGTGCAAGGCCGATCTCGCCCGATTGCTCGGCGTGAGTCGGTCATTTGTCTCGCAGGTCTTTTCCGGCAAGCGTGACTTCACGGTGGAGCAGGCCGAAAAAATTGCACGGCACTACGGGCTCACGCCGGATCACGCTTTGAAGATTTTTTTCTTTTCGCTTGACAAGTCCGTCTCGAGCTGATATGATAATCATATTCAATCAATCCCCCTGCGGGAATTTGAGCGATGTAAAATGTACAGAGCCGCCGCCCGGACCTGAAATCCGGGTTGGCGGCTCCTCTCTTTTTCTTTTACGCGAGCGCCGCGCTCCACGTGTTCCTGCCTACCTGCCCGTCCTGCGTCAGCGACGACGCTTTCTGGAAGCTCTTGGTCGCCGTGGTCGTCTTGGTGCCAAACTCACCGTCGATGTTGCCAACTGCACTGTAGCCCTTGCAGATGAGAAACGCCTGCCATATCGTGACCAATACGCCCTTGCTCCCGGACTTGATGATGTTCTTCGCCGCCGCGTTTTTTGAGTTGGTGCCGAAAATGCCATCCACCGTGAGCCCGCCGACGGTCGTCTGGAACGCCTTGACTAAAGCAGCCTTGGTCTTGGGGCCGTAAGCGTTGTCCACGGTCAATCCCGTCTTGAAGTTGGTGTTAAGCCACGTCTGCACCGCCTTGACCGTCGTCCCGCTGATTGTCATTGGGACGCTGCTTGACGCGCTAGAAGTTGACGCACTGGTCGTCGTTATCCCCGCCGCCGTGAGCGTCTGCGATGCTTTTGAGCCGTCGTCCAGTCCGCAAGCCGCATGTGAGCCTGCCTTGCAGTATATCGCGCCCCTGACGCAGTAATCAGAGCTCAAGAGGTATGAGCTCGCGGAAAGGATCTTGAATCCCAATGCCTTGAGCTGCGTCTGCAGGGTGCTCGTCGTCCACCCGTTAGAGCCATATGTCCCGATGCCCGCCGCGACGACCGCGACATTGATGAGGGATGAGCAATCGCACTCACAAGCCGTGGTGATCTTCGACAGGTCGTAGTTCACGGCCTTGGCCTGAGTATTGAGCGTGTTCCGCTGGTTCTGGTCGTAACCGATCTTGTCATTGTCGCAGGCCGCCTGTACCGCCGCCGCGATTTTCTCGCGGATTTTCCCGTCGGGGTAAATCGCCATGAATCCCCAAGGTTTCGAGTACCACGTCCGTGTGCAGACTTCCTTGCCGGTCTGATCCCCGGCAGTGCCGCCGATCGTCTTGCCGTTCTCGTCGATGCTTGCGTGTCCCATCATTACGCTCATATGGATTCCTCCTCTCTTTCAATCGTCTCTACGGTTCCCTCAATAAGCGCAGGACGTCCTATGCTTTTCGCCTCGTCATGTACTACCCTGCACCAACCGTCATCCTGCCAGCCCGCGCCGAGCACTGCCTCCTCGGCTTCCTCGAGCTTCTTCTCCCAGTCGGCCTGCAGGTCCTCCGGCTCATTGGTCATCATGATCAGCTGATGCGGATGCGCGTCCACCGCCGTAAACAGCGCGGACCTCAATCTCTTGTCGGTCTCCTCCTCCGTGGTGACCGGCACCGCAACAAATACCTTTACCATCTCCATCTCCTTCTCTCATGCGTTCGCGTCGACGTACGCCTCGCACGCCGCGTAGATCGCCGCCGACACGGCCGCGCAAATTATCCCCGCCGTCGCCACGGTCTCATGCTCCGTGGTCAGCCCCGCGACGCTCGTCCCGATCGAGCCGAGGAACGCCGCGAGGCTGATGAGAAATTTCCTGCTTGTGATTTTTCGGATAAACGTTTTCATCCCGCGCCTCCCTCATTGATTTCTTCCTCCGTTTCAAGTTCGATGGGCTCCGTGTCAACCTTCGGGAAATCCTCCTTGACTTCCTTGCCCTTGCTGTTTGCTATGGCGTGCTGGACTGAGTTCTTGATCATCCAGATCGCGCCGCCGCATGACAGCGGTATCGCCACGAGGTTTGCCACGTCGCTCCACATATACACGTCACCGAGTCTCAGCGTCGCGTATATCGCCATGACGACCATTATCGCCGCGACGATGATCCACGCGAGGACCATCGCGACGATGAAAAGGTCTGAGAAATAGTTGATCGGGCTCTTGTCGAGAGCCTTCTCGATCTTGCCCTTCTTCACTTAATCACCTCCCAAAATTGCAATTTAATTGCGTTTTCTGCGAAAAAACCGCAAAAATCGCGTTTAAATCGTCCAAAACGCAAAATAAAATTACGTTTCGGCCTTGTGCGAGTTCTTCACGAGATAGTCCATGAGCTCCTGCTTTGCGGCGTGAGTCGGGCCGTTCGCGCCCTGCGCCTGCAACGCCTCGATGATGGCAAGCAGGGACTTCATGATTATCTCGCGGGCCTCCTCCTCCGCGTCGAGCCGCTTGCGGTCGCCCCTTACCATTAAGGTAAGCTCATTGAGGTTCCCGTAGTCCCGCGCCAGCTTCTCATCCACGCCGTCGAGCCGTTCCTCGAGCTTCTCGACGCGCTTTTCCAGGCCCTCGTCCTCGAGCTCCTTCTTCGCGCCGGATGAGACCCTCCGCTTGAATTCCGGCCACTCTTTGTAGATGAAGTACGCCACGAAGCACGCGATGACTATCCACCTGATAAATGCCTCGCTTGTGACAAAATTACTGATCTGCATCTCGGGTTCCTCCTAAGTCAAGCACCTCGCCGGGATAATTTGGCAATTCATCGTAGAGCGGCAGCTCGTCGCACATCCCCGTCACCTCTTTTATGTCCTCCAGCTCAGGCAGGGAGTCCAATTCCTCTGCCGACAAGTGAAGACTCAAGAGAGCAAAAAGGCTGTCCGTGATGCCCGCCAGCTTCTTGATGATCCCAAATTGCGCGTCCATGATCTCATACGCGCTGTCCCGTTGCATTTTGCCGATGTCCATCGGCTGTCGCCTCCCCTCTCTGCAGCACGAAAAATTGGTTCCATATGTAATCGTCGAACCTGTCCATGTCGCAGTGTTTAAGCAGTGCCTTGTAGGCCGCGACCGTCTGCCCCGCGTCGTGCAGCGTTATCCTGCCGTCGCGGTAGTCCTCCATCGTCTTTTTAAGCCGCCGCTTCATGTGCAGCGTCGTGGATTTCCTCAGCCGCACGTGGTCGTCGTAGATGTCGTATCCTACCCACTCCACGCCACGCGACGCGGGCCGTATCGCGGTCTTTGAATTGAATTCGAGCGCGAGCCGGACGTTTGCGAACTCCTCTATCCTCTTGGCGTTCTCGCGAAGCCGCTCCCTGTCATTGTCGAAAATGATCCCGTCGTCCATGTAGCGGGCGTATCTTCTGCACCGCAGGTCTCGCTTAATGTACTGGTCGAGCGGGTCGAGGTAGACGTTCCCGAGCGTGTGCGACAGGCCGCCGCCTATCGGGATGCCCACGTCGGCCAGCATCTCGTCCTCCGTCACCTCGAGCGGGTCGCGCCCGGGCGGCAGCCCGAAGGCCATCCCCGTCCCGTCGATGTAATAGCCGAGCAGGTCGAGGAGCCGCAGGTCGGAGATCTTCTTCCCGAGCAGCCACATGAGGATCCCGTGGTCGATGCGGTAGAAGAACTTGGCCGCGTCGTACTTGTAGTAGCCCCACATGCCGGGCTCGTTGCGCGTCATCTCCATCCAGCCGCGCACCCTTTCCATCGCCGCGAGCTGACCCCGCCCGGGTATGCAGGCGTAAGTGTCGGCCACAAGCTGCTTCGTTATCCTCGGGTTGATCGCGTCGTATATCGCCCTCTGGATTATCTTCGTCGTGAGGTCGGCATAGATGACCTTGCGGGCCTTCGGGACGTAGACGTAGAAGCTGCCGTACCTGGCCTGCGGCACTTTCCCGTTTCGCAGGTCGTGGCTCAGCTCATGCAGGTTGCGCTCGAGGTTCCGCTCAAAGATGAGCGTTTCCTCCTTTTCCCGCTTGCCTTTCGTGACCTCCGTGTACGCCTGGTGGAGCGCGGTGAACGACGTCATCTCGTCGTAGATGTCCCCGATCGGCATCGCGCCCTCCTTTTTGTTTTTTAAATTTCGCGGCGGCTCAGGGGCCATGGCCCCGGACTTGCGCGCCGGGCGGGGTTCCCCGCCCTGCCGGGCGACCGCCGCTGTTTTGCTTTTTATCCGCAAGTCGCGGAACGGGAAACGGATCCTTTGCCTCTGCGGTCTGGCCGCGCAGCCGTGGCCACGCGGCATCTGCCTGTGGAAACGGGGCAGAGCGGAGCGGAAGCCTATGTTGGTGTTGACGTTGGAGCGGGTGTTGTTGTTGCCGTTGACGCGGAACACGCCCGCGTTGGCGTTGCTGGTGAAGCTGCCACCCGCGTTGAACACGCGCAGTATCCGTCCCCCGGTGCTGCTACCTCTTCTCTTCCCTCGCCTTCGCGTCCTTTATCCTGCCGCCTATGATCTTCCCGATCTCGGCGGCCTTGCCAGTCCATGTCCCGTACTGCCGCTGGCCGATGAACTTCAGCCGGCACGCGACGAGGAGGTACTTCATTAGCTTCTTGTTCTCGACGTCGAGCTCCTGCAGGGTCGTCTTCTTGTAGTGCTTGCAGTCGGCCTCGATCGTCCGCTCCATCATGGCGTCCATGCACCGCTTGATGTCGGCCGCCATCGAGAACTTCTCCGACTTCGGGAAGTTCCGGAGGACGGGGTACGCGTACTCCATCATCCCGATTATCTTCTTGAGCAGTATCGAGTCCTGCGGGTCCCAGCCGTCGTCCGGTTTTTGCAGGAAAGTGTTCTCTATCTCCTCCATCGCGTCCTCCTTTGCGGCATGGCGTCCGCTGTCGCGTCCGCCGTCAGGGAATCAGTGGGCCAGTTCACAGGGGCGCATAAGCGGAGCGGAAGCCTAGGCCGACGCTGACGTAGGAGCGGGTGTAGATGCCGCCGTTGACGCGGAACACGCCCGCGCCGGCGCCGCTGGTGCAGCTGCCACCCGCGCTGAACACGCGCTCCGTCGCCGAGGCCGTGTTGCTGAAATACAGGTTGTCGTTATCGTAGTCGTCATTCGTAGAGCCGTCTTCCGGGAGCAGCGCCTGCGCCCGGAGGAACGCCCTCGCCGCGTCGGAGATGCCGTCCGAGCAGGTGGCGGAGCCGATGTAGAAATTGAAATTGCTGCTCCTGCTCGTGATCTCCGTCGTGTACCTCGCGGAGCTTGCGTTGTCGACCTTGACCGTGTTCGCCGTGGTGCCGCTCCCGTTCGGGGTCACCAGCCCGCCCGTCGTCGCGTCAAGCGCCATCCAGTTCGCGGAGTCCGCGTCCTGCGAGTTGCCGAGATCCGCCGCGTCGTTGTCCGCGAGGAACTGCAACTCGCCGCAGACCGTCCTGAAGCCGCCGACCCATTCCGCGACGTTGCCGTTGAGGTCCCAGATGCCGTCAGGCTCGCCCGTGTGGCTCCACGTGAGCGGCCCGCTGCCCGTGAGCGTCCTGTTGATGGTCGTGCCGTCATAGGATGACGGGATCGCCTTGTACAGGCTCTCGCGGGTGTCTTTGCCGTACGAGTTGTTGCCCCAGGGCATGAAACCGTTCTTCTTGCACCACAGCGCGATCGCCGCGTACTCCGACTTGGTCATCATGTGCCATCCCGCGCCCTTGGCCTCGCAGGCCGCCTTTGAGTCCGTCCACGTTATGCTCGCCGCCGGGTCCACGCCGGGCTTGCTGTACGCCCTGCCGTTCTCCACGACGTTCGGGTACTTGCTGATATAGATGTAGTCCAGCGTTGTCCCGTTGACGATGAACGCCGGGTGGTACGCGTCCGCGCCGCCGTCAATCACGTCCGAGAGCTTGAACTTCGGGATCTTGACCATGACGCTCGGGAGCCCCTTGTCGTCGTACAGGAGCTCGTTGCTCGCGCCGCATGCCGTCTTCAAGGCGAAATTCGCCGCATCGTAATTTGCCATCTTTCATTACCTCCTTAATCGATCGCCCAGAGGGTCAGCCGCGCCTTGCCGATGTCGAACGCCCTCCTGGTCTTCGTCTCCGTCTTCTCGCCATTTTCGTTTTCCTCGCCCTCCTCGACGTCGTACTCGGCGGCGGGGATCGTTATCTGCGCGACGTAGCGGACGCTCCCCTTCGCGCCTATCTCGAGGTCGCCGTCCGCGTTCCTGCAGATGTCCACCTGCGAGTCGTAGTCCTTCTGCCGCTTCTCGAGGTCGATGCCGAGGTCGCCGTCGAAGGTTATGCGGTTCCCGTCAATTTCGTAGGGGATTTTCGCCCCCGTGTTCTTCTCGGTGATTTCCATCTCAATTTCCTCCTTCTTCGATTATGGTTCCATGCCGCCCACTACCTCGTAGGCGACCGTCGCGCTCGTCGCCGTGCCCGTGAAGCCTATCTTGAATCCGTTCACAAGCATGTCGCTTATCTCCACCTCGCCCGCCGTGCCGCCGTCATGGTCCACGATCTGCGCGTTGACCTGATAGCCGGTCGAGTACCGCGTGTTCTCGATCGCCACCGTCTCGGGCGCGAGCACCGTCGAGTTGAACAGCGGGAACTCCCGCGTGTTCGTCAGCGTCACCGTCCCGCGCTCCGGCATCCCGTCCTCTAGCGTGGACATCCGCTGCGCCAGCACCTGCGCCGCCAGCTGCGCGTCGGTGGCCTGGGCGTGCAGCTCCTCCACGTCCTCCTCGAGCTCATAGAACTCGTCCGCGGGCGCGTATGCGATGCCGTTCGACGTGATCGTGACCTCCGACGCGTTCGCGACCTCGATGAGGAATTCCACCGTGATCGTCGCCGGGAGCAGGTCATTGTACGCGGGCATATAGTCCCACTGATCCGTCTCAGCGACCGCGACCGCGTAGAGTATCTCGCCCTCGTCCGGGTCGTCCGCAAATATGCCGATTTCCTTGACGTAGTAGCCGCTCGCGAGATTGCCGCTGTCCTGCTGGTTGCTCATGATGAACTTGACGTACACGTTCGTCTCGTTCTGCGTCGTGACGTTGATGAGCTCGAACTCCTGCCGCTGGTCCTTCAGCGCGGTCAGCTGCAGGAGCTCGTCATCGTCGCCGTATTCGCCCGCCCCGGCCGCCGCCTTGGTGAGCCCAATCGTGCATTGCCCCGCCTGTGCCTTGGCGAGCAGGGCGATGCCCTTGGCGGTGAGCGCCGCCTCCTTGAAAACTCCGGCCATTCTTTTACCTCCTTCTTCATGCTATCCGTATTTTCGGGCTGCCGTGTGCAGCCGCCGCAACCCTCGGCGACGCCGCCGGGGAGATTGCCTTGTTCTTTGCGCACGCCGCCGTGATCGCCGGCATGCATATGATGGCGGCGGCCACGCGCATTGGCATTTCTGCCGTTTGCGCCTTGGCCGCCATGCCATTGTTCGTCACCGCAACGCAGGGCATCGACTGCGCCGCCGGGGCGGCCCTCTCATCCCCCTCGACCACCCTCGCCTTTCCTTCTTCCTGCAGACCGGCCGCGAAAACGTGCGGATGCGTGGACGTCCCCGCCGCCGCGTGTTCGGCGCCGCGGATTGCCGCGTCCCTCTCCTGCTGCCCTGTTAGGACCGTAAGGCTGGGCATCGTGACAGCGCCGGATGCGGCGTACTCGATGATATCGTATTCACGCCGGATGGCTATACCACGGATGTGCGATCGGGTATTTTTGACGCGCTTTATGATCGCGACAAATTGCTCAAGTATATCCTCGCTCATCCACGCATTTGTGATGATGTCAAACGTCCCCGGCTCACCCTCGCCATCCTCGAAATCGAACCACTCGACAACCTCGCCCTCGCCGAAAATCGTCTGCACCATGTCGGCGACGGCATTCGGTGTCCCGGCGTGCATATACCATAGCAGCGTGTTCTTTATAATTCCGCGCTTCACCTCTATGTCCATCGACTCGAGGTAGAACGGCGACCGCAACTCCACCGCCAGCACGTCAAGCACGTCCTCCGACACCGCGTCGATCATCGCCATCGTAAGCGTCCGGTCGGCCTCATCCATGATGCGCCTGAATTCCGCCTTGATCGCATAGCTGATACATTTGACTTCGGTGTCGTCCTTTATGGACGGCGGGAGTAGGTCGAGGATTTCACCGTCATAGAGTCTAATCATCCTCAATCCCCCCGTATGTCACCGACTGGTTGCCGACACGCGCCACGCTCGCGTCCGGGATTGCCGTGAATGCCGGCGCATCCAGCTCGACGCGCTTTGCGCCCGCCGCGACCACGCGCTTGACGAGCTCGGACGGGTTGATGTCGCGCCCGATCGTGCAAGTCTGCCATGTCACATATTCCTCGACGGCCTCCGCGACGAGCCCCTGTATCGTCGCGGCCTTGTTTTGGTCGCTCCGGTTGATGTAGTAGGTGAGCCCGATGTCAAATTCCACCGTGTCCGGCGCGAGGACGCTTACCTTGTCGGTGAGTGGCCTTATGTTGCCATCCATGAGGTATTCCTCCAGCCCCGCGAGCATCGTCTCCGTCGGGAGGCTGCCGTCGGCCATGAGGATATAGACCTCAACATACACGGGCGTCGGGGACGTAACCATGACGTCGCCGATGCTTGAGGAGTAGCTTAATGCCCAATATTTGTACGCATCGTCCGGGCCGGCGACGGAATAGCTCGAGGGCGCGAGGAATATGCGCTCGGCGAAATCCTCATCCGACTCGATGTCAGACCCGCCGCTCGTCTCAGTGATATTCTCGACGGTCTCGACGTAGGCGATCAAATCTACCATCGTGTCTATCTGCCCGGCTAAGAGCTCATTGCCGCCCACGCCGTTCTCGGTGCAGGTCGCGGTCACGTCGACGTAGGTTTCCCCGATCGCAACCTCCGCATACTCATCCGTCGCAAAGTACACGTCGCCGTTCGTGGCAAGCGTCCCTTGCGGGATGCCTATCGCGCTGGGTCGCGTCTCCGACAAGGTGAAGCGCAGCGTCGTGGTCGCCGGGGCCGCGCCGTTGCGAAACACCGCCCGCCCCGCGCCGAGGTTGTCGAGGAAATCACCGTATGAATATTTGAGCAAGTCCTGCTTGCCCGCGCGGTCGACGTACTGCTCTATCTGATAGAGCTCGAGCGCGACCGCATAGAGCATGATGCGGTTTGGATCCGCTTTTGAGAGCGAGACTTTCGTCCCTGTCAGCCGCTCATACTCCTCCTCGTATCTGCTTACCATCCGCGTCCGCATCTCATCCAGCGTGTCGTTGTCGATGAACGACACGTCGGGCAGGTCGTAGACGCTCTGTAATGTCTCACTCATTTGATATGCTCACCTCCGCTCCTAGGGTGCCGTCCCCTGCTGCCACAAACGCGATCCCGGATATGCTCGCCCGCGGCTCGTAAGTTTCCGTCTTTTCGTAGATTTCGACGGAGATCTCATTCTCGGCCGCAGGGTCGGGCAAGTCGACCGGGCTGCAGTCCAGCCCAAAATCCCGGTCGAGCGGGCAAGTCCCCGCCGGGGTCTGATACAGCATCATGAGGCACCGGGCTACGTCCTGCGCCTCTGGGGATGAGTAATCAAACGCCACTGTGATTTTGCTTGGGTCGAGATTTACCATTTGACCGCCCCCTCTTATAGATACTCCTCGAATGTAAGGCTCACCGATGCCTTGTAGAGCTCGCCGCGCGTGAGCAGCGTGTCCCACGTCTCGGACGACTGCGTGATCTTCCATTTGTGCTCGCCGACCTTTTTCTTGCCGATGACGAGGTTCGCAACCTTGCCGGACTCCACGGCGGACGCTATCGCCTCGAGCGTGTCGCGCGGCTTCACGCCGTGCTGCGCGCTCAGTGTCACCTCGAGCGTCACGGTCTGGAGATTCGGCGACAAAAATTCCGACAGAGGCTTCTTTCCGATGCGCTCATGCGATCCCCAATTTGCCGAAACCGTGCGCTGCATACTTGAGAACGTAAGGATTTTGTCCTCGCTCACCTCGAACACTATGAGTTTGCCGAAATTGCCGATCTTACCCATCGTCCTCATCCTCCCCGTAGTCTATGCCGAGCCGGTCGTACAGGTTCGTGATCCTCGTTTTCACGTCATCGATGTCCGCGAGTGCCTGATTGATTTCCTCGAGCGTGACCAGTGCCTTGTCGTCGTAGCCATATCCCTCAAACTCCATCTTTGGGGCGCGGACCGTGAGCGTCCTTTTCGTCGCGTCGTATGAGACCGCCGCCTCATTGGCGGTGTTGTGCAACTCGATCCGTGACTTATCCTCCGCGCCCTCATACGGGACATTAGCAGTTGAATAAATCGGGCCTAGGATCACTCCGGCAATATTGCCGTTGGCGAAACAGGCGACTATCACCAAGTCTCCGATTTTCGGCGGGCGGTACATCCACGCCAAAAAAGGCAGCTCCTTGGTCACCGCCTGATCCCGGTCCTCATAAGTCACCCTTGCCTTGCCTTCGGGGTAATTTACTGTTGATATTTTGCCGAGCCTTATGGCTGCATCCATGAGCTGCCTCCTTAGTTGGGATTGATCCATGACCCGGGCGTGCCCGATACGGTCGTAAGATTTAGCATCCCCTGCGATATATTGTAGATGATGTAGGTGCCGGCCTTGCGCGTCCCGGTCGGATGCCCGCCCGTCGCTTTTCCGGCCAATGCCTCCGCTGCCGTGTAATAGCCCTTTTTGGTCTCGGTGAGCGTGTAGCTGTCACCCTTTGACAAGGTGCTTACGTCCACGGTGCCGGACGCATCCGTCGTAGATGACGTGCTAGAGCTCGTCTCGGTCCCGGATGAGGTCGCGACCTCGGTCGCAAGCCCAGACGCGGATTCAAACCGACTGCCGATGAGGCGCATTGTGAGCTTTTGCGTTGTCGCGCCGTTACCGCCGACGCTCCAATCCACCTGCTCGACATAATATTTGCCATTGATCTTGCCGAGGCCGCTTATCTTGACGCATGAGGTCGCGATTATCGCCGGGTCCGGGAGCGCAAGCGTCACGCTCATCGTCGTGTCCTCTTTGTTCGCGTCATTGAGCTTGGCGAGCATTATCTGCTTGCCCTCGGCGAGGCTGCTCGCCGCATCCGTGACTTTGAGCACACGCGCCGATGACTCTGGCGTAGTAACTCCGGTGCTTGCGACAAACGTTTGATTGGTGTCGGAGTTGGTGTACTCGTACTTCGCGCCGGTGTAAGTCTGACAAAGCGTCGTGTTCCATTCCCAATTTGGCTCGATGTCCGATTCCGTGAGCGTCGCCACCGCAGGCTTTGTCTCGTAGGTTGCCTCTGAAAATACGACGATCTTGTCTTTGTAGATTTTCATAGCGTAGCCGTATGTGGTGACCAAATTGTTGTAAAACTCGCAATCGTCCTGCTCGCTTTGCTCGACCGCCCCGATGTCGACGCGCTCCGCTTCATAGTAGAAATTTATCCCGGCGCGACCTGCAATCTCCTGCCCGATGTTCTCGAGCGTGGTGTTCTCATAGGTCTGCGTCCGGGACGTTTCCTTGAAGCTGCTATCCGCGGGCGTCGCGACGGCCTCGATCTTGAGCTTTATCGGGGTGCCGGAAATCGAAAAGTCATCAATGACATACGATCCACATGAGAGTGACTTGTCGCCCGCGTCGGTCCAGTTTTTTAGCTTAACCTTCACGGTCATCTTGTCGCCCTTTTCCGGCAGCCACGCGTTTATCCACTTGCGGTCGCGGTCATTGACCTGCAAGGATATGCTGTCGGATGATCCGCTTGAGATGTCCGTGTAGGAAAATGACGCGAGGTAGTCAGCAAGCTTCGTCGTGACATTCGCTCCATTGTAAGTTACGTCAACGCTTGCCCGCCTTGCTTTCGCCATGTCAGTCCCTCCAGATTGGCATCTCGGCCGCGTCGGTCTCATCGATGTCCGGGATCGTCACGTCGATGTTGGCCGGGAATATCATGTAATCGAGGAGCGGCCAATTCGCTTCCATGAGCTGCTGGGCGTATTTCTCGTCGCCAAGCTGATTTTTCGCGATTATGTCCCATGTGTCACCGGACACGGTCTTGTACACGTCGCCCATGACGCTTGCCCTCCTCGCCTAAAACGACTTCCTTGCGTTGTCGCGCAAGTATTTCTTCATCATTGACTCGAATTTAGCCTGAGACATTTCCTCGGCCTCAAGCACGTCCTGCTTGCTCGCGCTGCCACTGATCTGGATCGTCGGCGAATAGGTTATGTTCATCCCGCCCGCCCCGGCGAGCTCCATCGAGCCGCCGTCTTTGTTTTGGCCAAGCAGCGATGAAATCATTTCCTTGAGCTGCTTCCAGAGCTCGGTGAGCGGGACTATCGCCTCCGCGCCGCTTTCGCCGCCCGCCATGACGTCGCCCGTCGCCGGGTTGATGCCAAAGGCGGTCGGATTGGTCATGATGCCGCCCTCGGCGAACCAGTCGATTGAGAATTTAGGCAATGACCCCTTGCCGCCGATACCGAACGGCGCCTCGCCGCCTGTCACGCTTATGTGCGGCAACTTGAGCTCCGGCAGGGACCAGTCGAAATCAAACACGTTCTTGATCGCCTCGATCGCGTCCGTGACTATCTTTTTTGCGCCATCAAAGATGTCTGTAAATGTCTGCTGTATCCCGCCGAGGATGTCGGTCACAGTGTCCCACGCCGCATTGAGTTTTTCGCTGATCGCGGAGCTTATCTCATCCAGTTTACCACCGGTGAGCTCATTGATCGCGTCGTAGGCCTGCTCGAACGTCGTCTGCGCCCCGGCCATCGCCCCGGCGACAATGCCTTGTATGCCTCCGCCCGCCTCGTCGTATGCGGTCTGCATCGCATCGAGCTTTTCCTGCGCGTTGCCGCGCACGGTCTCCATGACGGTCGAGACGGTCTCCTTCACATTGCCCAGTGCGGTCGAGACGGTCTCCTTCACGCTGTCGAATTTCTCCGTGAACTTCGACACAACCTCGCCGAGCTTGCCGCCGGTAAGGTTATTGACAAAATTGTAGGCCTGCGAAAAGCGGGTCTTCACGCCCGCCATCGCACCTGCGACTATGCCCTTGATGCCGCCGCCCGCCTCGTTATATGCGGTCTGCATCGCATCGAGCGTTTCCTGCGCGTTCTCCTTCGCGGTCTGCATCGCCGTCGTTATTGATTCCTTGACCGTCGCAAAACCCTCGCCGACCGCTGAGACGAAATCTCCGAGCTTGCCGCCGGATAGCTCATTCAGTTTGTTGAATGCGTTTTTTCCGGCGTTTTTCACCGCCGTGAACGCGCCGACGACAACTTTCTTGACATTGCCAAAAATGTTGGACATGAACTGCCCGACCTTTTTGGCCGCCGCGACGACCTTGTCCCAATTCATGATCAGCGCGACGACCGCCGCGACAATCGCGGCAATCGCGATCACGACAAGTCCCATCGGGCCACTGGATAAGAGCGAGAACGCAGAGCCCACGCCCTTTACCATCGACTTGAGCCCGCCGAGTGCCTTGACCGTTGACACGACGTCTTGGGCAAATTTGGCGATCTTTATCGCCGCGAACGCCGCGGCGATGCCTGACAGGACGGGGACTAGCCCTTTCCACTTGAGGATTGCCGTGAGCACCTTTGCTGCCGTGCCGACCACGTTCATGAGGAACCCGACGATCTTCGGGAGCGCGACCGTCGCAATCCATGTGAGCACCGGCTTCGCGGCCTCAAAGGCGTTCGCCAACGTGTCCTTTATTGTCGTCGCAAGGTCAACCACGGCCTGCAGCGCGGGCTGATGGTCCTCGATTGCTTGCCGCACGGCATCGACCGCCGCCAAAAGCGTGTCCCAAAGGAAGCTGCCGATGTCGCTCAATACGCCGAGGAAGTCTTGGAACACCCCGATCATGTCGGTGACAAACTGCGGGATCTCTATCCCGAAATGATCCTCCATGACGGACGCGAACGAGTCCGCGATCCCCTCGCCGCTCGTAATGTCGCCGAGGAAATCAAACAACGCGCCGGCGACATTGCCGATGCCGTCCATGATCTCCTGTATCGGGAGCTTTTCAAGCAGCGCGGATAGGTTGGAGGTTATTTTCGGTATCGCCTCGGCCACGCCGTTTATGATGTCGGTCGCATACGGCCCGAAATCCTCGACGAGTGAAATCTTGAGGTCGCTCACCGCGGACTGGAATCTCGACATCGAGCCCGACAAGGTGTCGGTCACGGTCGCGTCCATGTCTTCCAACGCTCCGTTTGAGTTGTCGAGCGAATCCGTAAGGCTATCCCATGCGCTCGCCGATCCGTCCGCGCCCTCCGCGACGCCTTGTAGCAGGTATTGGAACTTTGAATAATAATTCGTCCCGGCTATCGCTTTCAGGTATGCGTTCTTTTCAGAATCGGCCATGCCATCTAACGCCGAATTGGTGTCGATGAGTATGTCCTCGAAATCGCGCATATTGCCGGCGGAGTCATAGACGGAGACCCCGATCTCATCAAACGCCGACAAAGCAGCCGTGTTCGAGCTTATCCTAGTAAGCATCGAATTCAGCGCCGTGCCGGCTTCGGAGCCCTTGACGCCGTTATTGGCGAGGATGCCAAGTGCCGTGGCGGTTTGTTCGTAGTCGAGCCCCGCGGACTGCGCCGCGCCGCCGCAGGATATGAATGCCTCCATGAGGTCCGACGCGGTGGTGTTCGCATTGTTGTTCGTCGCAACAATGACATCGAGGTATTCGCTCAGCTCATCAATCCCGACGCCCATCGCGGACATGGAGTCCGTGACCTGATCGGAGGTCGTCGCGAGGTCGGCCTGCGTCGCCTCGGCCAGCTGCAGCACCGGGGTCAACGCCTCGACGCTCGTGGCCGCATCCCATCCGGCGAGTGCCATGTAGCCGAGTGCATCCGATGCCTCGGAGGCCGTGAATGTCGTGGCCTTGCCCGCGTCCCGGGCCGCCTGCTCGAGCATTTCATAATCTTCCTCGGAGGCGTTCGCGACCGCAGCCGTGTTCGCCATCGACTGCTCAAACTCGGTGTACTCGTCCACCGCATCGCTTATGAACTGCCCGACCTTCACCGCCGCGAATGCGGCCGTGATCCCGGCCGCAACCTTCTTTGCGACGCTTGAGAGGTTGTTCATGCCGCTTTGTGCAGAGCTTATCGAGCTGTTGAACGTGCCGTTGACCTTGCCGCCGATGTTAATTAAGAGCTCTTGAGTTGTCTTTGACATTTTCGGTCACATCCTTTGCTAGGTCGATTAATTCGTCGACCGGTAATTCGAGCAGGAAATTGAGGCTGGATTGGGTAAGCATCGAAATCTGGATTGCCAGCTTTCGGAGCGTCTTTCCGCATCCCGGCTCTAATCCTGCCCCATGATAAAATTGCCGACTACTCCCCTTATCTTAGCGGCATCTTTGAGTGGCAGGCCCTTGAAGAACTCGATGGGCAGATTCGTCGCCCTCGCCGCCATGTAGCAGCAATATTCGGTGTTCATTTCGGGGGCCGGCGCAAATATGCCATGTTTCTGGATCCATTTCTCCCCGGCGACCATGTCGTTAGTGTTCATGGTGTCCAGAGCCGCGAGATTGACCTCCGTATACGTGTCGCCATCGAACTTATACGGCTTTGAAAGATGAACGAGGAGGTCGTTGTCCTCGACCTCCCCGCTTATCTTTTCTTCCTGCACGGCAATGGCCGTGTCCTTTACCTCTATGTCCTCATCCACGTTTGACTTGCTTTTCGTATCACCCATGCCTTTGCTCCTTTCCTAAATCAGCACAGCTTTTTGATCTTCGACAAAAGGTCTGTGCCGCCGACCTTGTAAATGCCATTGAGCTTATCGAGCTCCACCTTCGTGTCGCCGTTGATCTCGACCATGTAATAGGTGAGCTCGATGGTCACGGACGAGTCCATCGTCCCGCCCTGCTTGAGGGTGCCGCTCGTGAGCTTTTTGGCGATGCCGCGGACGACCACCCTCATACCCTTGTAGTCGACTGCGCTCGTCGTCTTGTCGGTGTACTGCTCCGCCGCGCGGAGCGTAAGGTCGATTGGGCTCGTAGGCGTGAAAAGCGTGAATATGTCCTCCTCGAGCACGCGGAACGGAACCTCGAGCTCCATTGATGAGAACCGTCCGATGATGGCCTCATCAATCTCGCCGAGGATTCCCGGGCCGCTTATCGTCTCGGTCATCGCCTCAAGATCCGGGAGCGTCACCTCGCCGGTTACGCCGACGAGGACATTGCCCGACCGATAGGCGTTGAAATCGTTGATTACCGCCGGAATGCCTAATGCTGACATTATGATTCACCTCCACTAAGTGCTGCCTCGAGCATATCGGGGTCGAACTCAAGCGTCGCCACGATATCCTCCGCGGGCGTGTACGGTGCAAGATAAATGTGGAACTGCACCTTGCCGTCGAGTATGTCCGTGATTGGGTTCTCGCTCTCAAGGTACTCGACGCGAATACCCGCGCACTTGCCTTGAGACACATACGCATTGCCGCGGATGTTCTCGCTGTCAACGATGCTCTCTATCAGCCGGTAATTCGCCGGGTCGTCGACCTTCTGGAAATACGTAAGGATGAAGCTATTGCCCCACCAGGTGAAGAACCTGCGAATGTTGAACCACCGCTCTTTGGGATCCGTCGTCGACGGATAGCAAGCGGAGTTATTCCCCCAAATCCTCCATCCGTTGACGTTGATCGCCGTGACGATGCCCTGCCCGTTAAGGACATTGGCCTGCGTCTGGTCAAGCATGACCTCCGTCCCGTCCTCGGTGACAACGCCGCTGATCCCGATGGAGACGTTGGACGGTGAGAGATTCGGGACGTCATCGTTGCTCGCGTCCTGATACGCCAAAGCCGCGCCATAAATCGCGGAGTAAGCATATTGCGCGTCGCCGATGATGACCTGCGGCCAAAGCAGGACGCATCCCTCATAGGTGTACCCATTGTTGTTCTTCCATTCGTTGCAATCGGTGTATTTGGTCGCGCCGCTTGCGCTGCAGTCCATGTCGAGGATCGCCTCGGCGCGGAAATACCCGTTGATCTCCGTGCGCTTCGCGTTCATCGCCGCCGCCACCGTCGGGTACTGCGACCAGCCCGGCGCGAGGATGAGCCCCGGGGTCATGCCGAACTTCGGGTATACCTGCCGGATGAGCTCGAGACCGGTCTCCGCGCCGGTGCTCGAGTCGTAGCCTCCCACGATGTCCGCATAGCCGACCGCCGTCGGGTCGATGCTTGTGCTGGATACAGTGAGCTCGGTCGCGGATGCGCCCGCGCCGTCCGACGTGAGCGTTATGACAAGATATCCGTCATCGTCGAAACTCATGACGTAGTCCGTGTCCTCGACAAGCTCGGTCTCGCCCGCCATTACCTTTACGGTGTCCATGAGGATGCCCGCCGTCTCGACGGTCGCCTGCAGGTATGCGGCGTTGACCTCCACCGTCGCGTCATCATTTGCCTTGATGTGCTTTTTCGGATCGAGCACGTTGACGAAAATGACAGGCGCAACGCTGAACACCTGAAAATTCGCGCTTATGCTCTGGCATAGCGTATAATTCTTGAAGTCGCTGCTGTAACCCAGCTGCGATACGGCCTCGGCGTAGCTATACGCTATGACCGGAACGTTGGTCGCCGCATACGGGTCATCCGCGAGGTTTACCGGCGCGGTGCCGAAAACGACCTGCAGCCCGGCAGTGCCTTCAATGGGCGTCGTGAGCGACGTGTCCTGCTCGAGCACCCTGACTCCATGATTGTAAGCCATCTTTAACTCCTTTCCGCCTTACGGCTTGTAAGTCTGCGCCTTTTTGAAAAAGACGTAGGTAGAGCCGCGCTTGTTGGATATGTCGTTCTGCGCGGCCACCAATTTGGATAGCGGTATGACGAGGCTCCGGAACGCGGGCTCTTTGTCCATCGCATCCTGTAGAGCCCTTGTCACGCCGTTCGTAAAAAACGTGTTGCGCTGCGCCACGCCGACGACCGTCGGCCCGACGTAGACAAGCGTTTCGTTTGTGTTTGTGTCGGACTTAGCCGACCTTGATCTTTTGCTCATACCAGCCGGTTCAAATCCTCCTTCCTGAATGCAGCCGCCTTGAAGTCCATGAATGCCGCCCCAAAAAAATACGGGAATGACGGCTCATCCTGCAAAGTCCACTCGTAGGGGTACTGAAACACAAAGGCATGGGCGAGCATGGGCTCCTTGAGGAACCGCTCGCCGATCTTCTCGATAATCTCGGCGACGCCCTCATGCCCCTTGTTTTCAGGGCTATCGTCAAAGCATCCGACGAGCAGCATTATTGATACCATCTGTGGCTCATCGTCGCCATCGACCTTGCCCTCCTCGATCCTTACGATGACGTAAGGCACGGGCTCTGGATCCCCATCGCTTTCTCTGATCGGGAGATTTTGCGCGAAAACGTTCACCGGGACATACGCGCCGGATTCATTCTTATAGCGTGATCCTTTCAGTATGTCCTTGATTTCCTTGCAAAGCTCCGCTTGCAGGTGCCGGACGGTAAGCCCGCCTTGCCTCATCTCCATGCCTGTCCCTCCTGCTGCTCCTTTGGGTCATTCCGCTCATCTGCTTATCTGCTACTTGCTCATGACCCTTTTGATTTGCGCCTGGATGTTCTTTAACAGCAACTTCCTAATTTCAGGCTCGAGCGACCCATAGACCTTTTCGTTTCCGACCATAGTAGGATCAGACGGCCCATAAAAGCTCTTGATCGGCAGCCGCGCCGCGCCCTCCCTTTGCAGGATGCCGGTGTGGCCGCTTGAGAAAGTCGCGACGAACGCCCTGCCGCCGACGTTTGAGATCATTTCTTTCAGCGTCGCCGATTTCTTGCCCCGGGCTTTCACGCCAAGCTTTTTCGTGTTCTTCCTGATCTGGAAGTCCTCGAGCTTGTTTGGCTGGCCTGATACGGTGAGCGTCGCCTGTGGCTTCGCGTTCGTCGCGTTTTTCTGTTTGATTTTGCTTTTGAACTTGGTCGTCTTTATCGTGTAGACATTTTGTGCTTTGGCCGCGAGCTCTTTTTTTGCCTGCCGGGCCGTGGCGTTGACCGCGTTCTTTAAGACCCGTGGAGTTTTTGACCTCATGTTCTTGAGCTTTAATTCCACCGCCTTTTGCGTGATCGGGTCTACCTCGATGTCGATGTCCGCGACGTTTGCCATAAGATCACCTCGTCCTATTCATTTCAATAGTGATCGCATACACGCCCTGCTCATCCGATACGTCTAGTATCAGGTGCCGCCCGCCGTCCACCTCGAGCGACCTGCCGACGGCAGGCGCGGGGCCGAAATCGGCGGCCTTGACGTAGATGAGCTTCTGCCGAACGTATACGCCGTCCATGTTGGACTTCATCTGCTTCTCGCGCTCGATCACTTCCACGTCATCAAAAATGGCGGGCATTATTTTCCCGTCGATCTGGTGTGTATCCGCGAACTCGCCGAGGTTCATGAATACTGTATGGACATCATTTGCCACTACCTGCTTGAACGTTCTTCTTTCCATGCGCCTTGCCTCCAGTCGCCCGCGCCGGGGTCTCGGGCACCTTGCCGACCAAATTGTCGGCGGTCTCGCTGTCAGGGGATGATCCGGCAAGCCCGGGCTCCGCCGTCGCGAGCGTCGCCTTGACGGCCTCGGCCACGACGGGCCGCTCGAGCTTATTCTCATCATCCTTCCAGTAAGCGGACTTCGCGTCCACCCATGCCCTTATCATCCGCGGGTCGCCCACGGGCAGCTCGTCGCCGACCGCGTAAAGGTGAGACTGGTAGAGGACGGCGCGTTTCGCGATTAATCTCCTCATCGCCGCGCCCTCCTTATCCAATCTTGACGCAGACAGTCTCGTCGCCGATTGCGGAATACTGTGCCGCCCATCCTGCCTCGGTGCCACCGGATGAGGCCGTGATGCCGGTGCCGTCAAAGTAGACGGTCGCGCCCATCGCAATCTCCTCGGTGCTGTCAGCCTTTGCGATCTTGAACACGCCGGTGACATGGATGGAGCCCACGTCGCCCGGGAAGATGTCATTGCCAATAACCCCGATGCGGTCTGAGAGCTCTATGACCGTGCCATTCTCAATCACCTCGTCGGTAGAGTTGGTGTAATCGAGGGATTCGCCCCTCTGCCAATAACTAGCCAAAGTAGCCATTACCTTTTACCTCCTCTCTTAATTGGTCGCATCATCAAGCGGGCTCGCAATCTCGATGCCCGGATTCTTGATCGCGCCTCTGTAATCCATGACGGAAACGCCCCAATCGAGATAGATGTCCCAAACGAAGCCGAGCGTCCCCGGGGTCTCCATCCTGCGGATGGTCGGGATTTCCTGCCCATTTAGATAATCGACCTCGATGAAGTCGGTGTCGCCCTTGTCGCCAAGCAAAAACCACGGCATCACATTGCCGAAGCCGCCGCAAAGCACGTTGATCGTCGGATCCTCGACAACTTGGATGCTGTTGCGCCACTGATACAGCGGATTGACGGACTGGGTGTTGTCGGTCGTTTCAATCGTCGGGCTGAAAAACAGGGTGTACATGTCGAACATGTAGCCAGCCGGGACGATGATCGTAGCGGGGCGGACAATGATTGCCTCGCCAAACTGGTCCTTCTGGGTTGAAAGAGCCATGATCATGCGCTGCATCGCGTCCTTGGTGATCCCGGTGCCGCTCGCAAGGATATTCGCATGATCGCCCGAGAAAAGCTCCGTGCCGTCATAGATTGCCGGATTGCTCACGAGGATCTCGTAGCACTGCTTGTTGATCGTCTTCCTTGCGCTCGCCGCATACCTCGCCGGGATTCGCGTAACGAGGTCGATGTCGTCATTGACGAACGCCTGACGCGATAAGGTGAACTGCAGCCCGTAGGTCTTTAACCTGCGCTGCGGAAGCTTTTCGTCTTTCGGCAAATCATGCTTGAGCTCGCCGCCCTCCGGCACCTCGAGGAACTCGCCCGCCGGGCCTGCAAGGTAATTGTTGTCATGCAACTTGAAATCCTTGAGCGAGCCCTTCTTAGTCCACTGATCGAACGTCACCGGGACATTCTCGTGCCCCTCGACATATGCCTTCTCAATGGCGTTGTCAAGGATTGCCGGAAATGCGGCGGTCGGGTTGAAGTACTGCCTCTGCATGAGCAGGGTGTAGATGTCGTCGGACGATTTGCGATTCAATCCGGTCTCGCCATCCCTTGACAGGCACTCGATCGCCATGTCGCGGAGCCCCATGCCCATCATCTCGGTCGCGCCGTCCGCGGGCTTGTCGACGGTCATGCCACTCCTCATGAGGAGCGAGTCGACCGCCGCCCTCTGAAACTTGTCCTGCTCATCGTCCACAATGTCCGCATGAGCCGGGATCGGCGCGCCGTGCTGACGCACGTGCTCGAGGGCTGCGGCTCTTACCTCATCGACGGTATTACCGCCCTTGATGTAGGTGTCGGCATTGAGGGCAAAGTCACGGCAGATGGAGCTGATCTCGCTCACCCTCTTGCGCTCGGCCTCGACCGCCCTCTGTGCCTGCGCACTCGCCTCATCCGCGGATATCCCGGGGGCGGGGCTTGTGCTGCGCTTGCCGGTCTCCTCGGTGTCCGGCAATGCGTCGATTTTGGTCTGGAGCTCTTCGAACTCCCGCTTCTCATCATCCGTAAGGTCGCGGTCGTCATGCTTTGCGGCGTTCACGATCTCAGTCTGACGAGCAAGCATCTCTTCTTTCGTCTTCATCGTTTACCTCCTTTGATGATATTTGTGTTTATAGCTAGCTGTCTGGCGTACCAGTCCAGCGTGCGCCCTTGTTTGGGCTCGGTCTGCTCGATCAAGTCCATGCTGCGCCCGACGCCGACGGTCGGGTCGGCGGGGATGCTCACAATCGAGACCTCCAACGGAGTCCATCGCCGTGCTATGTCGCACGGCCCGGTGAACCGCCCGTCCTCCGATGTCTTGCCATCGCCGAGCTCTTCCCATTCGTCCACGACATAGCCGACGGACACGCCCTTGAGCGTCCCGTTTGCGACTTTTTGGAATATTTTTTCCGAATCCTCATCCGTGTCGAACTCGATCTCAGCCATACCGCGCGAATCCTCCACCCATACGTCCGTGATCCTGCCGACCACGGCGTCCGGATTGTGATTGAAGAGGATGCAGCCAATCTCACTCAAACGTGAGATGTCAATCGCGCCCTCCGCGTGGTCGAGGATTTCCGTCCCCCACCAACGGTCATACGGAATTTCAGATGAAAAAGAGAGCGTGAACTTTCGTCCGCTCTCTCCATCATCAGCTTTCCGTGTCAGATTCGCCGTCTGCGTCCTCATCCCCTGCCGGCTCTTCCTGCTCATCCTCGCCTCCGTCTCCGATGGGCAGGTTCGCAACAGCCTCATCATCTCCGCCTCCGCTTGCGTCATCCGCGCTATCGGCTGCGTCGTCGGTTGCATCAACGTCTTGTCCAAAGATAACACCTCCTAAGTCTATTCCGTGTTTCTTGCCATATTTGAGAACTTCGATGATCTCGTCCACTTGGTCTTTCCAGTCGCGTCCCTGCTCCGCCGCGATCTGCTTGAATGTCTTTTGCCCGGTCTGGAGCGCAATCTGATTCGCGCCGGCCTCCTTCTGCGGGTCGATCCACTTTTTCGGGGCCGCCACCCATATATGCTCAAAGTACTTGTCTTTGTTATCCCAGAAATCTTTTGCCTCGAGCTCGCCCGCGAGCCACATCGAGATTATGAACGTCTCGTAAATCTCATCCATCGCGTCCATGAGCATCTCTTTTTCGGCCGCATAGGTCATGTCGTCCTCGATGATGCCCTGCCGCGCCGAGCTGTAATTGCTCTCACTCATGTCGCGGCTCGTCGCCTCGTAGCTTATGCCCTGCCCTGCCGCGATGAGGCGTTGCTGGAGCTTGATGTATTGGGTCGCGTCGGTGGCCTGACCCTGTGGATTGACGACGGACACGTCATCGCCCGCATTGAGCTCCTTAATCATGCCGGGGACTAGGCTCTTGCCCTCGTAGCTCTCACGGCCTTTTCCGGGCGATCCCACGCGCCCGATGCCCTGCGTCGGGAGCTCGCGCTTAATGAACACTGACAGGCAAGCCTCGATGCGCTGCTTGACCGACACGGCTGTCATGAACTCATTCGCGTCGCGGACGCGGGTGATCGTCGGGCTCATGTCCGATATCTCCCGGACCTGCGATGGGCGCGACTTCGTGTAGAGGAAAATCGCGTCCTCGGCCTTGACGTAGATCGGGTCGGCCATCATCCCGTCAACTGTGTATTGCCGGATGTAATAGCCGACCGGCTTATTGTATTTGTCGAGTTCGATGCCTCCTACCACCTTGTCATTCTTGCGCCGCGGGCTCATGTAGGACGAGTCGAGCTCGTCCACCTCGAATGTCTGCAGCTTGAACGGCAGGAAGCCGTCGCGCGTGTACCTCTTCACTATGAGGATGCCGCCGTCGACCTTTTTTCTGCGGACACACATCCGCATGATCTCCATGAATGACTGTGTGCCGGTCACGTCGCAATTCTGCTTTTTACACCAACGCCGCCATGTGGCCTCGATCGTGTCATTCAATTTATCGCTGCCGGTCTTCGCTTGCAGGGTGTATCCGCCGCCGATGACGTTTCTCGTATACGCCCCGATGATGCTATTCATGACGTCGGAGTTGCGCTCGAGGTCACGCGCCCGCGCCCTTACGTTGTCGCGGTCGTACTTGTCGGTGAACTCCGCCGACTGATTGATGACGCGCCACGCCTCATTGCCATGCTCATAGTCCGCTGCGTCGTAATGTATGCCCCTCATGTCCTCGAGGCTCTGCCTCCATGCCTCGCGGCGGGCTCCCCATTGGGGGGATATGAATCCAATAACGTTGTCGAGCCAGCTCATGACGCTCACCTCCGATCGAACACCGCGACATATGTGTCATCCAAAAGTCCGGTGGAGCCATCTGCGGCGACCTGCGCCGTGAGATCGTTCTTCATCGTGTACAGCTCGCTCAGGTCGGCCCGGGTGAGCTGCCGGGTGCCAATCTTGTAAGACTGGCCGCCGACCAATATGTTGTAGATCGCGTTGTTCACCTCTTCCAGCATCTGCGCCGGCGTGAAACCACTCTTTGTCTCAGCCATATGTCCCTCCTATATCCATCCTTCGTGCTCGCCTATCCATGATTCCTCCGGCGTGTATTGCGCCGGATGCGCCTCCTGCTGCCCGTTTTGGTCAATCTCGACTAGGTGCATCGTCCTTACGCCCAAGAGGTCCGCCGCCGTCATCGCATAGACCTCCGCATCGAGGTAATGATTGTCCGCGTGGGATGTCTTCGGCACCCATGCCTGCCGCGCCTTGCCGCCGCTTTTGACGTTGATCTTGTGCTCGGCGGTCACCTGCTGCGCATATTCCATGTCACAGCCCTGATATACCATCCACGACCCGGAGCCGTTGTCCTTTTTCATCCTCGCGGCTATCATGTCTTTGTACTTGCCAGTGTCGATTAAGACCAAATTGAGGCCGTAGGCCTTTGAGTCCGGCCTGTTTACCCTCGACAATTTGTAGTGGCTCATCATTGGATTGGATGAGCCCTTGCACGGATAAGCCCAATCGGAATTATCCGCGCAAAAATCGTATACCATGTCCGTCTGGTCGCCGGAGTCCACCAACGCCAGCGACACGACAAGCGGCGTCCCGTCCTCGCGCTTGTACTCGAGGTTCATGAGCGTCGCCAATTGCTGAAATGAGAGGGCCTGCCCGTGAGCTATGTTTTGGGATGTGAGATAATTGCCCCATGCCCGGATAGTCCAATACAGGCAATTTTCCTGCACGTCTACGCCCGCCGTAATGATCTTGGCCCAATCGGGGACGATGAGCTGCGGCACCTCTGTCTGCCGCTCGAGCACCAATTCCGCGCTTGTCTTGAGCCTCGTGTCCTCCCACGGCTCGGCGAGCCATGAGTTGACGAAATTCTGGAATGCCTCGGGGTTGTCCTTCGATGTCAAAAACTCTTTGGCCGCCTCCGAAAACCGGACGAACGGCGAGTAGAGCGTGTTCATCCAAAAACACACCTTGCGGACGTATTTGGTATTCTTCTGCACGACCCGCCATTCGCCGCGCCTGAGCATCTCGGGCTTGTCCTGATCCGTGATCACGCATCCGCATTCCTGACAGGCATACGCCGCGAACTCGGCGCGGTCCGCATAGCTTAGGTCCTCGCCGTCCGGGAAACGCACTTGCGACCACTTGAGCTCTATGTACTCGCCGCAATGCGGACACGGCACAAAGTAGTGCTTTTCGATGTCCGCATCCTCTTTCGCCCTCCATATATGCCCGTCTCGCACGGTCGGGGTCGATGTCATGAATATCTTGCGGTTCGAGAACGTCTTTGTGCGCTCTCGAGCCAGCTTTATCGGGTCGGCCTCTTTCTTGGTCGCGCCCGGGTATTTATCTACCTCATCGAGGAATAGGAATCTAATAGCCTTGCTCGCGAGGCTTGACGGCGAATTCGACCCGGCAAGGGTCAAATACATCCCGTCAAATTGGAGCTCCAATTTCTGCGATTCGTATTCTTTGTATCTTTTTTTCAGCGTCGGGGACGCAAGCAGCATCGGGATCAGCCGGTTCTGCGATATCGACTCCGCCAATTTGTCCGTAGGATATACGATCATCGACGGGGCGGGGTCCTGCTGGACGATGTAGCCTACCATGTTCTGCAGGGCTTCGGTGCCGCCGACCTGTGCCGGCTTCACGAAGATGATCTCCTCGGTCTCATAATTGGTGAGCTCATCCATGATCCCGCGCAGATACGGCGTATAATCCGTCCTCCACGGACCGGGCATCGCCGATGTCTTTGCGTCGAGCACCCTGTACCTGTCAGCCCACTCCGATACGGTTATCTCCTCCGGCGGCTTCAGGTACTCCAGCGCCTCCTTCTGGTATGGAGCCACCGGGTATCTCTTGTATGGGCTTTGATTTCTTGCCACGCCTCCCCATCTCCTCCGGCAATACGCCCGATATGACAAAGCTGCTTAGCAACCGCTTCGTCTCATCGTCAAGGCTTTTTTCTAGCAGCCGCGCCACCTCCGGGTCTATATATGCGCTTATCTGCCCGATGATCCGCGCCGGGAGACCCAGCGCGAATTTCTTGAACACGCCGAAAAACCGGACGTAATCATCTTTGACCGTCTCGAGCGATATGTATTTGCCCGCAGCGATCTCCGTCCGCAAACGATGAAGCTCACCCTGCGATTCTTTGAGAGCGACCTCAGCCTTGAGCTTCTGCTCCTTGAGCTCCTGCTCAGTGTTTGATCTTTCACGTCCGTATGCTTTATCGCGTAGATATTTGACATACCGCTGCACCGTCGGGATGAGGTCGTAGCGTCTCACCTTATGGCCGCCCTCGACAACCTCCACCGTCGGGAGGATGCCGTCTTTTGTGAGCTGTTGGATGCGGCGCACGTCGTCTGCAAACCCAAAAAGTTTCGCTATGAACGATGACGGTTCGTAAATGCCGTTGCTCTTATACTTCTCCTTGGCCTCTTCCTTTGCTTCATCCTTTGTCTCAGCTTTAGGCTTTGGAGAGACTTTGGGCTTCGTCTCGGTCTTTGGTTTTGAGGTTGACTTTGCGGCCATGCCTTAATCCTCCGGCGTAAATGTGAATCCGCATTTTGGGCAAGTGCACATTTTTTGCGTTCCGGCTTGCTCGAACGTCTCGGGCTCATCGTCGGTGAGCAGGTCGTCCTCATCTTGCTCGTCGAATTTCAGGCGAAGCTGCTGCAACTCGTCCTCGGAGAAGCCCGTCGGCTCGAGGCCAATGTCCGTCTCGTCGAGCTCTTCCAGCGCGGCCCGCAATTTCTCCTCATCCCATTGGCCTGTGATCTTATTGAGGGCGAGGTTCGCCGCCTTTTCGCGATCCTTGTCGGGGATGTTGACGACGCACACCTGCGCCTCCTCGATCCCCAAGTCCATCATGACGGTGCGCCGCTGGTGGCCGCCGATGATAGTGCCGTCCTCATTTATGACGATCGGCTCGATATAGCCGTTCGTCTCGATTGACTCTGCCAGCGATTCATATTCCGGGTCGCCGGGCATGAGCTGTTTCCTCGGGTTGTACTCAGCCGGTATCAGGTCGGCGAGTTTTCGTGTCTCAAGTCTCATTTGCCTTGCTCCTTTTCTCTATCCTCTCTTTTGCCACGTCAAAATAGTGGTCGTCCATCTCGATCCCGATGAAGTTGCGGCCAGTGGACGCGCACGCCACGCCGGTCGAGCCGGAGCCCATGAAGCAATCCAGCACCGTCTCGCCCCGGTTGGTGTAGGTCTTGATTAGGTATTTGAGCAACGGGACGGGCTTCTGCGTCGGGTGAAACCGTTGGGTTCCGCCTTTTAAGCACCCCCCCATGCCGTTAAAATTGTTGTTCGATGTAATGACATCGGTTGGGTATCTCATGCCGTTATCTTGCCATTCGCATTCATGACGCCCCTGCTTTGAATATACCTTCCCGGTCTCATTCGGCTTGCCGTGCTTGCGGCTCCCCCTTGCAGGCTTGCTGGATGGGGTCATCTGCGGATTGAACGTCGGCAGCGTCCTGTAGAACACCGCAATATTCTCATGCGCCCTGAGCGGCATCTTTTGGCTATTCAAGAAACCAGTCGCCATCGTCTTTTTCCAGATAAGCTCATACCTGTACGCATCGCGGTTCGCATTTATGAGGTCAATCCCAAACGGGAGCTGGAAGAACACAGCCGCCGCCCCGTTGGGCTTTAAGACCCTCGTGAGCTGCTTCCACATCGCCTTGGGGTCGATGTCCGTGTCCCATTCGCAATCGGTCGTCCCGTATGGCGGGTCTGTCAGCACCATATCGACCGATCCGTCCGGGATCTGCTTCATAAGCTGTAAGCAATCGCCGTGCAAAAGCTGTATTTTCAAGGCTTTTACCTAATTTTCTACCCAAAAACCGCCACGCGGGGCCGCGAGGCGTAACGA
>JAJPZA010000216.1:12727-33057 GCA_021204625.1 Clostridia bacterium | reverse complement strand
CAAATGGGTACAGCGAGTATGATTCATAAGGGGGATGTAATGGGCTGGTATACAGAAAGCAGGTTAGAGAAAGAGAACGAACTTTTAGAGGACAACGGAATTAACTTTCAGACTGTTAAGGGCATCTTTAATATGAACCTCGAAGAGTATGCGATGTGGTTTTATGGGGATTATGTAGCCGATATGGAATCTGCGGAGACTGAAGCGGTATACAATATGCTGTTTTGGATTCTTGGGTGGCTTGTGGACGCTGTGGAATATTACAGAAACGGCGGAAAGGATGACTATCCGTTTGATACATGGGTAAGCAAGGAAAGGGAGAAGCAATGAGCAGGTTTGAATCGTTCACGGACGGCGAAGTGGAAACTCTTTGGAAGGGGACAGACGAGCTTATGGAAGTCTGTAAAGACCACACGCCGGAGTTGCATCTTTGGGTTGAGTTGCATGAAGAACTAGACCGCAGGGGCATGACTAAGGAGCATGACGATGCGATAATCGCTAACTTGGCTGGGACGAACAGGAGAAAGGTGGATGAGCAGATTTGACGACTTCACGGACAAGGAGCAGGATGCGCTCTTAAGGCTGTTTGCTGACAGGGAGACCGATTATGTGCAGAGCGGATTGCTGGACGAATTGTGGTGGGCATCCAAACACCGTGACTGGCTGGATATGGGCTACTCCCCCGAAGCGGTTGAGAAGCGCATCAAGGAAGCTAAGGAAAGGAGACAGCGTCTTAAAGGAGCAAGCATATGGAAGCTGACATAAGCAGATTCAAGCCGCTCAACGCATTGGCGGCAGAGGCGAGCAAGGAGAAATACCGCCGTATGGAGCGAGAGAATAAATGAGGATAGAGAGACGGTTCACACAATTCACGGACAGGGAGCTTGTGTGCCTGTATTACGGTCTTACCAACTCACCCGGCACAGAAGAGAAGCTCATATACAAGATTGCGGACGAAGTGATAGCAGAGCTTGAGAAGCGCAAAGTCAAGGGCTATGCTATATCCTCGGTAACGCTGGAAAGCGAGAAGAAATCCGCATGGACGCTTATGCATAGAGGCAGTAAATGAATCATGGCTAATGGATGGTGGAGCAGGAATGAGACGCTGGGAGCAGTTTACGGACATGGAGCTTATGAAGATTAACCTAGGGCTTACTGAAGAAGCAGATTACTTCAAGCAGAGCGGCAGGACTGACAGCATGGCAATCATTCTCATAGATGAAATCAAGAAAGAACAGCAATTGCGCAAAGCGTATGCCACGGCAGAGCCTGTCGCAGAAAGTTTCTATCCGGTTAGGAACAAGGTTAAAAATGTCGGAAGGCGCAAGAATGGAGGCGAGTTAGCATGACACAGGAACAGCGGCTCATAGTCATAGACCATTGCAGGAGCTACATAGAGAGCTTGCGAAAGGTTGCAACGGAGCATATCGTTGGCATACAGCAGGAAATGGCAAATAGGGGAAAGAACACTATAACGGAGCGATACAGCGACTGCACAGAGGATATGCTTGCAATGATACTGGATTTCATGAACAGCATAGACGGCACATTTCAGAAAACGGCAATCAAGCTGAACACGGCGTTTTGGGATATAGCAACGAACGATGCAGAGAATGACTAACCGCAGATTCATATGGCAAGCAGTAAAGGGCTGGAATAGAGAGCAATGCTACGAGATGTACGGCTCAATGGCTACGCAGGCTACATTCCGAGCGAGAAGCCCGGAGAAGAACTTTGCGAAAGCGTTTTGCAAGGCTATCAAGCACAGGGTCAGACAGTTAAGGAGGAAGAGGGATGACCGCTGAAGAGAAACAAAAGACAATCGATGACATGAAGGCCGCAGTCAAGCAAGCATTTAAAGACGGCTTCAGAAACGGCTATGACACCGGGTATAATACAAGGATAACGGATGAAAGCACAGGGTACGGCTACTGCACCTACAATACGTGGGAGGATGCCTACAAGGTGTGGGAGTCCGGCAACGAGGATTGACATGAGCAAATGGAGTGAACTCACAGATACGGAGCTTATGATAATCCGCCAAGGACTTGCCAAGGGCTATGCAGACGGTGAAGACGTTTGCGGAGAGAACCCGAACGCATGGAAGGAATACGGCAGTAGTGAGCCTACAGCGGCACTTTTCATTGTACAGGAAATCACGGAAGAACTGGAGAAGAGGGGCAAGGCAGGTCCGTGGCGAGTGGGTTTTGCAATGGGCGCATACAGCGGAATACCTTTATTGGCAAAGGATAGGAAACATATAGCATTGCGCTGGGAGGAAGAGAAATGACAGCGGCTGAACAGTTCGTAATCAGAAGCCTGTCCACTATCACCCTTCGGGTAATGCGCATTGACACGAGGGATTTGATTAAGCAGGGATGCGAGCATTGCACGGAAGCCGAAGCACTTCACAGCCTAGTGGATGAAGAGATACTGAAGCGTGAGGCTGGCGAAGACGGACGGAAGTATGTTGCAGGGGAGGAATAAATGAGCGAGAAAGAAAAAGGGTATTACAGACCGGATTACTTGGCGAGAGAGAGTGTTACAGAGCGGACAGTTGTAATGAGGTTCAAGTTCAAGGACGGAGACGGAGACGGCATAACATGGAGATTGCGCCTCACACGCCGCAGTTCAGAGCTTATAATGTCCTCTCTGCATTGGGATTCGTTCGGTGCGCCTAACGGCTTTGAGCTGGAAAGGCAGGATATTTACAGGCATTTGCCGAACGGAAACCAAGAGGATATTGAGAGCGAGAGAGACCAGTTGTTAAGTCTGTTATGCTGTATTTGCCAAAGTGATTACAAGACCCTGCGGCTGGAGAGCGTGGAGCGGCAGGAATATGTGGGAATACCATATTCAAGCAACAAGGTAATACCAAACGGCGAAGGCGGCGATATAGTTCTCTATCCCAACGACGAGAGGATAAAGGAACTCAACGGCGAAGTAGCAAAGCTCAATCGTGAGATTGCACGCTTAAAAAAAGAGGACAGCAAAGGTAAGGCACAGATACCGCAGATACACCACGAAGAGGAGGAAGAATGACAAACAGACCGAAGTTTAAGACGGATGCAGATACGAACACGTACATCAAGACGCTTGTCGTCGCATACAACGAGCAGTGCAAGGCAGAGAGGCGCATGAAGGTATTCCCTTGTGTTGAGGACTATTACGATATGAGCCGCAGTAAATGGAACGTTCCGCAGGTTGTGCATATGACAGCCGCAACCAAAGCAATCCGAGAGGCAATAGAAAATCTAGACTGGTTGCTTAGGGACAAAGGGGTGAAAATACAAGGAGAAGAAATGATAGAATCATCGGATGAGAGCAAGTATGAAACGGCAGACGGCTTCTCTGTTGCCGTCAATAAAGAGGAATACATGAGTGGAGGGAAGCGTGCGGAAATCTTGTTTACATTCACAATGGCAGAGATGGACGAATACAACGCTTTTTGTGTAGCCGCCATCGGGAACAATACGGCAATGTCGTTCGCCAAGACCATGCAACTTAGAGACCGGAAGATACAGCAGATACTGGACAGGCGCAAGGAGAAACAGGATTGACACCATTCGGAGAGTACAACAAGGGTTACAGGAAGGAGCATGGCATCACGCAGGCGGATATGGCTAAGGAGCTTGGAATCTCGGCGCAGTTTTTGTCTGCGCTGGAAGTCGGCAAGTCCAGAATTCCTTACAGCGTGATGGAGAGGTATTGCGATAGGTTTGACCTCACGGACAATGAGAGAGCCGGGGCAAAGGCCGCAGTATTCGAGACAAATAATAATGTAGAAATTGATATTAGCAAGTTTAAGGGCAGTAAGAGGGAGGTCATAATCCAGTTCGCTTGTTTAGCGGACGGAATGGACGAAGTGGATGCCACAAGGCTCAAGTGCGCCATGGATGAATGTTCCGGCTACAAAAGGATTTGGCGATAATGAACATTGACCGCCATTGATACCGGGCATACAATGCAGGGTGCCCATTAGATGCCAATGATAAAGGCAATGCAAGCAAGGGCATGATTATACTCATACTTGACAATTGGAGGAGATACAAATGAAATTTACAGCAACGGATTACGCACGCAGGTGCAATGCGCTCATGCACGCTTACGAGCTTGCATTTATCGGGAAGGAACTGGATTACGAACACCAGTGCATGGCAGAGGACATGTTCTATGCCATTATGGAGCAGATGGAGATACTGAAAGCCGAGCTTGAAAAGGAGCCGGAGGACAGCGAATAACAGCGTGACGCTTACAACTTCATAGACCATTAAGGACGGATATTGCTCCGTCCTTTGCTTGTCTCAAATCACGGATTTTCATAGTGCAGTCAAGAATGGTATCGCACTGGACTTCTTCTATTCCATGTGCAAGCGCATTAGAAAATACAACGGATCGTTCATTCCGGCTACTCAGAACATAGCGGACTGGAACGCCAGCGAGGACCTGCGGTCCAAGACAACGGCCATCATAAAGAACTCGCAGTACATGTTCATCTTCAAGCTTTCCGCCCCGGACATGAAGGACCTTTGCGAACTCTTCGGCGCAGGCGAGAGCTTCAACACGGAGGAGCAGCGCCGCATAACTGCGGCCACAACGGGCAGCGCGTTCTTCATCGGCTCTTCGGAGCTTCGCGAGAGCCTTAAGGTTGAGGCAGACAAATACGTGGAGAACCTTTTCACAACCCCGGAGCCCAGGCCCGGCGCCGGCGGCGCGGACACAGCCGCCCGCAACAAAATACAGAATGAGGAGGACAAATAACATCATCAATTCATATACAGACTTCAGCACAAGCAGCAATATTGCAGAGAACGATATCCGCCAGGCGGATCCGGACCTTGCTTTGGAGCAGTCGTTCTCGGATGAACAGATCCTGGCACAGGATACGGAACAGCCTAGTAATGAACAGGGTGCGGAACAGGCCGCGCCCTGCACGGAGCCGAATGGGGAAACAGCCGTCAATATCCCTGCGGAAACAGCCGGCAATAATCCTGCGGAAACAGCCGGCAATACCCTTGCGGAAACAGCCGGCAATACCCTTGCGGAAACAGCCGGCAATATCCCTGCGGAAACAGACGGCAATATCCCTGCGGAAACAGACGGCAATATCCCTGCGGAAATCATGACAGACGAATCGCCGTACAGGGCAAGGCTGGAGCATTTCGCCCTGGATTCAGGAGAAGAAGAGGAAACGCAGGCACCGCCAAAGGACGGGAGCGCAGACAAGGCCTTCAGGGAGTACAGGCGTAAGCTCACCATAACCCTTATACTTGCGGCCATAACGTTTTTGTGCGTCATAGCTGCGGCGGTGCTTTCCATGATAGGCTCAGGCAAAGTGAACGCGTCCGCGGACACGGTGTCCAATTCGGCGGAATACAGGTACCAGCTGGATGTGGACCTCTCGTTCCAGGTGTACTCCAATGAGAGCAGGGTCTATTCGGTGTACCTGTACGGGGACAGCGCAGGCTCAGCCGCAGCCACGCTGGAGAGCGGAGCTATGCTCTGCTTCGCGCCCACAACCGTTGAGATAGTCATCCCCGAAGGAAAGCTCGTCACGCAGTACGCAAGCGTAAAGGCGTACGGAAGGATATATGACTTCTCTCTTTCCGGCCCGGTGAGCTTCTCAAACGCATCCGTGTACGAGGGCTCCACAACGGCGGAGACATCAATAACATACAGGTTCACAGGCCTCACGGACGGCACGTACACAATCTCATTCACCAAGGATGAGTATTCATACACGTCCACGTCGGTCGGAGGAACGCAGGAGGGATACAGCGCCGCGGTTACAACTTCATTCACCTTTTCCGTGGACACAACGGCGCCGGAGATTTCCGGCGCGTCCGCGGACCCGGACAATCCGCTGTACACAAACACGTCTTTCACCGTCTCGGCAACGGACGCACTTAGCGGCGTGAACAGCCTGGGATACCAGACCCCGGGAGCGTCTTCGTTCATCTGGGCCAGCGGCTCGGAAAGGACGTTCTCGATCTCCGGAAGCAAGGAGGGGCTGTACAAGTTCGCAGCCCGCGATGAGGCAGGAAACACAACCGGCTATTATTACGTTTGCCTGGACGCCACGGCTCCTGAGATAACCCTGAAGGGAGCGGACTCCGGAGGAGTCACGGACAGCTCGTTCAGCGTCACGGCAACGGACGGCACAGGAACCCAGACCCTTTATTACTGCAGGACAGAGACCGGATCGTGGATCTCGGTTGCGAGCGGAAAGATAACCATTCCGTACACGAACGGGGACGGGGAATACTGCTTTTACGCCACGGATGCGGCCGGAAATACCAGTGAAAAGTACTATGTAACGTTGAGTACGGCCGATATTGAGGGGTTTTTCGTCAAAAATGACTCGGATAACAGCATGTATTTCTACTGGAGCAACGCCAACTGGACGGCGACGCTGGACGGGGAGCCGTATGAGAGATACACCTGGATAACGGCGGAAGGAGCGCACGAAATCATCCTCACTTCCCGTTACGGGGACACGCTTGAGTACAGCTGCTATATAGACCATTATTACGTGGCGGCCGGATACCGCGAGGCGACCTGCTCCGAACAGGGCTGCACGATATACGAGTGCGTCCACTGCGGGGACACGTACGAGGCGGACTTCACGCCCGCAGCCAAGCATGATTACAGGGCAATTTACACCATGCCCACATGCACGGAGGAAGGTTTCATGACGTACACCTGCGCCGTCTGCGGAAGCTCGTACACAGAGGCCTGCACGCCCGCCACAGGGCATTATTACACCAGGACAATTGTGGAGCCCACTTGCGAGTCCGAGGGATACTGCCTGTATGAATGCATCGTCTGCCATGACACGTACGCCACGGATTACACGGAGGAGACGGACCATGATTACATATGCACATACACGGCCCCCACATGCACCACGCCAGGGCTTTACACATACATCTGCTCCGTCTGCGGAGACTCGTATGTGGAGGAGAGCGGGCTGCCTACAGACCACACGTATGAGATTACGGTTATAAAGACCCCTACGTGCACGGAGGACGGGGAGCGGTATTACAGATGCACCGTCTGCGGATATGACTTCTACGTAACCGTTCCGGCTTTAGGGCACAGCTACGTCATAGAGAGCCAGTACACGGTGGACGGGGACACCATGCGCGTGTACGTCTGTCCGGACTGCGGCGTCTCGTACACGGAAGACCTCGGCAACCAGACGGAGTATGTGGCCAGCTTTGTGGATGAGCTCTTCTCTGCATATTCCAGCTACATGTGGTGGATCCTTCTGGCCGTGGCCGGAATCTGGAGCATCGTAATGGGCGTCATGTACATCAAGGCCCGCAGGGCGGAGGACAAGGACAAGGCCCGCAGGATGCTTGTGAACTACCTGCTCGGGCTCGTAATAATTGCCGCCATCATAGTCGCAGCCCCGTATCTTGCGTACGGCATAGCCTCTCTGGCTGCATGACGCAGTGCAGGATTCCCTGCGCCGCGGCAGCCGGCATAAAGCCGGCATCAATAAGATTACACACATGTCTTGCATGGTTTGTGCTTTCATAAAATCATAATAAGCGGTTACCGCTGAAGGAGGTGAATTATAAAAAGGCCGCAGGGCCTGTGCGGGTGGAATAAAACAAGAGGCGCGGACCGGCCAGGAAGCCGGGATCGGCGCGGCAAAAACGCAATAAAGCCCCGTACAGGCGCCTGCTTTGGGCCGTCATGTGGCCCCAGGGCCTTTCCGGAGCCTTGGCAGGGCTCCGTACAAATTTAATGCTGCATTCCGGGATGTTATTTTTGTATAACATCCCGGGGAATGCAGAATCTTGCTTTTCCCGCGGCTTAGGAATATAATGAAGGTGTTCCCTGAGGGAAGGAAGACTAGAAGAGGAGGATACGGATATGAGCAAGAAGAATACGGGAGATGTTCAGGGTTACAACATCCCTAAGGAAATGGTCCAGGAGTGGGCGGACAGCTTCGAGCAGGATGAGGACACGCACAGGATCATATGCCCGTCCTGCGGAGAGATACTGGCCATAGTTTCCGGGCCTGCCAAGGGACTGCAGGCGGTGTGCCCCTTCTGCGGCGCTTCCACAATGATAGACGTCGGCGAGGACGGCAGCACCAGATCCAGCACCATGACAAAAGAGCAGTACGCGGAATATCTCAGAAAAAAGAACAAGAAGCAATAAAACGGGCTCCCGCAGCGGGGCCTGCAATGCAGCGCATACACTAAGAAAAGCCGGAGTGCTCTATTAGCAATGCACTCCGGTTTTTTTATTCTTCAAAACACGCGTGCCGCGCCGGCACAATGAAAGCATGACATACTGCACTTCAGATTTACATGGGTTTTATGATCTCTTCCAAATGCTCCTGGACAAGATACGCTTTGCGGACGGGGACAGGATGTTCATTCTGGGAGACGTCCTGGACAAGGGCCCGGACAGCGTGAAGCTGCTCCGGCTTGTCTTCTCCATGCCCAATGTCACCATGATAATGGGCAACCATGAGCATGACTTCCTTAAGTTTTGCCGCAGCCTTGAGGAGCGGACGGAGGACCAGGACCTTGTCCTGGAAAAGCTGAGAGAGCGGTTCCATGACGGAAGCCTGCTGGACTGGGAGACGGTTCGCCGGCTGGAGAAGCTTCCGTTCTTTGTGGAGGAGCCGAAATGGCTGGGCGTGCACGCGGGCCTGCCAGTCGTTGACGGAAAGCTCACGGACCCCAAGACGGTGTCCGAGGACTGGCTTGTGAATGACCGCAATCTCAAGGACCCGTCCGTAATTCCTCGCGGATGCAAATGCGTCCTGTACGGCCACACGCCGGTGCGGTACATCTCGGACGAGGACCGGATACTCTTCTATCCCAGGTACAAGGAGCTTGCGGGAAGCCCGCACATAGAGGATTACTGCAAGATACACCTGGACCTTGGGTCGTACATTTTCGGCCGTCTCGGATGCGTGCGCATAGAGGACTGCAGGACATTCTATGTGCAGCAGGAGTTATAGCCGGATTTCATGGCAGTAAAAGGTTATATATCTATCACTTGCCTTTATAACGTTGCAATAAGATATTTAACCTTAATCCAAATATTCAAACAACACATAGGAAACCGACAGCAAACAATAATGAATGATAATATTATTCTTTATCATGGATCCACCAGTGAAACTCTTTACCATGGATCCACCAGTAAAACAGTTAAGCCTGATTTTAATTTTGACAACCCTAATAATGATTACGGGCGTGGCTTTTATTGCACAAAGGACCTTAATCTCGCCAAAGAGTGGGCAGTTAAAGAAAACGAGGACGGCTATGCATACGAATATCATCTTGATATGAATGGCCTTAAGGTGTTAGACCTGTCAGAATACAAGTATTCTGTCCTGCATTGGATTACTCTTTTGGTTACAAACAGAGAATTAAAGGGCGACGTAGAAGAGGATAGCAGCGGCGACGTAGAAGAGGATAGCAGTGGTGACGGTGATAAGAAGCTGAATCAAAAAATTGAATGGTTAAAAGCCAATTTCTCGCTGCCTATAGATGATTACGACATAATCAAAGGGTATCGTGCGGATGACGATTATTTTTCAATCGCAAAAGAGTTTTTGATGAAGGATATGCCTGTGCAAGCTCTTATGCGAGCACTGAAGCTGGGTGATTGGGGAGAGCAGATTGTTCTCAAATCAAGGGAAGCTTTTTCCCGTATCCAGTTTATAGACTGCTCTGAAGCTCCATATGGGAAATATTATCCAAAGAGACTTTGTCGTAATGCGGAAGCGCTTAAGAAGTTTAAACAGATAATTTTAGAAAAACATCAGGAAGATGATGTCATTTTGGATGACCTTGTATCGGGCAAGGTTTCTAAAGATGACCCTCGTCTGTATTACAAGGATGATTCCCAGTTTATGAAGAATCCCCAGCTAAAGAAGAATTTCTGGTTAAAGAAGGATTCCTGGTTAAAGAAGGGTTCCCGGGTAAAGGATGATGATTCTCAGTTTATGGCTCTATGACTTCAATGAGCCCTTCAGGAGAAATAAACATGATTCACGCATATGATGAAATATATTTGCCCTATGCCATGAAGAATCTCGGAGAGCTTTTCCAGATGGCCGTAATAGACAATGAGATGGATATAGATGAATTCGCCGAGAAGTTCGTCTCTTCCGAAATGGCCGGGGCGTATGAGACTGCCAGCCCCCAATATATGATGGGAAAGTCCGCATATGAGCAGCTGGAAATCATACTGCAGGAGAAGCCTTACGGAAGATGGCGTCCATATGCGGCCAGCTCTGCATACTGGGTGGGCTTGGTGCTTGCATACGCACAGTGGTATCTCAACAGAACATTCAAGTATATTACAGACAGGCTGCCCTGCAGCAAGCTGATATTGTATTATTCCCACTACCATAATATGCCAATTTCCAGGAGTCTGGCCCTCATAAAGGAGAAGATCTCATACCAGCATCCTTTGAAGGAACACAGGGAGAAAAGTGGGTTTACACAGGAAGAACTTGCAAAGTGCAGCGGCGTTCCGGTCAGCAGCATAAGAGCATATGAGCAGGGTGTAGTGGATATTTCCACAGCCCAGGCGGATACCGTATACAAGCTTGCCAAAACATTGTACTGCAGCATTGAGGATCTCATTTGCTGATTTGCCGCTAGCTGGATAAATCCATCTGATGCCGCAGATTTCAATGCGTACAAAAAGGGAGGCGGATGCCTGCGGCTTCTGTCTCCCGTAATGCAAGGTTCTTTTCTGGGTTCAAATTCGAGCAATAGCAAGGATTCCGCGTGCGAAAGAAGATGCCTTAAAAAAATTTTTTTGGACAATGCGTTACATATGTCCGCATAAAATGCGCACCAATTTAATAATGTGCGTATATGTATTAGTTTTTGCCAATTTATGTATTGATTTTTGCCAATTATGGTGTATAATAACAGCTCATAAAAGGAGGCGCGTAAGAATGAAAATCACACTGTATCACGGATCGAATCACAGGGTGGAAGGGTACTTTGACAGCGATTTTACGAACAGGCACAATGACTTCGGCAACGGACTGTACTGCACGGAATCGGAAGAGCTTGCAAAGGAGTGGGCCGTGGATGACGGCAGGGACGGCTATTTAAACAGATACACTCTGGACACGGAAGGCCTCAGGGTGCTGGACCTTGGAGCCAGGGAGTATTCCTTGCTGCACTGGGCGGCGCTTGTGAGCGCTAACAGGCAGCTGAATGAAGATGCGAGGAATGTGACATATTCGAAGCAGTTCCTCGCGGAGAACTTTTTTGTGGACACAGAAGGATATGACATCATAAAGGGATACCCCGGGGATGACTGCATGTTCTGTTTTTTCATGGACTTCATTGGCAACTGCCTGTCTGTGCGGGGGCTTGCAAAGGCTGTCAGGATAGACGGCCGGATGCAGACGGTCATCAAGTCCCCGGAAGCGTTCTCAAGGCTTCGCAGCGAGGGCAGCGAGCGGGTTCCCGCTGAAAGGTATTACCGGAACAGGAAGATGCGGTGCGGCGTCATACTGGACAGGTATTACAGGGATGTGAGCTATGAAATCGATGATATCAAAATTGCGGATCTTATGACCGGTAAGAAATCCCTGGAAGATCCTGCTTTGTGGAAAAAGTGAGGGGGGGTGCTGTTATGGTACATTCATATGACAGGCGTTATCTGGATATAATTCAGGAGAAGCTTACAAATCTGTTCCGTCTGGCTACGTACAGTGAACACATGAGCCTGGATGAGTTCATGGAGAAGTTCATATCCTCAGGAATGGCGCAGAAGTTTGAAACGGCAAATCCCATTTACGTTCTGGGAAAGTCGGAAAACGAGCTTCTGGAAATAATACTCGGCAGGGAGCCGGACCTCGGAAGCCTCGAGATAAATGTGTATGCGTCATGGTTAGGATATGTCCTGGCATATGCCCAGTGGTATCTGCGCAAGACATACAAGGAAATCACAGACCTGTTCCCTTGCAGCCAGATGGGAGAGTATGCCTTATATTCCGAGGGCGAGGCCATTCCCAAAATCATGAAGGTCATAAAGGAGAGAATCTCGTACAAGCCCCCTCTGCAGGAATACAGGGAAAAGGCAGGGTACACGCAGGCCCAGCTTGCTGAAATCAGCTGCGTCCCTGTGGAGAAAATCATTTCATACGAGACGGATGAGGAGGACATTTCCTGTGCCGAAGCCGGCACGCTGTATAACCTTGCAAAGGCTCTGGGATGCAGCATGGAGGACATCATCTGCTGATTTGCCGTATCGGAACATTCTGCATGCATCATGCCTCTGGAGATGCCCTAAAAATTTTTTTGGACAGTGCGTTACATATGTCCACATAAAATGCGCACCAATTTAATAATGTGCGTATATGTATTGATTTTTGCCAATTATGGTGTATAATAACAGCTCACAAAAGGAGGCGCGTAAGAATGGAAATCACACTGTATCATGGATCGGATTGCAGAGTGGAAGGACACTTTGACAGCGATTTTACGAACCGGCACAATGACTTCGGCAACGGACTGTACTGCACGGAATCGGAAGAGCTTGCAAAGGAGTGGGCCGTGGATGACGGCAGGGACGGCTATTTAAACAGATACACTCTGGACACGGAAGGCCTCAGGGTGCTGGACCTTGGAGCTAAGGAGTATTCTTTGCTGCACTGGGCGGCGCTTGTGAGCGCCAACAGGCAGCTGTATGAAGGTGATTACTGTGATGTGGAGGGCGCAAGGCAGTTTCTTGCGGAGCACTTTTCCGTGGACACAGAAGGCTATGACATCATAAAGGGATACCCCGGGGATGACTGCATGTTCTGTTTTTTTATGGACTTCATTGGCAACTGCCTGTCTGTGTGTGGGCTTGCAAAGGCCGCCAGGATAGACGGCCGGATGCAGACGGTCATCAAGTCCCCGGAAGCGTTCTCAAGGCTTCGCAGCGAGGGCAGTGAGCGTGTTCCCGCTGAAAGGTATTACCGGAACAGGAAGATGCGGTGCGGCGTCATACTGAGAAGGTATTATAACGATGTGCGTTATGAAAAAAATGATATCACCATTGCGGATCTTATGACCGGTAAGAAATCATTGGAAGATCCTGCTTTGTGGGAAAAGTGAGGGGGTGCAGTTATGGTACATTCATATGACATGCGTTATCTGATCAAAGTTCGCAGGAAGCTTTCAAATCTGTTCTGTCTGGCTACGGAAAGGGAACACATGAGCTTGGATGAGTTCATGGAGAAGTTCATCTCATCCGGAATGGCGCAGAAGTTTGAAACGGCAAATCCCATTTACGTTCTGGGGAAGTCGGAAAACGAGCTTCTGAAAATAATACTCAGAAGGGATCTGGATCTCGGCAGCCCCGAGATATATGTGTATGCGTCATGGACAGGATATGTCCTGGCATACGCCCAGTGGTATCTGCGCAAGACATACAAGGAAATCACAGACCTGTTCCCCTGCAGCCAGATGGAAGAGTATGCTCACAGGTCTGAGGGCGAGGCCATTCCTAAAATCATGAAGGTCATAAAGGAGAGAATTTCATACAAGCCCCCTCTGCAGGAATACAGGGAGAAGGCTGGGTACACACAGGCACAGCTTGCGGAATACAGCAGAGTTCCTGTGGAGAAAATCATTTCTTATGAGACGGATGAGGAGGACATTTCCTGCGCCGAAGCCGGCACGCTGTATAACCTTGCAAAGGCACTTGGCTGCAGCATGGAGGACATCATCTGCTGATTTGCAGCACCGGATTTTTCTGCCCGGGAGGGCTGAAAGGGATGACCCCAGCTTGTGGGGCAGGTAATTTCTTGCTGTCTGCTGCGATAACGGAAGGATTGCAAAATGATACATTGTATGTGGATATAGAGCGGGAGAAGCTCGGCGGCCTGTTCCAGCTGGCTGTCATGGAGCTGAACATGGACATAGATGAATTTGCCCAGAAGTTCCTTTCCTCAAAGATGGCAAGGGCATTTGAAATTGCCAATCCTATATATGTTCTCGGAAAATCTGAAGAAGAGCTCTTCAGCATAATCATGCAGCAGAAGCCGCAGGTACGCAAGCTGAAATATTCATATTCTCCGGCATATTGGGTGGGATGGGTGCTTGCCTACGCCCAGTGGTACCTTAACAGAACCTTTGAGCAGATTACGGACAAGTTTCCTTGCAGCAAGCTGATACAGTATTACTTCCCGTATCATGAGATGGATATTTCTAAAAGCGTGGAGCTGATCAAGCAAAAAATAGGTTATCAGTGTCCGTTGAAAGAATACAGAGCAAAGAAGAATTACACGCAGGAAGAGCTTGCTTTAATGAGTGAAGTTCCTGTGAGGGACATAAGGGCATATGAACAAGGCAAAGTCGAGATTTCAAATGCGCAAGGCAGGACATTGTATAATTTAGCAAAGGCTCTTGACTGCAGCATTGAGGATTTAATCAAGTAATTTATTGCATAATCACAGGATTGCAAATACATCGAATGGCACGGCGGCCTGGAAGATCTCATTTGCTGATTTGCTGCAAGACGGTTTTTATGCCATGCGGTGCATAGACTCCAATATATGCAAAAAGGGAGACGGATGCCTGCGGCTTCCGTCTCCGGTATGGAACAGTTATTTAAGGAAGTATTGTGCCGGCCGGATATGCGGGCCGGGAGCGTCAGCGGGTTATGCAGATGACCACGCCGAAGGCCCCGGGGCCGGTGTGGACGGCAACGGCGAGGGAAAGGTGGTCCGTGTAAAGGTAAGGGATGTCCGGGAAGGCGGCTTCAAGCTCCTTTCTGAACTCTTCAGCGGTGTCATAGTTGTCCGTGTACGCCACGGAGAGCATGAGCCTGCCTTCGGCGCGCTCCTTGGAGAAGCGGCTCTCGAGGTCGGCCTTTACGGCGTTTATCATAATCTCCTTCGCCTGCGAAATCTTGCGCGCGGACTTGGAATAGGTGTCAAGTTTTCCGCCCTGGATCTGGAGCACCGGCTTCAGCTTCAGTATGGTTCCTATGAGCGCCACGGCCGGGGTGATGCGGCCGCCCTTCTTGAGGTATTTGAGCGTGTCTACCATGAGGTAGATGGAGGAGGTCATCTTGGTCTCCGTGAGCCATTCGTATATCTCCTGCGCAGGCATTCCTTCGTCCGCCATCTTCTTTGCGTCTATCGCGCTCTGTTTCTGCGTGAGGGATATGCGCTGGTTGTCCACCACAAACACTTTGCCCTGGTACCTGGGCTCCTCTGCCACATAATTGGCAAGCGTCCCGTACGAGGCGGAGAGCGCGGAGGACATGTGGATGTAGATTACGGCGTCATTGTCCTCCAAGGCCTTGTCCCAGTATTCGGCCACGTCCGGAATGCTGGGCTGGGAAGTGGCAACGTCAATCTTGATGTCCTTCAGCTTTTCATAGAACTGCTCCTGCGTGAGGGATATGTCCTCCATGAACTGCTCGCCCTCAATAAGCACCGGCACCGGAACCACGCAAATGCCAAGCTCCTTGCCGTCCGCCTGCGTAATGCCGGCGTTGCTGTCCGTAATAATTGCGGTCTTCATTTTGTCTTCGCTCCTTCATATAACGCATCATTGCCCTTTGCGGGCGCCGCTTGGCGCATTCTGCATGCGCCTCAATAATCCGCTCCCCAGCGCAGACCGGCATTCTTTTATGTGTCATTATTTGTAATGTAATTATATGACATTATTGAAGGATAGTAAAGGAAAGTCACAGAGATATTAAACAAATTCAAATAATTTGTCTATTAAATGCACCGCCAGGGCCCGTTTCCCAGTGTGTAGAGAACAGGTCCTGCATAGCCTGCCGGCAGGATGCCGCAGGCAAAACGCACGCAATTACAAAAATACATAAGGGAGAATACACACGCCGGCGCCTGGCTTTAAGGCGCGGCGAAAGACACAATATGAATTTATCCAAAAGCAAATACGTAAGATACTGCCAGTGCCACAAGATGCTCTGGATGGACACGTACATGCCCCAGGAAGGGGTGAAGGACGAGTCCCTGGAGTCCAGGTTCAAGGAAGGGCATGAGTGCGGGGAGCTGGCCAAAGATATGTTCGGCTCCCATGTAGACGCCACAGTGCTGAGATGGAACGGCTCGCTCAACATAAGCGCCATGCTGGCCAACACAAAGAAGCTTGTCTCCCGCGGGGAGGAGAACATATGCGAGGCCGCCTTTTCCGTAAACGGCTGCTACTGCGCCGTGGACCTCCTGCACAAGACGGAAGGCGGGTATGATTTGTATGAAGTGAAGAGCAGCACAGGGGTAAGGGAAGAGTACCTGTGGGACATAGCGTACCAGAAGCATGTTCTTGGAATGGCAGGCCTCAATATCACAGGCACGTACCTGGTGCACGTAAACAGCCAGTACGTCCGCGAAGGGGAGATAGACAGGGACAAGTTCTTCGTCACAGAGGACGTCTCGGAGCAGATTGCGCCCTTCTCTAAGAACGTTGAAAAGACAGTGGCGGAGGCGAAGCAGTACCTACTGTCCCGGTCTGAGCCGGAGATGAAGATAGGCCTCCAGTGCCATCATCCGTACGGATGCCCGTACTGGACGCACTGCATGAAGACTCCCAGCCCCAGCGTCTTTGACTTGTACAGGATCCTGGAGAAGGACGCCCTGGATATGTACAATTCCGGAATACGCACCCTGCAGGACGTGTACGCCAGCGGAAAGCATCTTTCCAACGCATACTGGACCAGGCAGGTGGAGTATTTCATTGAAGACCTTCCCGTTTATGTGGACACAGACAGCCTGCAGCGGTTCCTGTCCGGAATGCATTACCCCATGTATTTCCTGGACTTTGAGACTTTCATGACCTGCATACCCATGTATGACGGTCTCAGGCCGTACCGGCAGGTGCCTTTCCAGTATTCTTTGCACATTCTGGAGAGCGAAGGGGCACCCCTTGTGCACAAGGAGTTCCTCGCAGGCGAGGACGAAGACCCCAGGCGCGCCATTGCGGAAAGCCTCGTGCAGACAATTCCAGCAGACGCCACGCTTATTGCGTACAACATGGCATTTGAAAAGGGGCGCATAAAGGAGCTGGCGGAATTTTTCCCGGACCTTGCGGAGCATCTCATGAAGATACATGACAGCTTCGTGGACCTTCTGGAGCCTTTCCAGAAAGGCTATGTGTACAACAGGCAGATGGGAGGGAGCTTTTCCATAAAGTCCGTCCTTCCGGCCCTGTTCCCGGACGATCCGGAGCTAAACTACACATCACTTGAAGACGTGCACAACGGCGGGCAGGCCACGGCCACGTACCTAGCAATGAAGGACATGTCACCGGAGGACAGGGCAAAGGCCCGCGAAAACCTTCTCAAATACTGCTGCCTGGATTCATACGGCATGGTGCGCATCTGGCAGAAGCTCCGCGAGCTTGCCTCCTGACCTATAGCAGCAACAAGCATCCAGCGAAAATAAGAAAGTTTACCATCGTTTGTATCAGAAAAATGGTCAGTTTTATCTTATTACCGCCGTTGCAAAGAATGGGTTTATCTCTTCCTGCCGTCCGATTCACACAGATGATGTCAATAATTAACCAGCAAGGCTCATACGTACTATATAGACCAGCTTAACCGTGGCGTAAAGTATATAGAGTGGAATATTTAATGGGAGCTTACTATTACTATTATGGAAAAGAGAGTTGTAAGACTTGACTTGGAGCCCTGGGAATATCCGATTTTTTTAACAGACTATATGGATGGCACTACATATACGGGGGTTCCCGTTATAGACAATGACGAGGTCGTCAGGGAATTGAACAAGAAAATATGTCACATGTATGGGGATTGTTTTGAAGCCGATTCTCATGGTGTGGCAATGTGGTTCAATTCGGAACTGTATACTAAAATTTGTGCTGAGTTAAAATCATTAGCCAAACAGTTAATGGACCGTCTGAATGAACTCAATGATGGTTCCTTTGAGCTGGATGACCATTTTAGCAAATGGATATAAAAAATATGGTTGTGCCAGCAACCATACTTTTCCAATCCGAATACTGCTGCTCAAACTCATCGGATATAGTTATTCTATCAACATTTATTATTGAAGTACATGGCCCCGGAGGACAGGGCAAAGGCCCGCGAAAACCTTCTCAAATACTGCTGCCTGGATTCATACGGCATGGTGCGCATCCGGCGAAGCTCCGCGAGCTCGCCTCTTAGAGCCCGGCTGCGGTGCAGCAAAAAGCGGGCCGCAAAATGCACGCCCCGCTGCCAGTAATCCGCTGATCCGCTGTTTTTACCTCAGGACTCCTAGCCCAGATTCATGGACGCAACCCATCTCTTGAGGTCCTGCTTGGTGGCCCTGGAAGAGAACCTTCTTCCCGCAAGCAGCGTTGCGCCCTTGCATGAAGGCGCAAGATACGTGTTCGTGCTTCCCATCCCGGAGCTTCCGGATGTGGCGAAGGGTATCACGGTCTTGCCGGAGAGGTCATACTGCTCCAAAAAGGTGTTGATGATTCTGGGCGCAACGTACCACCATATAGGAAAGCCCACAAAGAGGACGTCATAATCCTCCATGTTCCGTACAGCGTCCCTGACGTCCGGCCGTGAGGACTTGTCACCCATCTCAACAGAAGACCTGCTTCTGCTGTCCTGCCAGTCCAGATCCGCCGCCGTGTACGGTATCTCCGGAACTATCTCAAAAATATCCGCTCCCGCAGCCTCTGCCAGGCTCTTTGCAAGCGCCTTTGTGCATCCGGTTGCGCTGAAGTATGCCACAAGGGATTTCATATCTGTACCTCATGAATAATCTTGTTTTCTGCGGGTATTGTACATAAAATGCAGGGGAGATGTCAAGGGGCAATAAAACGTCCAAGAATCGTAAACCATATAATGAATGTCAGGACAATAGGGTGGATGTTGAAATTTACTGATTGCAGAAGTTTAAATTGAGTGATACACTTGAATCAGTTAAGACAATAAATGTAATATCCAATGTATATTAACATTAGATAAGGAATTCTGCGAGATACAAATTTAATTGTTTAATATAGAGGGTTATTGGAGAGTGATTTCATGGGATACACGGGAGAAAACCAGTACATAGAATATAAAGAAACATGGCATAGTGAGTATTTGGAATGGATTTGCGCCTTTGCTAATACCGATGGTGGTACCCTTTTTATTGGTGTACGGGATGACGGTAAAGTTATAGGGGTAAAAGATGCCAAAAGATTAGCTGAGGATATTCCAAATGCAACACAGAGCAAGTTTGGTTTTCTTGTTAATGTAGAGATACGTTCAGAAAACAACATGGATTATTTGGCAATCAGAGTTGATCCTCAGGCCTTTCCCATTAATTGCAATGGGCAATTTTATGTCCGTTCTGGAGCTACAAAACAGGCTCTTCATGGTAATGCTCTTACAGAATTTCTTTTAAGCAAGACTGGCATCAGATGGGAAGATGTTATAGTTCCCAACATCAGTGTTGCAGACCTTGACAAGGAAAGCTTTGATATTTTTAGGAAGGCGGCACTTCGAAGCAAAAGAATGGTTCCTGAGGATTTGGAAGTTTCCAGAGAGGAGCTGTTGAATAAGTTAGGCCTGCTGAAGGAAGGTAGACTTACTAGGGCTGCTGTATTGTGCTTTTACAGGCATCCTGAAGATGTATTAAATGGGTGTTTTGTAAAAATAGGGAAGTTTAACCGCTCCGAGATTGAATATCAAGATGATTTTTATGGCTCTCTTATGCTGATAGCTGATAGAGTGTTCGATATGATATATCTGAAATATTTAAAAGCTAAAATCAGCTACTATAATGAGATTAGGGTGGAGACTTATCCCTATGCAAAAGATGCGGTTCGCGAGGCCGTAAACAATGCGCTGATTCATTCTGACTGGTCAGCTGCCGTTCCTGTTCAGATAAAATTATATGATGACAGGATGGAAATAGGCAATCGATGCATATTGCCAGAAGGCTGGACTAAAGAAAATTTAATTGGCAGTCATATTTCAAGTCCGTTTAATCCGTCTATTGCAAAAGTGTTCTTTCGTGCTGGATATATTGAGAACTGGGGTAGAGGCATACAGAAGATTTTTGACGCATGTGAAATTGTCGGTTCTGAACCTCCAGAGTTCGATGTAACGGAAAGTGACCTCACCGTTATTTTGCATGCTCTGAAAAGAGCTAAAATAGATGAATCTGGTTCCAGTCGAATCGTCGATGCAGAGCCTAATCCTGAAACTGATAGACCTAATCGACTGGTAGATGAATCTAATTTTGGCTCAAATGGAGTTATTCGCATTTCCGACACGCCCATGAACAATACTAGGGGACTCGAAAGTGAAACCAAAGAGCCAGAGAGTGAAACTAAAGACATCGAAAGTGAAAC
>JAJPZA010000216.1:0-12627 GCA_021204625.1 Clostridia bacterium | reverse complement strand
AAACCAAAGAGCCAGAGAGTGAAACTAAAGACATCGAAAGTGAAACCAAAGAGCCAGAGAGTGAAACTAAAGACATCGAAAGTGAAACCAAAGAGCCTAAGAGTGAAACTAAAGACATCGAAAGTGAAACCAAAGAGCTTGAGGGTGAAACTAGAGAAGATGATAGTGAAACTAAAGAAACTGGAAATGGGCATACCCCTAAGGATGATGGTGTACACAATATCACCAGCAAAATTAGGTATGCTTCGTATAAATCAAGTTTCATTGATACAATTACTCAAAATCCTAATATTACATACACGGGATTACAGGATAAATTTCAAATATCACGTCGAAAGGTTAATGGAATCATGAAACTCCTTATTGATGAGGGGGTTATAGAGAGAGTTGGTGGCAAAAAAAATGGCATATGGATTATTAAGATATAATCTGTTTTTCAAGTAAAGGAGCAGTTGTTATTTTAACGCCGCATAATTGTCAGAATGTAAGATAAAAGAATCCACTCGTCAAACAGGTGGATTTCTATTTACTACACCGGGGCAGTAAAAGGAAATATAGAATATATGAGCACGAAGAGAGAATTCGGTGATTACCAGACCCCGTTGGAGTTCGCGGAAAGCGTATGCTGGCACTTGGCAAAGGACAGAGGCATAAATCCCTCGGCCGTTCTGGAGCCTGCATGCGGCGTGGGCAATTTCATAAAAGCCGGTCTTTTATTCGGCGCAGGCAAGTATTACGGAATTGAGATCAACGGGGAATACTGTGACATCTGTCGGAAGGAAATCAATGATATTCGCGTGGAAATCATAAATGAAGACTTCTTTTCCTGCAGTCTGGACAGGATAGAGCGGGATAATCTGCTTGTCATCGGAAATCCCCCGTGGGTCAACAGCAGCACGCTGTCTTCACTTGGAACAAGAAGTTCGGTGAGCAAGTCCAACTTCAAGGGCGCCAGGGGAATAGATGCCATGAAGATTTTCGGCGTGAGCGTATCAGCATGCCTGCTCCTTGTACAGCTCACGCAGGAAGAAAGCTCCCCGGATACATGCAATGTATACAGCTATGAAAACTGGAATACTGCAGTTTTCACATACGAATGCAAGGACGGAAAACTGTGCAGCACGTTGTCATCAGTAGCGGCGGATTATGAAGGGGTGTGCTGTTTTAACTGGAGGCAGGGAGTGAAGCATGACTGCTCCAAGGTCATGGAGCTCACCCTTGGCGGAGATGGCAATTACATTAACGGATACGGCGAGAGTGTTTGCTTAGAGCCGGACCTTGTATTTCCCTTGGTAAAAAGCAGTTGCTGCAGGCAACCTGTAATTTCTGTGTGCAATAAGTTCGTAATTGTAACGCAAAACAAAGCAAGAGAGGACACATCATATATAAAGACATGTTGCCCACAGACATGGGAATACCTGGAGGAGCACAGGGAGATGTTTGCATCCCGCAGGAGTTCCATATACAACACGTCTCCTGATTACGGGATGTTCGGAGTGGGGGAGTACAGCTTTTCCAGATACAAGGTATGTGTCAGCGGCTTTTACAAAGACCCGCTCTTCTGTGTCCTGTCTTCACCGGACGGCAGGCCTTTCATGGCGGATGACACCTGTTACTTCATCTGCTTCAACTCATACAATCTGGCATACACAGCCATGCTGTACCTTAACTCCGGGAAGGTGCAGGGATTCCTCAAGAGCATCTCATTTGCAGATGCCAAGAGGCCGTATTCGAAGAAGGTTTTGGGAAGAATAGACTTCAGCAGGATCTGCAAGGACGTAACACTGGAAGACCTGGAAGAGACGGAGTGCAGGCTTTGCCTCCCGGCTTACATAACACCTGGGATGGTGGGAGAGTTATGCAAAACAGTGTCCATGCATAGTAATACAATGTTTGCATAGTACTTTTTGACTGATTTTGACAGTTCTGAACGGCAAATTGACAAACATATGTTTATTAGTAAGTCCATTCATGGGCAGTGTCCATGAGAGTTTTCTCAATCCTATCAGCTGGCAGTACGAAGAGGCAGTGCTGTTATGAGATCCTTTGTGTTCGTGGTTAATATGGATTTCATAAAATAGCCAATGGGATTGTGTCCGGCCCAGGGAAGCTTATCTGCGTCACCTTGCCGAGAAGGTTTGGCAAAATCACGACGGCAAGCATGTCGTCTGCCTGTTACGGAAGAGGAGTGGCTCCTGTCCTTTGTATGACGGTCTGGCTGTTCCTGGTGCTGTTCATGTATGGAGGGTTGATGCATGTGAATTTTTTGTCTGTCGTGATAATCCTGGTGTGTGCGGTCATGGCTGAATTTTTGCCGGATGCCGGTTTCTGGATAAAATGGTCTCCGTGCCGCACTGTGAGTTTTGCTGTGATCATTAAAGCGAGTACGAGAATCCGGGCATATCGGCAGAGAGATTATCTTCATTATGGAGAAGCTATTAAATATTTTATGTATTCTTTAAGTATCTTTAATGTACAATCGGACCACTTCATCAGATACAGTCAGGATGACAGGGAGGAGCTGGACAAGTATTTCAGATCCTTCATATGCCCCATGGCAGACAAGCCTTTTGTGTCCCTTGCCTGTATGACCGGCATGCTTCCAATACTCTAAACCGGGGGATGATCTTCACCGGACTTTTTCTGCGAGCTTTCCATGACCTGCGGCAATGCCATGTACAGGTTTGCCATGTCTTGATCTGCGGCTTTGCAGAGAAAGATGTCAGGATCTTTGCGCAAGGCTCGTCGGGTATTTCGGTCCGGTCAAAGGGTGGTATGACGGATTTGCCATGGGAGAAGCTTTGGCGCACATACCTCTTTCAATCAGCAAGTATATTTTAACCGGCGAATCGGGTCTTTGACGGACGGAGACTGAGTCATGCAGCATCCTGGAAAGATATCCTGGATGACGCCTATGGCATCCGGTATTCAGCTTACAGGCTTACTGCTGGCTAGGCAGCTTATGCGGATCCATGCTGATTTGAAAATGACATGGCTGCCATCCGGTTTTTGGATGACGCCATGACCCTTCCGGCCCATCTTAGCTTTTTTACTTATGACTCTTCTGCGGAGAGCGTGCGCATGCCGGGCAAAGAGCAGAGGGAGCAGTTCCGGATTGTAATGAGCAGGCACGGATGACGCACAATCCTGTACAAGGCAATGAATGTGCTGATGAAGGAGAAAGAATACATGGGAATCATGCGCCGTGACGGCCGGACTTATATGAACAATGCACGTATTTGGCGCATAGTGCATATTGTTCATTTATGTTCATTTGATCGTTTTGAATAATTATTCAGGGTTGTGGAAGCCCGGAAGTTTCAACATCTGAGCAAAAAACGTCCATTATCTTTATTAGACCAAACATATATATTTAAAATATGATTGGGTGAATTCAATATTGTGCGTTTTTGCGGCATGCTTTTGCAATGAGCGGAGCCTTTGCGGAATCAGCAGGCAAAGCATGTTCTGATCTTCGGAATTCTGCATGCCGGAATTGCCGGAGATGCAATGCAAGCGGCGGCTGAAAGCTTGGAGAACGCACAGTAAAACAGTAAAATAGTACGGTTTTGCAAAGGGGTACCCCTTTGGCATGGACTACGCTGTAGTCCATGCGTATGTTCTTATAGCCTTGCTTTTTGACGACGGGTCCGATTGAAGTCTGTTTTTAATCATCGGAGTCCGCCGGGCAGGATTTGGGAGGGGTATTTTCCGGTCAGGAATCTGATACGCAAAACTTCATAAATTATCCATGCCGGAAGGCATTTGCATCAGTTGTAGATATGGGGGATGTTTATGAAAGTTGTCACAAAGAAGATGCTCCTTGTTATGTGCAGCCTTCTTTTTGCCCTTGCATTGTCGCTTGGGCTGTCTGCGTGCGTTGTCACCAATGGCATAACATGGATATCCGTATCCGAGACTTCGGTTGAGTTGTATGTCGGTGATACGGAGGAAGTGGAAGTTGAAGTGATTCCGCCGGCTGCATATGACGATTCATGGTATGCGGTATCGGAAGACGAATCAGTCGCGGCAATAACATATTCCAATGATGATAATTCCATTGAGATCACTGCAGTGAGCGCCGGGGAGACCTCAATTACAGTGGGCTCGGCCGCGAACAGCAATGTCAAGACTTTCATAAAGGTGACTGTCATGACAGCCGTTACGGGAGTGACATTGGACGAGACATCCGTTGAGATGACAGCCGGGGAAAGCCTTGCAGTAACCGCAACGGTTGAGCCGGGCGATGCGACGAACAAGGCTGTGTCCTGGTCATCCAGCGATGAAAGCGTGGCGACAGTGAAGGACGGCGTTGTGACGGCTGTGGCTGCCGGAACGGCCACAATAACCGTGACGACAGAGGACGGCGGATATACGGCAACCCTTGCTGTCACAGTGAAGCAGTTTGCCGTCACGGCCAGCCCTGAAACGCTGGAGCTCATAGCGGGAGGGGCGGACGGAACGGTGTCCGTGTCGGTGACGGCGGAGAATTCCACGGATGAGACATGGGGCTTCAACGTGGAGCCCGCAGACGAGTCAGTCATAGAAGTCACAGCTTCAGATGACGGCCTTTCCGTACATGCCGTGTCAGCAGGCACGGCGGTCATAACCGTATACGCGAACGGAGATAGCTCGAAGACCGCGACTGTGGAAGTGACGGTGATTCAGCTCATGGCCAGCATAACCGCGGACATGAATTACATCGCGCTTCCGGCTGATGTTATTTCAAGCCCCATTTCCATAACGGCTTCAGACGCCACGGACCTTACATGGACTGCGGCAAGCAGCGACCCTTCAGTTGCGGCGGTATCCCTGGACGGGGATTCATTTGACAGCTCAGCCGGCGGAGAAGGGAACGGCACAATATACATCAAGGGTGTGTCCGTCGGCGACACGACAGTGACAATTTCATCCAATGACGGAAACGCATCATACACCATATCCGTATCAGTGACGGAAACCGGAAACGCTTTCTCAATCACATCCTATGTAACCACAATGTATGTGGGAGGGGATTCATATACCTTCAAAGCCACGCTGTATTTCTCAAGCGGCAGCGGCATCACGGACGGATTCGCCTGGACTTCTTCGGATCCTTCTGTGGCGACGGTGGACTCTGAGACGGGCGTTGTGACGCCCGTCGGAAAAGGCACAACAACAATAACAGCCACAAACACATTCAACGGCGAGACATTCACCGTCTCCAATCCGGTAGAGCTTACCGTAGAGCAGCTTGTTGAAAAAATCACAGTCAACGGAGAAACAGAGACAACAGTTGAGGCGCAGGTGGACGGAGCGTCCGCAGACGTGACCGTGGCCGTTTCCCCGGATAACGCAAACAACTCCGGATGGACATATGAAATCACATCCGGCGATGATCTTATAACAGTTGCAAAGACCGGGGACGGAACCGGCCTCACAATCTCCGCAATATCCGGCGTTTCCGCCGGAACAGCCGTTGTGATTGTTTCCGCAGCAGACGCAAGCGGCGTGACTGCCGCAATCAATGTCACGGTAACGGCTGCCGCCGTAACAGGCATCACCATAGACGGCGAGAGCTCGGCAGAGGTAACCGTACAGGTGGACGGAGACGGCGCGGAAGTCGCTGTGGCCGTGCAGCCCTCATACGCCGGAAACACAGACTGGACATTTGAAATCACGTCCGGCGATACCCTGGTAACGGCAGAAAAGACGCAGGACGGAACCGGCATTTCCATCTCAGCCATATCCGGAGCATCCGCAGGCACGGCCACAATAACAGTCACGGCAAGCGGAGACTCATCCAAGACAGCTGAGATAACCGTCAACGTAACAGCCGCTTCCGTAACAGGCATCACTGTCAACAAAGAGAGGTCTGCAACTGTAACGGTGCAGGTGGACGGAAACGGCGCGGAAGTCGCTGTGGCCGTGCAGCCCTCATACGCTGGAAACACAGACTGGACATTTGAAATCACATCCGGCGATACACTGGTAACGGCGGAAAAGACGCAAGACGGAACCAGCCTTTCCATCTCAGCCATATCCGGAGCATCCGCAGGCACGGCCACAATAACCGTCACAGCAAGCGGAGACATATCCAAGACAGCTGAGATAACCGTCAACATAACGGCAGCATCCGTAACGGGCATCACTGTGAACGGAGAGGCGGCAGCCTCCGTAGAGGTACAGGTGGACGGAGACGGCGCGGAAGTCGCTGTGGCCGTACAGCCTTCATACGCCGGAGACACAGGCTGGACATATGAAGTGTCCGGGGACAGTTCAAGCATCTCCGTATCCAAGGACGACGCCAGCAGCAAATTAACCATTTCCGCAGTATCCGGGTCTTCCGCCGGAACCGCATACATAACCGTAACATCCGACGAGGGCGGCTATACCGCCCAGATAACCGTCAATATCACGGCAGCATCCGTAACAGGCATCACAGTATCCCAGTCCGAAGTCACTGTTCAAGTGGACGGAGACGGCGCGGAAGTCACTGTGGCCGTACAGCCTTCATATGCCGGAGACACAGGATGGTCCATAGGCACATATGACAGCAGCCTTCTGGATGTATCCAAGGATGGAAGCACTCTGAAGATTTTCGCCGTATCAGGCGTATCCGCTACAACCACAACCGTAACCGTATATGCAGACGGGGACACTACCAAGACAGCTGAGATAACCGTCAACATAACGGCAGCATCCGTAACGGGCATCACAGTGAACGGTGAGAACTCTGCAACGGTAACGGTGCAGGTGGACGGAGACGGCGCGGAAGTCGCTGTGGCCGTTCAGCCCTCATATGCCGGCAACACAGACTGGACATTTGAAATCACATCCGGCGATACCCTGGTAACGGCGGAAAAGACGCAGGACGGAACCGGCCTTTCCATCGCAGCCATATCCGGAGCATCCGCGGGCACGGCCATAATAACAGTCACGGCAAGCGGAGACATATCCAAAACAGCTGAGATAACCGTCAACGTAACGGCCGCTTCCGTAACGGGCATCACTGTGAACGGCGAGGCGGCAGCCTCCGTAGAGGTACAGGTGGACGGCACGGATGGCGCAGACACTGCAGCCGTAGAAGTAGCCATTGTTCCTACATATGCCGGCAATACAGGATGGTCATTTGAGATAACTGAAGGCGCCTCCCTCATAACGGCAGAGAAGAATACAGAGGGCACAGGCCTCGTTATAACAGCCAGCAGCGGAGCGAAGTCCGGTTCAGCGGCAATCACTGTATACTCGGATGAAGACAGTTCCATCTCAGCTGCCGTCAGCGTGACAGTCCTTTCCGCAGATATAACAAGCGTTGAAACATCCGCCGCTAACGGCGAAATATCCCTTGCCCTTGTGGACAATCCTGCGGCAGATGTGACCGTCACAGTAAATCCTTCATATGCGGATGACACATCCTGGACAGCGGAATTATACAGCGGCGATGCCGGCATCGTAACATTCACGGCCGGCGGCTCCAGCGGCGGCACCCTGGAGATAACGGCCCAGAGCGCGGGCACAGTGACAATCCGTGTATCCTCTGCGGCAGATAAGAACATATATACAGACATTTCAGTAACCGTTTCCCCCAAGCTTGTCACAAGCATTACAGCAGACCCTGCTTCCGTAAGCCTTACGGTCGGAGGACAGGGGCAGGATGTAACCGTTTCCGTTTCAGCGGATGCAACCAATCCTGCATGGACAGTGACAGGCTATGACTCCGGGATTGTTTCTGTGGAAACCACAGATAACGGTATAACAATCAGCCCTGTGGCTCACGGCACAACGACCGTAGTCATCACGGCGTCAGACGGCAGCGGAGTGACTTGCTCCATAGATGTTGCCGTTGCGGAGTTCGGCATCTCAGCCGCACCCAATCCTCTCAACATATCAGGCCTCGGATCCACAGGCACAATTACTGTGTCCGTATCCCATGAGGATTCGGATGATGCGGAGTGGGCATATGAGATTACATCCGGCGGGGAGTATATCAGCGCGGCAAAGACGGATGCCGGCCTCACAATTACGGCCGTTGCATCAGGCACAGCCACTATAGTATTCACGGCAGACGGGGACAGCTCCAAGACCGCAGAGGTAACCGTCAACGTAACAAATCCTGTAACAGCCGTTTCAATCTCAGGCACAGACTCTGAGATAAAGGTCGGCGAGACTGCCACCGTATCCATAACAGTCACCCCTTCCGGCGCGGATGATGAATCCTGGACCATTGCCGTAACGGGAGATTCCGGAGCTGTGACCCTGTCCAAGACATCGGGCAGCGGAAGCGACACAGTAACAGCCACAGGCACGGCGTCCGGCACAGCGGTCATCACAGTAACATCAGATGCAGACGGTTCCCTAAGCGACTCCGTTACAATCACAGTAATCCAGCTTGCGGACAGCATCACAACAAGCGCTGCGGACAATGCTGTGGAAATCACCCTGGACGCGGCAGATCCTGCGGCAACGGCAGAGATAACCGTTACAGTAGGCCCTGAGGGAGCCACGGACAAGACCTGGACTGCCGCAAGCAGCAATACGGATGTCGCAGCCGTATCCCCTGTCTCAGACGGAACAGATACTTTGACCATCACCGGCCTCAAGTCCGGCACTGCTGAAATCACCATCACATCCACAGACGGAAACGCCACAGCGACCATAACAGTCACAGTGATTCAACTTGTGACGGAGATTACTACAAGCGAGACATCCGTAAGCCTTACAGTCAACGGTTCAAACAATACAGCAGCCGTAACTGTATCCGTGGAGCCTTCGGATGCGGATGTCCAGACCTGGACAGCAACAAGCAATAACGAAAGCATAGCCACCGTATCCCAGGATGGAGATACGATAACTATAACGGCCGTTGCTACAGGCAGTACTTCCATAATCATAGCGTCAGCAGACGGCGGAGCCGAAGCTGTTGTATACGTTTCCGTAACCAATCCCATATCCGGCATCTCAATCAGCTCAAATCTCTCGGAGATAACGGTAGGGGGAGAGGCGGCATTATCCATAACCGTCACGCCCTCGGATGCGGATGAAGCTGGCTGGACAATTTCCAGCAATTCAGACGCCGTGACCCTTGGCGAAACAAGCGGAGACGGCACCGGAACAGTGACCGTCACCGGCGCAAAGTCCGGATCAGCTACCATAACAGTAACATCCAAGGCAGACTCCGGCATAACGGCGGAGGTAACAATCACAGTAACCAATCCCATAACGGGAATTGACATAAGCGCGGAGTCAGCATCCATTACTGTCGGAAGCAGCACAACCGCAATCATAACCGTCACACCTGCTAATGCGGATGAAACGGGCTGGACAATCTCCGTGACCGGAGACAGCGATGCCGTCACATTATCCCAGTCCAGCGGATCCGGAGAGCAGACCATAACCATTACCGGAGCGGCAGCTGGCGAGGCCGTCATCACTGTAACATCCACCGCGGATGACTCCATCAGCGATTACGTTACCATAACGGTTTCAACAGTGCCTGTAACCGAGATTACTGCCACACCCGGTGCAGTAACTCTTACGGACAACGGAGATTCCGAGACTGTATCCGTTTCCGTATCTCCGGACAACGCCACAAACGGCGAATGGACAGCTGTATCCGGAAACGATTCAGTTGCCACAATCACATATGATTCCGGCAGCATAACCATCACCCCAGCAGGAGTAGGCTCCACAACCATAACCATTACGGCTTCGGACGGAAGCGGGGTAACGGCTACCATAAATGTAACAGTTGAGGCTAAGCTTGTAACATCCATTACGCCCAGCGAGACTTCAGTAACCCTTACGGACAACGGAGATTCCGAGACTGTATCCGTATCCGTATCTCCGGACAACGCCACAAACGGCGCATGGACAGCTGCAAGCAATGATACCTCAATTGCTACAATATCTTACGATTCCAACAGCATAACCATCACTCCTGCAGGCGTGGGCACTACGACGATAACCATTACGGCTTCGGACGGAAGCGGAGTAACGGCTACCATAAATGTAACAGTTGAGGCTAAGCTTGTAACATCCATTTCTGCAAGCGGGACTTCAGTAAATCTCATTCTCGGCAAAGATGAGTCGGATGCAACTGCTGCAGTAACCATAACTGTAGAGCCTTCAGATGCAACGAACACTGCATGGACAGCTGCAAGCAGCAATGAATCAGTTGCAACCGTGACATCCGGCGGAACCGGAAGCGGCGAAATAACAATCACCGCCGTTGGCGCAGGAACGGCCACCATAACCGTTACAGCGGCGGACGGCAGCGGTAAGACAGCTACAATAGCAGTCAACGTAACGGTTGCGGTATCCGGAGTGTCCATAGACCAGGGGAATGACACGGTCACGATTGAGTACGGGAACACAGCCACGCTCACAGCAACCGTGACGCCGGACAATGCAAGCGACAAGACTGTGACATGGTCTTCTAGCGATACAAGCGTTGCCACCGTCGGCGAGGACACAGGCATTGTTACGGCCGTTGGATACGGCACGGCAACTATTACGGTCAGGACAGAGGACGGGGAGTATGAGGACAGCATTGAAATCCTTGTTCCCAACCATGTGACAGCTGTTACTGTCAAGGAGGATGATACAGAGGTATCCGATGTCTATGCGATTGTGGACGGGGATGCCGTTGTGCTCACGGTAACCCTTACAGCCCAGGATTCCTCCAAGCCCATAACCTATGACGGCTGGACGGCAGAGATTGTTTCCGGAGAGGAGTACATCAGCATCAGGACAGTCAATGACAACATAAGGATAACCGGCATTGCCGGCGGCGAGGCAACAATTGACGTCACCCCCAATGACACCACTTATGCGTCTGCAAAGACTATCACCGTAAAAGTCATAGAGGCCTCCATTACGGGCAATGCAAACATCATCATTTACGATAGTGATGCAACCACAACAACGCTGACCCTCAATCTGACCAACCTCACAAGCGAAGACATCACATCCGTGACATGGAATTCATCCAATATTGAAATCGCAACGGTTGCCGGCAACGGATCTCCTGTAACCACAGCTACTGTGACAAAGGCTTCGGATGACCAGTTCGGATCCACAACCATAACAGCAACAGCAGATACAGTTTATGGAACTGTGACAGCAACTTATATGGTCTGCGTAACCGCCAATTACTTCTACCTGGCAGGAGTAAATCAGGATTCATGGACCAGTGATTATGACTCTGCGGATGCGGCAAAGGAAGCAGGAGTTCTTCTTGAAGCATCCGATGACAATCCTTATGTATATAGTGTTACAATCCATATTAACCTGGACAATACTCCCTGGGGATTCGCAATATGCTTTGACGGCATGACAGCAGACAATGCCTGGGATTATGCCATAATGTCAGGTTCGGCATACTATGATGAAGCTCATTCCAGTGCAGAGTATGTTACCAGCTACGATGGCAATCTGCAGGTGAATGCATCCGGAGACTATGTCATAACCCTGGACTTCTCCGCGGGCGGCCCGGCTGTTCTGACCATCCGCCAGGCCGGCATAGACGTGGATGAAGTGACCCTCACATTGACCAGCGGCTCAGGTCCTCTGGATTCAACAACCAACACCAGCGTGACATACACATATTCCGTAGGCCCTGCGGACGCGCAGTACTCGAACGATGAAGTCAATGTGGAGCTCATATCCTTTGTGGACGGATGGGAGTCCTACATGGAGCTTGACACAGATTACACTTCCAACACGGTTACCGTCACCTGCATAGGCGACCCTTCAATGACATTCACCCTTACGCTGGTTGTTACGATACAGAATGTGGAATCCAACCTTATGTACATAACGGTCAGCGCATCCTCCGGAACGACGGTTGACATTGACAAGATCACATATGATGAGGATTCATATTCATACAATGTGAACAACGGAGGGAGTGCCTGGACAACCACAGTGCATGCTCTTGCAACGGACGCAGAAGGCAATGTGGCTTCGGATGAGACAGTGACATATGCTCCGGCCGCAGGCTATGAGGATTACATTACGGTTAAGACAACAAGCAAGGGTGGAGTTGTAACGGCAACGACGCTCGGCACCTTCAAGGTCACGGCAACATCCAACGGCGACAGCAGCATAACCGCGGACATCGAGGTAACCTTCTATTCCGACACGTTCTACCTGTATATCGGATCCACGGGCTGGACTGTACTGGATCAGACGGAAACGACAATAGAAGGAACTAAAGTTGCTGATCTGGGCCTGACGGCGGCAGATTCCACGAACAAAGTCTTTACCGGAACATTCAAATTCACATCCACATATACAGATTCGGAATTCTACATCCTTTACCTCGGATGGGCCGGATGGGGGGATAACGGCTTCACTGTAAATGGAGATTTCCTTGACATGACAAACTCAACCGGCGCCTATGTGAATACCGGCAATGAAGATCCTGAAAAGGATGACGACCATTTCCAAGTAACCACGGCTGGCACATATACAATCACGGTAGACCTGTCCGGCACAACGCCTGCGGTAACCATCAGCCTTGTATCATCCGGCAACTGATATCCAATCCAATATAATCCGCGCCGGCAAGCCGGATGCGGCACCCGGCAATAACAACAGCCATGCAATAATCCCGGTCTGGAAATCCAGGCCGGGATATTCATT
>JAJPZA010000104.1 GCA_021204625.1 Clostridia bacterium | reverse complement strand
TATAGGCCAGTTCGCATCCATCACCGCCCGGCTTATAGAAAACCTCGTATAAGCCCCTCGCGCGGCATTCCAAAAGGATGCCCGCCGCATAGCAGACGCTACAGCAATACAATCAAACAGAGCACCCGGGCATCCAGCCCAAGTGCTCATTTTTTTTGCTTTCATTCATATGCCCCGCCTTCCGCCTGCGGGAATCCTCTCTAATACGGATACGGGTCTAATACGGATACGGAAAATCCGGGGTTATTTTGAACGAATACCCCTTATCCTTCAGGTTCTGCGCCGTCTCCGCAATGTTTAAGGCAGTTCCGGTCTTTGAAATCTCCCCCTTCTGAAGCCTTGACTTCGCTTCAATATAACCGCAGTGAACCAGTTTGGCTGCCACACGGATATCGTCCGGGATTGCATCCAGCTGCAAAATGTACGGGCCATCGTCCTCAATTATGGGCTCCATATATGATCTTACAATACTCCAGCCGCAATTATGGCAGACACAGCCGCATGTGGAGCCTTTTATGAAACCGTACATCATGGCCCCGCATTTCTCGCAAGGAAAGTCTGATGGCTCTTCCGTATATAATTTGGGGTCTCTTAAATATCTGTACATAATGCCTCCTTCAGCCAAGCTTTTGCTTCCACTTATCCACAGCCTCAATTATCAGAGGATCTTTCTCCGGAATATACCTTGAGTTGTACATGGTATCAAGATCCTTCCTGCCGGCAGAGTGTATGAGAATTTCCGGAGACAGAACATCCATGATGCACATGGCTTGGCCGTCAATTGGTGTTCCTAATCTGTAGTATATGTAACCCAGGAACCCGTATGGATTCTCTATATGATAACCGAAGCTCGATGTCATTCTGTCAAAATCAAAAAAAGTCAGGCTGTCAAGCACACAGATAAAACCGTATACGTCATCTCTCGTCGTGCATTTGTTGTAAAGGTAATCTCTCCAAACCGGAAACACAGCCTCCCAGCCGTACTTGTCAATGCAAGTTTTCCCCTTTTGCTCCGCAAGGAAATGTTCATCATCCGAGCGGGCATCATAATCTCTCAGCGGGAATATTTCTTCTGTAATCTGCTCCAACTCGCTCATAATCTGCCTCCGCCAGGCTTCTCCTTCCACTTCTCTTTCCCGGCAAGGATGAGAGGGTCCGTCTCGCCTATGTATCCGGGGGATGAATTGGGTGCAAGAAGCTCCGTGCGCCCGGCGGAATATGCCAGCACTTCCGCGGAGAAGAAATCCATCACTGCGGATGCATCTATGGCATTAGGTCCAAGGAAGCAATACAGGCAGCCCAGGAATTCATACGGGTCGCTTATCTTGTAATGAGATGCTCCCATGGAGTACAGCCACGCCGCATAACTCCATGCCTCCGCCGGGGTCTTCACCTTTGTGTAAAGATATTGCCTCCAGCATGAAAACACGGCATCCCATCCGTATCGCAGTATCTGCTCCTTGGCTTCATGGAAGAGAGCTTCACAGGCATCGTCTGAAATATCATCTTCCAAGATGTTGACGGCAAACATCCTGTCCGCCAGATCCTGTATTTCACTGTTCATGTCATCCGCCCGCTCCGCATGCTCGCATCTTATGCATATTGTACAGCCTGCCGGATGATTTGGCAAGAGCCTTTCTGCCCCTTCTGCGGGCATCCGGGACCATATATGAGCACGCTGGAAAAGGGGATTGGAATGGCCTTGGATTAAGCATATCCGCGTGTGTATCCGTATGAGAGCAGAAAAAAATCCGCCCGGCGGCATCAGGCCAGCGGACGGACTTTTATATAGAATGTTTTTACAGCCGGATTTGGATTTTGTGCCTGCACCGGATGCGCCGCGGGCAACGGAAGCCGCCGGAAGGGCTGCGGCTGCGCGGCGGGGAAGCCGGTATTTAATCGAGCTCGAAGGCGCCGGTGTAGAGCTGGTAATAGGTGCCCTTCTGCGCGATGAGCTGCTCGTGTGAGCCGCGCTCGATGATTACGCCGTGGTCGAGGACCATGATGGCGTGGGCGCCGCGGACCGTGGAAAGACGGTGCGCGATCACGAAGACGGTGCGGCCGCGCATGAGGTTGTCAAGGGCCTGGACTATGAGCTTCTCCGTGCGGGTGTCTATGGAGGACGTCGCCTCGTCAAGGATCAGGACAGGGCAGTGGGTCACCATGGCGCGGGCTATGGAAAGGAGCTGCCGCTGGCCCTGCGAGAGGTTGGCGCCGTCGCCCGTTATCTCGGTGTCGTAGCCTTCTGGAAGATGGCGTATGAACATGTCGGCGTTGGCGTTTATCGCCGCCTTGATGCACTCGTCGTCCGTGGCGTCGGGACGGCCGTAGCGGATGTTCTCCATTATCGTGCCCGTGAACAGGTGCGTGTCCTGCAGCACTACGCCGAGGGACCTTCTAAGGTCCGCCTTGTTGATCTCGCGGATGGGGATGCCGTCATAGGTTATCGTGCCGGACTGGATGTCGTAGAAACGGTTTATGAGGTTGGTTATCGTGGTCTTGCCCGCGCCGGTAGCGCCTACGAAGGCAAGCTCCTGGCCAGGCTTCGCGTAGAGGGTTATGTGCTTGAGGATAACCTTTTCGGGCACGTAGCCGAACATTACGTCGTTGAAGCGGATGTCGCCCATAAGAGGCGTGTATTCAAAGGTGCCGTCCGGCATGGGCTTCTTCCAGGCGTAACGGCCCTCTTCGTATTCGTTGAATGACAGGGTTATGTCTCCGCCCTGGTCCTCGGGCTCGGTGTCCATCATCTCAAAGATTCGCTCGGCGCCCGCAAGGCCCATGACTATCGAGTTGAACTGCATGGACACCTGCTGTATAGGGTTCATGAACTGCCTGGAGTATGCAAGGAAGGAAACGAGAAGCCCGGCGCATACGGCCACAACCGTGTCCGCCGTGGCGCTCCAGCCCGCGTATGAGGAAAGAAGCGCGCCTGTGTTGCCTGTGGCAATGAGGGCTATGCCCACAACGGCCACGAGGACGTATTCTATGTATCCGAGGTTGTTGTTTATGGGTCCTAAGATGAATGAATAGATGTGCGCCTTCGTGGAGGCCTCGTACATCTCATCGTTTATTTTCTTGAAGTCCGCCTTGGCGTCCTCCTCGTGGCAGAAGACCTTTATGACCTTCTGGCCTTCGGTCATCTCCTCAACGAAGCCGTTCAGCTCGCCGAGAACGCGCTGCTGCAAAAGGAAGTTCTTTGCGGAGCGGCTGCCTACGTAACGGATGATGAGGATCATAACGGCCACCATGAGCAGGATTACGCAGGTGAGCGTGAAGCTGTATATGATCATCATTATGAGCAGGGCTATGACCGTGACCACCGCGGACACCATCTGAGGCACCGTCTGCGAGAGCAACTGGCGCATGGTGTCGACATCGTTGGTGTACAGGGACATTATGTCGCCGTGCGTGTTGTTGTCAAAGTATTTGAGCGGCAGGGACTGCATCTTGTGGAACATCTTTATGCGGAGGTTCCTCAATGTCCCCTGCGCTATGTACATCATTATGCGGTTGTACGCGAACGTGGATCCGGCGCCAATCGCATAAATGCAGCCTACAATGAGAATGCACCAGAGAATGTACGTAAGGTCTGCGTTAAGGCCTTTGGTGAGCTCTGTAATTATCGGAGCCAGCATTGCGGAGCCCAGTGCGTTGCAGACTGCCGCGAAGATTACGCAGAGCACCATGAAGATGCCGGCGACTTTGTAATTGGTGAAGAAGGTGAACTTGATGAGCCTCCCCAGGGTCTTCATGGGGTTTTTGGCCTTCTTCCCTCTTCCTCCCTGCGTCTGGGGATCGTTTGCCTGCACGGGGGCCTGCATGACTTTGGCTTTCTTACTCATTGTCTGTACCTCCCTCTACGGCTTTCCTGCCCGTAACGGGCGTGTCATTGTCTGCAGCGGGGGCTGCAGGAGTGCCGGCTGCAGCATCTGCAGCGGGCGCTGCGGCTGTGCCGGCGGCGGAGCCGAAGCCCGCGAAGGGGTCTGCGGCGTCCTCTGTGGCGGAGCTGCCCTGCACCTGGGACTCGTATACCTCCTGGTATATGGCGTTGGTGCGGATGAGCTCGTCATGGGTGCCTATGGCGTCTATGCGGCCGTCCTCCATGACTATGATGCGGTCTGCGTCCTGCACGGAGGCAATGCGCTGCGCTATTATTATCTTTGTCGTGTCCGGGGCGTATTCCTTGAGGGACGCGCGGATGGTGGCGTCAGTCTTGGTGTCCACGGCGGATGTGGAGTCATCGAAGATTATGACCTTCGGGTGCTTGAGAAGCGCTCTGGCTATGCACAGGCGCTGCTTCTGGCCGCCGGAGACGTTTACGCCTCCCTGGCCCAGGTCGTAGTCATAGCCGCCCGGAAGGGCCTCTATGAACTCGTCCGCACAGGCCATGCGGGCCGCTTCCTTTATGTCTTCCATGGATGCGTTGTCATCGCCCCAGCGGAGGTTCTGCGCAACGGACCCGGAGAAGAGCACGTTCTTCTGGAGCACCATGGCAACCTTGTTTCTCAGGGTGTCCATGTCATAGTCCCTTACGTCCACCCCTCCTACCTTCACGGATCCTTCGGAGACGTCATACAGTCTCGGGATGAGGGATACGAGAGAGGACTTGCCGGAGCCGGTGGCGCCTATGATTCCTATCGTCTCGCCGGAATGTATGTGAAGGTTTATGTCTGTGAGGACCTCATTTTCGGATGTGGCCTTGTATTTGAAGCCCACGCCGTTGAAGTCTATGGAGCCGTCCTTGACCTCGTACACGGGGTTCTCCGGGTTGGAAAGGGCTGTCTTCTCCTCAAGCATCTCGGAGATACGGTCCATGGACCCTCTGGAGAGGGCTATGAAGTTGAGGCACATTGCAGCCATCATGATGCCGGACAGGATCTGGACGGAGTATGAGATGAGCGTCTGAATGTTGGATGCGCTCACGGCGCCGTTTATGTTGCCGACCGTCATGTTGGAGCCTACGAGGAGGATTATGATGTTGACTATGAACATGCAGAGCGTTACGCAGGGCATCATGAAGGTGAGGATTTTCTCGGCCTTCAGGGAGTACTTGTACACTTCCTGCGTGGCGTTGGTCATCTTGGCCCTCTCCCTGTCCTCGCTCACGTAGGACTTGACCACGCGGATGCCCGTGAGGTCCTCCTGCACGACTTCGTTGAGCTTGTCGTACTTCTTGAACATCGTTCTGAAGTGGGGCACAACCTTTATTACGCATATGGTTACGACCGTTGCGAGAACCACCGCCGCGCAGACGAATATCCACGCCATTGTGGGCTCCAGGACGGCTGTCATTATTATGGCCGCGATGAGCATGACCGGCGCCCTTACCAGCATTCGTATGCACATCTGGTATGCGTTCTGCACGTTCGTTACGTCCGTTGTCGTTCTCGTTATGATGCTGGCCGTTGAGAACTTGTCTATGTTGGAGAACGAGAAAGACTGCAGGTTGCTGTACATGTCCTCACGCAGGTTCTTTGCAAACCCGGATGAGGCCCTGGCCGCAAGGATGGCGCCGTACCAGCCGCAGAACAGGGCGAACAGGGCGCACACAATCATTGCCACGCTGTAGATTATGATTGTGTTCCAGTTGATTGAATACTCCGGGTTCTCCGAAAGCGCCTCTATCTCGGCTACTATGAATGTCATGAAGAAAGGAATGACTATCTCCATGGCGGCCTCTCCTACCATCAGCAGCGGACACAGCAAAGACGGGGTCTTGTATTCTCTCACGCTTTTAAGTAATGTCCTTACCATAAATCCTCCTGCCCGTTGATCTGTATTATGATCTTGTTGAGCAAAGTATCGAATTCCTCCTGCTCCTCTTCAGAGAGGGCAGTCTGTATCACTTCATCGCACTCGTCCAGATGGGACTCGTCATCCTCGCTCGCCTTCAGCCCGCTTTCAGTGAGCTCCAGGTATTTCTGCCTTGCGTCCGTCTCATCCTGCTTCCGCACGACATACCCTTTCTTCTCCAGAGTCGTAAGCATGGAGGACACTGCGGACGGCCTTAAGTTCGTGCCGTTCTCCACATCCTTCTGCCTTGCACTCTCCCCTCTCTCCTGCGCATTCCTGATTATGGAAAGCGCATGGAACTGAATGGGCGTGAGGTCATACTCCTCGAAGAGCTTCTCATTGTTCCTCTTCATCTGCCTGTGCAGATAACAGATCTTAGCAAAAAGATTGCGTTTCATTCCCGATATCCTTATCCCGGCAGGCCTTTGCGGCCGCCTCATCGAGTGCGATTTGGAATCAAATAATTTGGCGTCAAAACTTTTGACATCAAATATTTTGATAACGGATTGGATTATAATAACTCATTCCGGAATTGTCAACGGTTTGAAAGCATTTTTTTTCAACTTAAATCCGGCTGAACATTTTTCACATTTTATGACACTTTTTGCACCCTCTCTCATTCACCTGCATGTGCCTTTCATGGTCCATGCCAAAATCCCCGTCCATGTGCCGCTTTGTCGTTCCTCATCCTATCCCTGTACGCCACAACGCTGGCCGCCGGCTGTTTTCTGCATATATGAGGCCGTATTGGGTTGAAAAGCTGTGCTTGAATCGCATATAATATATGGCATATGCAAGAGCCGGAGGCCATTGGCATGATATTCCACATAAAGCTGTATGACAGCATAATCCTGTCCTTTGAGCATGAGCATGATCATGATAATGAAGACCCATCCAAGGATTGTCGGGTGCTGTATGTCTGCAAAGACCTCTCTCTTCTCCCTCTTGGAATGGAGCCAACAGATGAGAGTGTAATGAACTGGATAGAGACCCGCATCCTTCCCTTAAGCCGGGACGGCGGGGAGCAGTTTCTGCAGAGGATGGGCTTAAGCTATAATGATCCCATGGGCATCATACAGGCCTGCCGGGGCCTTTCGCTCAATGATTCATACTGGGTGACGTAAGACGGCTTCAAAGGCTCCTTTGCGGAATACAATCTGTATGACAGCCCCTTCGCAAAGGACATGGCTCTCCTCTCATTCAACGGCAAAGGATGCGTCCGGCCCCGCTCATTCATCTCCACTCCGGAGCTCACCACAAGCGGCATGTTCATGAAATGCTGGAGAAGGCAGGGCGGCAGGATATTCCTGTACAAGGGCGGCACGTCTCATGCGGCCAATGCAGGCCAGGAGCCGTACTGCGAATATTACGCTTCCCGGACAGCAGAGGCCATGGGCATAAAGCATATAAAATACGGCCTAAGCAAATGGCAGGGCGTCCTTTCCTCCGTATGCGGGATCTTCACAGGCAAAGATGTCTCATACGTCCCCATGTGGAAGCTTGTCCCAGGCGAGATGAAAGACATCGTGGACTATCTCAAAGGCCTCGGGGGCGGGTTCTATGATGAATTCGCGGACATGATGGTCTTCGACGCCCTCATATACAACACGGACAGGCACTGCAGCAACTTCGGCCTCCTGTTTGACAGCCATACGAACAGGCCCATGGAATACGCCCCCGTCTTTGACAACGGTAGCTCCCTCTTCACATATGCATACGGGGATGATTTCAAAGACCTGGACGCATATGCTGAGACAAGGCCAAGCACACTTGGCTCGTCCTTTGACAGCAATGCCAGAATCTTCATGTCCGACAGACAGCGTTCCATGCTCCGCAGGATGACTGGCTTCAAATTCAAGAGGCACCCCAGATACAACTGGCCCAATGAGCGGCTGGAGATTATGGAGAAGTTCATCCGGAGGCGTGTCCGGTTCCTTCTCTCCCTGTAATCCGGGGTGGAAATTTTACGGCAGAAAATTTTTCCGCACACGGCATTTTTGCTTGCAAACGGCATTTTGGTATGTTATACTTAGCAAGCATTCAGGGATGGTCCAGTGGTCAAGCGGTTAAGACGAAGGCCTCTCAAGCCTTAATCCCGAGTTCGATTCTCGGCTGGACTACCAACAGGGCATATATGGCAACACGCTGTATATGCCTTTATTTTTGCGTATCATATCCCATTTCCCGTGTGGGCATTTGCTTGGCATACAGAATTACAGCTTTTTCTGCATGCGGATGTCCGGAGCAGATTACGCCGCTCATCAGCAATAAACGCATCATGAAATTGCCGGAACACCAGGTAATGCTGTTCCAAATCCGTTTTTGCACGGCAAATTATATGTAAGAATATATGGCTCCGCTCCTCCCCGTGACCTGCAGGCATGAAAAAATTATTGAAAAATAGCGGACCTTGGGGGCAAAATTTGTCGTGAAATAGCTTGACAAAAAAATTTCGGTAAATTATTATAAGTAAGCATTGTTGCAGAGATGCATTTGATGGGCCTTTAGCTCAGCCTGGTTAGAGCACTCGGCTCATAACCGATCGGTCCGCGGTTCGAATCCGTGAAGGCCCACCATTAAACTATATGCATTTATGCAATATTATGGCCCGGTAGCTCATCTGGTTAGAGCGCCAGCCTGTCACGCTGGAGGTAATGAGTTCGATCCTCACCCGGGTCGCCATAATTTACAATTTAATAACATATATCAACATTTTTGGTGTAGTTATTTAATGAATCCCGTATAGACCAAAAAATGCGTTTCACAAGATTTTCATGTTGATTTCATATTGAAGAATGAACAGTGAAATGAATAATGCATAAAAATTTATACATGATTCATTGATGACAGCACCGAGAGCGCCACAAGGCGCAATGCTTTGGTAGCTCAGTTGGTAGAGCGGAGGACTGAAAATCCTTATGTCGGCGGTTCGATTCCACCCCAAAGCACCACTACGCATGCTGGTATAGCTCAATCGGTAGAGCAGCTGATTTGTAATCAGCCGGTTGTTGGTTCGAGTCCAATTACCAGCTCCACCTAATATGGGCGGGTTGCAGAGCGGTCAAATGCAGCAGACTGTAAATCTGCCGTCTCAGACTTCGCTGGTTCGAATCCAGCCCCTCCCACCAAAGACACGGCACCATGGAAATCCATGGTGCCGCTTCTTTCCTTTGCAGTATGT
>JAJPZA010000179.1 GCA_021204625.1 Clostridia bacterium | reverse complement strand
CCCCCTGCTTTTGGCGGTCTGCACGCCGCCCGTTTATGAAAAGAGGCAACCCCTTTTTAGGTCGCCTCTTAATCGTATCTGAAACAATGCAACGTTAATAATCGTCTGGTATCGGTTCATCCAAAAATCCAAAATCTGGATTTGTCAAGTTAAACTCACCGCCCACCGCTTTTAGGGCAATCATTCCCATAAATATCTGCTTTATGAACAGTCTGTATAGTTGCCCGCTGTTAATCTGATTTTCAAATCGGTTGTATTGCTCGCCATCTATCTGTTTGATTGAATAACACATATCCTCAAACCGCGCCTCGCCGTTGGGAACAAATCCAACCCCACGATATAAGCACTGTTTGTAATAATCAAACATCCGCTCATTAATCGGTTCAATAGGTCTGTAATTTTCTACAAGACGTTTTAGAAAATCCACCCTGTCTGTATCAAGACAACCGCCTTTTATCGCCTTTGCAAGTTGCACCGCGTCTGCATTACTCAATCTTATTTTCATTCTCAAGCTTGGTTAAATCATTCAACCGCTCTGCCACACGGTTCACCATCTCATCCGGCAAAGACAAAACAAACTCCTGTAACATCGCCTTTTCTTTCTCAAGCACGCTGTCCGGGTTCACAGATGCTTGCTTGGGCAACACGTAGTTCAATAATCCCGTGTACACCCTTATGTATTCTTGAGGCTCTAAATCATTCAAACACGCTTCAAACCGCACGCGCCCGCCCTCAAGTATCTGGGCAATCCACCCTTTTAGGTCGCTCGTTATCTTGTTTGGAGTGCCTTTACCGCGTCCACCCATCCTGCCTTTGCCGTCGTTTCTCTGCCTTGACATAATCCTTACTGAATTAAACTAACATAGTGTGTACAAAGTTACCAAAACAGTAACTGAAAACATCTTACCATACACACGCACGCACACGCACGCACACACACGCGCGTTAAGGGGTGTATATTGTGTGGCTTTTCATCATCTGTAATATCGTATTGCTTTCAGTACCTTTTCATCAAGCTCTGTTATCGCCTCACTCTTAACGGTTAACCCTTTGCCCAACCTGCAAGCACTCTTAACCGTTTGTCTCAAATCGTGCGCCGGTTTATTAGTGAGTTTGCCCTGTTTGTGTGCCTCATTAATATGTGAACACATTGCAAGCTCGCCGCCCACCGCTTCCACGTATGCAAGCACGGCACAATCCTTAAACTCTTTCACGGTTCTCATACATTCAAAATTTGGGATTATATCGTTTATCTTGTTTATGTCTGTATATGCTTGTTTCCATCGCTTTACCATTTGAATATAAAATTGTTCATCGTAAAGCATTGCACACGTAACCGCCGCCACGTTGAATTGTTTGCCCACGCGCCGCCTGTATCGTTGCTCAATCCTTAACACATTCCTGTCTTGGTATAGCTCTGGTATCGGTTCCTGCTTTGCCCGTTGCTCTTGGTTTTTATCATAGATACACAGACATTTGTTGCTCGTTGAATAATACACGCTGTTAGGTTGCTCCAACCGCGTTGCATACTTCATTTGTCCCAAATGGTTCAGATAAACACTAACAGGGTGCTTCACGATTATATTCTTTGCAACGTCAAGACGGGTTACAGTAGCTTTATCAACCGGCAAATGCAACGTATCTGACAACCGCTCCACCGCGCATTGCACATCGCCACGCCTCATCGTTTTGTAGTTGTCGCCCAAATACCATTTACATAACGAGTTTTCCAGCTTTAACCTGTATTTTTTAACATAAATTTTTAGATTACCAACAGTGCCTGTTATCGTCGTTTCATCATCCGTGTATGTATGCACGCCCACGTCGTTCAGATAACAAGGCGTTTCCTCTAAAAAGTTCACGCCCCGCACATCGTCTGCTGTGAGTTTGAGTTGTATGGTATCTATCATAAAACGGTTACCAAATTAGTAACTGAAAACATATTACTATAGAGGGAATTGCCCCCAACAGGCAACCCCCTCTACATCATTCATCCGTTTGTTGCATTCATCGGTTTAGCACGGTTCCTCAATGCATCAAGCTCGTCGTCAAGCTCACCGTCAAGAAACAACGTAGATAGCTCCATAATGCAATGCTTGTAACCACGTGCAACAAACACTTCCATTTCTTTCATATCCTCACTGAACAGGAACAACAAGCCATCATCCGTGTTATGTATGTCGCCATATCCTTTTAGCTGTTGCTCAAGGTCTGGGATATACACGCTTGTTATATTTGTGGTGTGCGTTATAGCATACGTCGCTTTACGTTGTGCCCCCGCCTTAAACGTATCTGGAACATTGTTGCAATATACAAACAGTTGGTTTTTCTTGTTTGCAATCATTTCAAACGGTTCATACTCGCCTGTTGAGGCAACACAATCATATCGGTGGGACTTGACAATCTTTACTTCCTTGAAAAGGTAGTAATCTGTAAGTATCATCTTGCACCCCCTTTCATACAATACGATTGTGCCTGTTGGTTAAGCTCGTTTGCCGTTGCACATCGGTTGGATTGTAACCACTGCTCCAACTCAACACGGTTGAAATAACACATCTTGCCCATCGGTTTATAGTGAGGGATTTGCTGTTTCATTGTGAGTTTGTATAGGTAGCTCTTGGATATGCCCATATACCTTGCCGCCTCATCGCTCGTTAATACGTCTTTTGTACAGAATAGTGTTTTATCTGTAACCACGTCTGCAATGTCTTTAAGAAAATTATCCATATAAATGATTATTTATAAGTTAAACATTGTGGGGTGCAAGCACTGCACGTCTGCATACCATTGCCCCGTTTATGTTGCTATTGCAATAGCAACGGCAAAGGTATGTAGCAAAGGAAAATAAGAAAATAGAGGCTTATTTAGCCTCTATATAAGTAATAATTATAAATAAAAGTAATGATTGTGTGCGGTCTTGCTCAATCTGCAAATAACTCATCTATCCGGGTACTCCACTTGGGGTGTTTGCCCAATATGTTGTTTGTGGTTGCCGCTAAACTCTTAACGCCAAATAATAGCTCCAACTGCTTAAACGGTGTAATGCTCGTTTCATCCGGGTTGTATATCTTTTTCAAGAAATATGCTAATGATACACCGTGTCCTCGCCCCTTGATATACACCCACGTGTACTTGTCGCCGTCTTGTTCCATCATCCCTGCTGCAACCGCCTTGTCAAAGTATTTTGTTGCCCGCTTGATAAACACCATTTCTGTTGCCTGTACAGCGCGTTTTTCTTGTTTTGGTATATTTGCCCGCCCGCTCGGTTTCATCGCCTCTATGGGCAAATTTAGCGCGTCTGTGGCGGGTTCTGTAAGTTGCACGCCCTGCACCGCCGCTTCTTCCTTAATCTTTTCTTTTTCATTTTTGAGTGCTGTGTATAACCACATTGCCCAAAACAAATCTACTACAGAGTCTTGAATTAAAACCGTTGGCATCCAACAACATCCCATATTGCTCCATATTTCCTCCAAATACATTAGGCAACTTTTACACAATTTATACTGTATGGTATCTTTTATATCGTCAAATTCTTTCTTAGCCTCAACAATGTTTTCCTCACCAACTCCCTCCTCAAGATAAATTTTTTCATCAAACACACAATCACAATCACAATCACTCGCAAACTGTATCATTTCACACATTGTATAGACAACCCTATCTTCAACTCCCAAATCCTTATATTCAATCATCTCTCTATCTACATCATACCCCCTCATAAATTCAATGAAATCTAATTCTGTATTGTATGAAATTAAGGTTTTGCAAAAATCAACCGCTCCACACGTATTCCTCTCTATCAAAGCAAGTAAATCACATAATCTTTTGTGTCGTTGTCCCAAATCTGGAATTCTCAATGTTCTATTAGCTGTTGATACCATTTCTTGGAGTTCAACTTCATCCAACATTCTATGTTCCATAATGATTATAATTTGAGTTCTGGGAGGCTGTTAATAGCCTCTTGTTTGAGGCTGTCAACCGCCCGCGTGTATTTTTCTGTGTATCTTAAACCGCTATGCCCTAACAGGCTGGCAACCGTCTTGATATTCGCTCCGTTGCTCAATATGTTGGTTGCAAAGCTGTGCCGCGCACAATGCCACGATATGTGTTTGTTTATGCCCGCGCGTTTCACCCAATGCTTTAACGCCCTCAAACACATTTCATAACTTGGTAAAGGGAATATAAGCTCGCTTGCATTGCCGCGCGTGCTTGGTTGCCCTATCAACTTTAACATACCATCGTTTAATGGAATAACCACGCCGCTGGCACTGCTATGCCCCTTTGTTTTGTTTTGCTCAAACTTCAACAGGCGGTTGGAATAATCCACGTTTGCAAACGTCAAGTCTTTCACATCACAAAACCTTAACCCGCCATACAGACAAAAGATAAACGCGCGTTGAATATCCGGGTTCTCTCCATTGTAGTGTGTTGCAATGAGTGCTTGCATTTCCTCTTGGGACAACACATCCTTTGTTAGTATGTTATCATCCACCTTGATAGTTATGTGTGTACACGGGTTTTTCACAAACACATCGTGCTCCACCGCATACAAGATAACTTTCTTAAACCGTGCATATATGCTGTTTGCCCCCGTCCCAACACTCCTGCTTTGTAGATATTCCACAAACGCCGCTATCATATCTCTGTTTATCTGGCTCGGTTTTATCCCTTTGGCAAACTGTTTGTACTCGTCTGTATCATTCAAGAAATCAACAAACCGTTGCCGGGCAATCCTCATCATCTTTATATCTTTCTTGGTATAGTTATCTATGTAGGATTGAAAGTAGTCAAGAAAATTTATATCCTTGCTCTTACTTAATCTGTAACCCCTCACATCATCCAACAACTCTTGCCCGCGCTCATACCTTATTCGTTTTGCAAGCTCCAGCGTTTCTTTATTCTGTTGCCGCTCAAACGGTGTGCGAGGTGCTTGCCACATATACAGTTTAAGGTATTCGCGTTTACGATTAACCTTAACCGTGTCTTTGCCTGTCTGTTCATTCAACGTCTTGGTATAACCAAAATAGTAATCAAGGAACAGGCTCTCCCTGCCATCACTCAATACCTTTGCTCCCAACTTGGGATTGTCGCCTGTATCGGTGGTTATCATATAGGTGTTATCACATCTAAAACTTTTCCTTGTTGCCATCGCTTATTTCCTTTTGTTTCTTTTGTTTGCAAATATAGGTATTTAATCTGTACGGGTAGCAAAAGGGTAGCAAAAAGTAGCAAAAAACAAGCTTAAATATGAAAGCAACGGCAAACACTCCAAATTGAAAAGCCCTGTATATCAATCACTTAATTTGCTTTGTTAGGTTGATTGTTTTATACACAAATACAGGCTCCGGGTACCTTGTTACTGGCTAAGTGGTTGATAACCGCCGCTTAGCCGGTTTTGTTATATCCTGTTTTTTCATTTTGTTCCCGTATATTCTAATTACAATTCCTTGTAAACACCGGTAAAAACAAGACATCTGCCATCTGCCCCCTATGTTTATCTGTATATATTTTGTGGGTGGCAGTAAAGCAGTATCTCACCATCTCTCCCGCACTTATATTATCCTGAACACACAAAATAATTTCATATTTGTTTGCATATTATCACTCAGCACATTATCTTTGCCCCCGCATTCGGCACTCCGGTGCTGATTGCAAGTCATATTTAGTAAGCGCATTTCGCTTTATTCCGACTGCGTAAAATTGGACACTTTACAAAGTTAAGCGGAGTATTGAGAAAGGTGTTCTTCACTGGCAGGTTATCCATTATTTATGTGGATTGCTTCCAGGTGGGGTTATCTTTTTCCTTATTTCCTTAACTAAGGGAGTCCAACCCAACGCAGTAAGATGAGGCAGAATGTTGACCTCACTTTTTTTATGGCTTAGAGATTGACAAGTAAAAATGTATGTCTCGAAGAGCCGGGACGGATTGATATAGCAGAAAGCGATGAGAAGGTCGGGTGCACTACAGGGAGCATTGTTCCTCCTGCTTAAAACAATAAACCGCCTCCTGCGGGAACAGGGGGGCATAAATCTATTCTGTATGAAAAAATACTTTTTCTTAGTTTGTGCGTCTGTCGTACTTTTGATGTCAAGTTGCGCTATTCACGATGAAGCTACGTCGAATGCGAACCAGCTTCAGACGCAAGTGGTGCTTAACCATAACAACTACCGCGTTGTGGGACAAGCTGAGGGTAAGTGCTCGCAGACATACATCTTCTGCATTGGTGGTCTCAACAAGAAGTCTCTGCGTAGTTCTGCCATGAGTGAGATGATGAAGAACGCGAACCTGACGGGTTCGCAGGCACTCATCAATGTCACAGTGCAGTACAAGAACATTTTCGGACTTTTCGTCTACGGAAAGTGTACGGCAATCGCAAGGGGGACTATCATAGAGTTCACGGAATAAATAATGCCGGCAGCAAGCAGTGTTGAGCAAGAAGTAAATCCGCACCCGATAACGTTAAACTCATCGCTTCGTTTCGGGTTGCATGCATTCCCTCTATGCAACATCAGCTTGGAAGCCTCAGGCTTTGTTTTGGCAAGATTTAAGATGTAATTCACAATTAGCCTTCTGTGCAATATTTAAAAGAGGAAGCCTCGGCATTACATTACCGGGGCTTCTTTTTTGTGTACGACGGGTTCGGTGTACACAAAAAAGGGGCTGACTTAACAGATAAAAGCCGGCTCTGATTTATGCCCTCAAAAAAGTTTTATCGGACTGCAATATTTTTTTTGACGGATATAACATCCAAATCAAGCATTATGAACGAACAAATACGCCTCACGTTATATTCGTCGTTCTCCCCGCACTTTTCCCTCGTCTTCGAAGGGATGCGTATTCGTGCATATATATGAAATCCTCGCGTTAAATATTCCTTTAATTGTGAACTTGCGGGGTAGTGTGCAATGATTTTTCCGTTCAAAAAGCGCATGAATTTGGGTCGCGTTTGGCATCTCCACATATCAAAACAAGCATAAATGTAGTTCGCGAAAAGCAAAACCCCGTATTCATGCACCCTCATTACACGGGGTTTCGTCGGCTGAAACCCCGTATTCATGCAGGTCAAAACCCCGTACTTACAGGGGGTAAAACCCCGTACTCACATAAATTTGCGACTGTACTCCGGTTGTGTAAAAGCGCATAACCCGTTGATTATCAGCACGTTCTAAAAATCGCGAAAAACGAGGAAAAACAGCCCGTTGTAGGTGTCAAGCGAATCTCAAACGTTAAATCTTGGGGCGTGCAACAAATCATTATACGTCGTTTATGCATAATTACGAAGGTTAGATGAAGACAATCACATCTTACGGGCGAGGAGTACATGCCCCGTGTATAATCATTTACATTAGCCGCTCTCCCTTCAACCTTCGGCGGAGAGTTACAGGTACAAAAAAGAGGAGCGCCCCTATTAGGAGTGCTCCTCTAATCATATTTACAATCGCCTTATTTAAGCTTTGTATATCCGTATTTAGCGGTGCAACCAAGCTCCTCTTCGATACGAATGAGTTGGTTATACTTAGCCATACGGTCGGTACGTGAGAGCGAACCGGTCTTTATCTGCCCGGAGTTGGTAGCCACTGCGATATCTGCAATCGTTGTGTCTTCCGTCTCTCCGGAGCGGTGCGAGGTAACTGTGGTGTAGCCGTGTCGGTGCGCCATTTCGATTGCTTCGAGGGTTTCGGTCAGCGAGCCAATCTGATTTACTTTGATTAATATCGAGTTCGCCGCACCCATCTTTATTCCTTTCTCGAGGAATTTCGTATTTGTTACGAAGAGATCATCGCCGACAAGCTGGCAACGTCCGCCAATCTTAGCGGTCAGCTTAACCCAGTTGTCCCAGTCGTTCTCGTCAAGCCCGTCCTCGATAGAGTCGATCGGATACTTTGTAATGAGTTGCTCGAGGTACGCAATCTGTTCATCTGCGGACAGTTTCTTGCCGTTCGGGTCTTTCTTCTTGCCGTCTTTGAGCTGGCGATAGTCATAAAAATACTTTCCGTCTTCAACTACGGCGAACTCCGAAGCCGCACAATCCATTGCGATTTTTACATCCTTGCCCGGCTCGTAGCCTGCGTCCTTAATTGCTTGGCAGATGCTTTCGAGGGCGTCTTCTATACCGTCGAGCGCGGGAGCGAAGCCGCCCTCATCACCTACGGCGGTGGAGAGCCCGCGTTTCTTTAACAGTTTTGCCAAAGCGTGAAATACCTCCGCACCCATACGGACAGCCTCACGCTCGGTCGGTGCGCCAACGGGGCGAATCATAAACTCTTGGAAAGCGATAGGCGCGTCGGAGTGTGCTCCGCCGTTGATTATATTCATCATCGGCACCGGGAGTGTATAAGTGTTTGCCCCGCCAATGTAACGATAAAGCGGCATACCTAACGCTTTTGCAGCCGTGTGAGCAACTGCGAGCGACACGCCGAGTATGGCGTTGGCTCCGAGTTTGCTCTTTGTCGGGGTGCCGTCAAGGGCAAGCATCTTATAATCAATGCCCCTTTGGTTGAATACGCACTTGCCCGCAAGCTCCGGCGCAATAATGTTATTAACGTTCTCAACGGCCTTCAATACGCCCTTGCCCCCGTAACGAGCCTTGTCGCCATCACGCAATTCGAGAGCCTCGTTCTCGCCTGTTGACGCGCCGGACGGCACGCTTGCACGACCTTTCACCCCGTTCTCCAACGTTACCTCCACCTCTACGGTCGGGTTGCCGCGTGAGTCAAGTATCTCACGTGCGTGTACTTTTGAAATCTTCATAACTTCTTTTCGTTTTGTGATTCGTGATTTATGAATTGGTATAATACGTATTTACTTTGGCAAAAGTAATCATATCGAAGTTGTTTTCCAAATTCGTTTTGTGCTTTGCCTTTATATATAACTTTATTTAATTTATCGAGTGTCTGCCGTCTCAAGCAACGTTCGCAGTATGCGTTCGGCGGTGCGCCCGTCCCAATGTTCGGGTATTGAGGCGGCTTTGCACTTGCCGTTAAAAATATCGGAAAGTGCCTGCCTAATGCGTTCGGGATCCTCTCCGGCGAGGATGTTAGTACCCTGTTTGACGGTCTCGATATGCTCCGTA
>JAJPZA010000110.1 GCA_021204625.1 Clostridia bacterium | reverse complement strand
TATATCTTCGATTATATGTCAATTGTATCCACACTGTGCAAAAGGGGGCTTAAAAAGATTACATATACCTTCAGCTTGAATTACAAGTACAGCTTCAATACCAACGGCATCAAGGAGACAAGGATATACAAGAGCACTGCAGTGTTTACAGTGGTGGACAACATGCTTACCGGATACAAGACATCGGGCACGACCTCTTATTCTCTTGGAGACAGGACAAAGGTTGAGGAAAGCGAGACTTATGAGAGGGAAATCACTATATCCTATGAATATACCGATGGGATGCCCAAGGATTTCAGTGACTACGAAAGCATGGACTAGACTGACTGCACGGCGTAACGGCAGATAGTTTTCAGGGCTCGCGGAAAATTCCGCGGGCCTTTGTCATGGATGGGAGATTGCGTGCCAAAACGGAACCATATATCGTAAAAGTTTGCATACGGGTGCCTTCTAACGGTGCGCAAGGCGCAATAAGGAGGGCAAAAAACGCAAGGGAGAGGGCGGCGATTTAGGTTGACTTAATCGGGCGGTTAATATAGAATTGTTAGTGCACCCGGAAGGCCGCAGGCCGGGAGGGTGCGCCCCAACTTAATAGGCTTTAAGGGAAGGAAAATTTCCTTACCACATTTTTATCTGCTAATGGGAGGAGCATCTCAGTAAAATGATCAGCCACGGGAAAGAGATCAAGATCTTCGCGGGCAATTCAAACAGGCCCCTTGCGGAAGCGATCGCAAGGCGTTTGAACACCTCGCTGGGCGAGATGGAGCTGACTCACTTTTCGGACGGTGAGATTTACGTCAGGTACGGCGAGACCATAAGAGGCATGGACGTGTTCCTTATACAGTCCACGAGCTTCCCGGTCAACACCAATCTCATGGAACTGCTTATCATGATAGACGCGGCCAAGAGGGCTAGCGCGGGCAGAATAACCGCCGTTATCCCTTACTTCGGCTACGCCCGTCAGGATAGAAAGGCGCGCGGGCGCGAACCCATAACCGCCAAGCTTGTGGCTAATCTTCTCACTTCTGCGGGAGCGGACAGAATCCTCACGATGGACCTGCACTGCATGCAGATACAGGGATTTTTCGACATCCCCCTGGACAACCTCGTAGGAGGCCCCACCCTTTACAATTACTTCAAGCCCCTCGTGAACGATGACTTCATCGTCGTGTCCCCGGACATAGGGTCCGTAGGTCGCGCAAGGAAAGTGGCTGCCAAGATGGACGCCAAGCTTGCCATCGTGGACAAGCGCCGCCCCAAGCCCAATGTCATGGAAGTCATGAACATCATCGGCGAAGTCAAGGACAAGACGTGCCTCATGGTGGATGACCTCATAGACACGGCCGGAACCATCACTCAGGGCGCGGCCGCCCTCATGGACGCGGGAGCGAAGGAAGTGTACGCATGCTGCACCCACGGAGTTTTCTCCGGGCCGGCAATTGAGCGTATTGCGTCATCCCCCATAAAGGAGCTTGCCGTTCTGGACACCATCCAGATACCGGAAGAGAAAATGCTTCCCATATTCAAGGTGATTTCAACGGCTCCTATGTTCGCGGCGGCGATAGAGAATGTGTATCTGGACAAGTCCATGTCCAAAATTTACGACTGATCCCGGAAAGCCACACCGACAAAGTGCGGCTTTTCTAAAAGGCGGGCTATGTATCTCATTGTCGGTCTGGGCAACCCGGACGAGAAATATCTTAAGACTTTCCACAACCTCGGCTGGATGGCGGTGGGCGATGTGGCGGACAAGCTGGGCGTAAAGTTCAAGACGCGCCAGTGCGAAGCATACACCGCCGAGGCCTTCATAAACGGGGAGAGAATCATTCTCGCCCGCCCAACGACGTACATGAACGCAAGCGGCCGGGCCGTCATGCAGCTTATGTCCAAATACGGCACGGACCCCGCCCACTTGGTTGTGATATACGATGACTTCGACCTCCCCATGGGACACGTGCGCATCCGCCCCGCCGGATCTGCCGGCACCCACAACGGCATGCGCTCCGTCATTGCCGAGACGGGCACGTCCGCCTTTCCGCGCATACGAATAGGCATCCACCCGGAGATGATGCAGGTGCCTCTCATAGAGTACGTCCTCTCGGACATCCGCCCCGCGGACTATGACCTCTTCATTTCGGCGTGCACCAGGGCTGCGGACGCGGCCATTGCCATCGCCCGCGGCGAGACAATTGACAACGTCATGTCCAAATTCAACCTGAACAGCTAGCCCTCTGGCCGGCCCAAACAGGCTCTTTATAGCGCAAAACCCACGCGAATATGCCCTAAACACCCGCCCAGGCTCCAAAATGTGAGCCTGCGAATGGATTTTGGCAGAAACATACGTTTCTTATTTCGGCCGTTCACTTCAGCCGGAAAGGCGGGGACGGCCCGGACGGAGAGAATTGAGCCCGGGGCTTGCAATTGGGGCGCGAATATACTGCAATATACAGCTTTCATATGGATGGCCTGGCCGTCTCAATCCGCAGGGATGGGATGCTCCGGGCCACGGGACAACATTGAACAGAGACTTTTTCACATACCGGAATCTCGGAAGGGACTATGTGGCCCTTGAAGAAGACATCCGCCGGGGAGCTCCCACGGCGGTGTTTGGCTTGTCTTCCACGCACAAGCATCTGATTGCCGCCCTCACCCAGGGCCATATGCTGTATGTCACTGCGGATGCCATAGAGGCGCAGAAGGCGTGCGGGGCGATTGCAGCCTTGTCCGGCAAAAAATGCGTTCTGCTCACCGCCAAGGATGACGTCCTTCTGTACAAGGAGGCCCTTTCCAAGGATACCGTATACAGGCGCATATCCGCCCTTTACGAGATTCTGCACGGGGCGGAGTACGTTGTCTGCGACATTCTTTCCGCCATGCAGCTTGTGCCATCCGAAGTGCCTTCCTTCACGCTCAGAAAGGATAGCGACGCGGTGCTGGAGGAAGTGGCGGACAGGCTGCTGAAATTCGGATACACCCGGGAATATACGGTAAACACCAAGGGCTCCTTTGCGGTGCGGGGAGACATCCTGGACATTTATCCCGTCAATGCGGACAACCCCATGCGCGTGGACTTTTTCGGGGATTACATAGAGCGCATCCGCTATTATGACGCCGTCTCCGGAGACAGGCTGGATGAAGTGGACTCGTACACTTTCATAGCCGCCACGGACTGCATGTTCTCGCAGGAAGATATAGCCGCCGTGGGCAGCACGCTCAACGCAGAGCTCAAGAAGGTGCAGGATTCCAAAGCTTTTGTGAGGGCCAGCGGGATAAGGGACGACGTCCGTGAGAAGATGGGATTCGGCCTGCCGTTTTCCGGCGGGTCCTTCGTCATGCCCCTTTTGAAGGGCACCAGGACCCTGGCGGAGATATTGCCTGCGGACACCCTTGTGGTCTTTGATGAGTGCAAGACCATCTGGGACAGCGCGGACGCCCTGTACAGGGAGCACACGGAAAGGGTGAAGGAGCTTTTGAAGGGCGGCGAGATCTTCGGCTTCTCCAGAGGACAGCTTCTGGACCCGGAGACGCTTTTCGGAGGTCTCAAGAGATACAGGACCCTGGCCCTTCAGACCTTCATGCAGAGCATGATGTTCTTCAATCCTCTGCGCACGTACAATTTCAGGTCCGCCCCCTGCCCGTCATACCTCGGCAATCTCCCTCAGTTTTTCCAGGACATAGGGAACTGGATGCAGGCCGGATACAGGGTGCTTGCCTTCACGGCCAGCGCGGACAGGACGCAGCATCTCGGGGATGAGCTCATGGAGAACGGGCTTCCCCTGGAGCGCCTGCCGGACACGTACGGAGCTCTTATAGGCGTCTCGCTTTCATCGGATGAAATAGGCTCCGGGCTCATGCTGCATGAGACAAAGACGGCAATAATAGGCAACTCGGACCTGTACACGAAGACGGTCACAAAGCGCATACGGCGCAGGCGCGGGGACTTTTTCCTCACCCCTGAGATAGGTGATTTCTGCGTGCATGAGAAGCACGGCATAGGAAAGATAACCGGCACGAAGAAGATAGAGTCCTCGGACGGAATCAAGGAGTACATCAGCATAGAATATGCCGGCGGGGACGTGCTGTACGTTCCCGTGGAGCAGATGGATGTGCTGTCCAAATACGTGGGCGAGGAGAACCCGCCCCTTGCAAGGCTTGGCGGAGGGGAGTTCGCAAAGCTCAAGGAAAAGGCCCGCAAGAGCATAAAGCAGCTGGCCTTCGACCTGAAGGAGCTGTATGCGGAGCGCTCCCAGAAGAAGGGGTATGCATTCCCGGAGAACAGGGTTATGATGGAGGAGTTTGAAGACTCTTTCGAATACGAGGAGACCCCGGACCAGCTCTCTTCCATCGCGGAGGTTCTGGATGACATGTGCTCCCCCAAGGTCATGGACAGGCTGCTTTGCGGGGACGTGGGATTCGGCAAGACGGAAGTGGCCTTCAGGGCCGTATACCTGTGCGTTCTGGGCGGGAAGCAGGCCGCCCTTATGTGCCCCAGCACCATCCTTTCGGAGCAGCATTACAACACCGCCCTTTCCAGGTTCAGGGAGTTCGGCGTCCGCGTGGACAAGCTCAACAGGTTCAAGACTCCCGCGGAGCAGGCAAAGACCATACAGGACCTCAAAGAGGGGAAGATAGACTTTATCATAGGCACCCACAGGCTGCTGTCGGAAGACGTGGGGTTCTATGACCTCGGCCTTTTAATCCTGGACGAGGAGCAGCGTTTCGGCGTGGCACACAAGGAAAAGCTGAAGACAATGAAAAAGGACGTGGACTGCCTCACAATGACGGCCACGCCTATCCCAAGGACCCTTCATATGTCCCTTTCCGGAATAAGGGATATTTCAACCATAAACACCCCTCCTCAGAACCGACTGCCGGTGCAGACGTACGTCGTGGAGGAGAGCGACATCATAATCCGTGACGCATGCATCCGCGAGCTCTCGCGCGGAGGCCAGGTCTTCATTCTGTACAACCATGTGGAGACCATAGCCCGCTTTGCGGAAAAGGTGAAGGCCCTCGTTCCGGAGGGCAAGGTATGCTACGCCCACGGCCGCATGGACAGGAAGATCCTGGAGGACAACGTTCTTACGTTCTACATGGGCGAGAACAACATCCTGGTCACCACAACCATCATAGAGAACGGAATAGACCTTCCGAACGCCAATACGCTCATAGTGATAGACTCAGACCGCCTCGGCATCGCCCAGCTGTACCAGCTTCGCGGCCGTGTGGGAAGGAGCGCCCGCCTTGCGCAGGCATATTTCACATTCAAGCCGGACAAGGTCTTGACGTCCGAAGCTACGGAACGCCTAAAGGCCATAATGCGCTTCACGGAGCTTGGCTCCGGATACAAGATAGCCATGAGGGATCTGGAGATCCGCGGAGCCGGAAACGTCCTGGGGGCGGAGCAGCACGGGCATATGGACAAGATAGGCTATGAGCTGTACTCCAAGATCCTCAAGGAAGAGCTCACGGGCGAGAGCCAGTTTTCCGCGGAGCTGGACATCAAGGCCACGGCCTTTATTCCGGACAGCTACATCCAGAGCAACGCGGGACGCATGGACTGCTACAAGCAGATTGCCGAGATCCGCTCGCAGGCGGATTACAAGAGGGTGTGCACGTCCATTGAGGACAACTACGGGCCTATGCCGGATTCCGTCCTGAATCTTTTGATCATCGCCGTCATGAAGTCATATGCCGCGGCCTTCAACGTGAGAAAGATAGGGGTGGACGCGAAGGGAGGCTACATAGAGCTGCCTTCGGTGAACTCCCTGAAGGACAAGGGTCTGTCCGCCGCGCTGGACAAGTTCAGGGGGTACGTGACGCTTTCCATGGAGAAAGCTCCCATCATTGTCTTCCGCACGGGGTTCGCTCCCACGAAAACAATGACCGGCATGACGAATTTCCTGCGTTTTGCGGCAAATTTTAAGTGAAAAGTTGCGTTACAAACCTAAAATCAATTGCTAATTGCCGCTTGATATTATATAATTGTCAAGTGTAATTACCACAACGCCCTGAGTGCGCCCTTTTGGAGCCGGGGGCAATACAGGCTTTTCGGAGCAAGCACTTTATATGAACAAGAAATTTATCGCGGTTGCAGTCCTCGCCGCGGCGTTCGCCGCCGGCGCATGCCTTTCCGGATGCAATGTGTCCACTAACAGCACATATGACATGGATCAGGTCGTCGCCGAGGTTGACATTACCGAGTCAGAATACTTCGAGGGCAGCGAGGTCAGCGGCTATGAGAAGGCCGTGACCTCCTCCACGGGAATCATCAAGAGAGACCTTGTCGCTTATTTCCTCAACGCAGGATATTCATACGTAAGCAACGGCTACTCATACGAGGACACCTTCAACATGCTTCTGGACTCCCTCGTGGACAATGCCGTCCTTACCCAGTACTCCATCATGTACCTTCTCAAGGACATTGTGGAGGACACCAATTCCACCGCGGATAAAGTGGTGAGCGATTATCTTGATGCCGGCAAGGATGCCGTAACGGATGATGCGGCCAAAGTCGCAAGGTACCTGTGGCTTCTCGGAGATGACAGCGATGAAGTGAAGGTGGCATGGTACAACGTGCTCTCCTCGCTCAACTCCGCGTTGGATAATTACGAATCACAGTACCTTTCCGAGGATGACACCAGCGGAAAAACCTCCGACACAAGGACCACTCCCGGAAACGTTGACACTGAGAAAGACGATTACTATCCCGCCGTATACGACGAGGACGGCAATGTCAAGATTGAAGGCCTTTCAAACGATGAGGCCGCAAAATACGCTTATGGCGTGTACTACAATGTATACACAGGCAACAAGCCTTACATGCTTGATCAGAGCGGCTCATACCAGGATGACAGGGATGACCTCTACAAGGACAAGTCCACGAGAGTGACACGCCGCCAGGCATACGCTTCATTCGTAGGAAACCTTGTTCTCAACGGCCTCGTGGACGAGGACAAAGAGGACCTCAACGACATCCTTTCATTCGATTACATCAACACAGAGTTCGCGGCTCAGCTTGAGCAGCAGATCATATCCAAGTACCAGGACGAGTACGATGACGAGCAGGAGGAGATTCTTCTGGAAGGCACCGAAGAAGACAAGTCCGACTCCTATGTGGTCCAGGCCTACAACGACCTGTTCGAGGCCCAGGAAGAGTCCTATGACGACGTGGACACCTTCGAGACAGACTTAAGCTCCATGTCCGATTCCTCATTCCTTCTCTACGCTCCCGACACATCCGACGAGGATGACCTGGATTACGGCACATATGGCTTTGTGTACAACATCCTGCTTCCGTTCAGCACGGAGCAGAGCGCACAGCTTTCCGTTCTGCAGTCCAACTACACAAGCAAGGTTTCCGACGACGCCCTCACGTACTATCCGGAATATTACACATACAGAAACGAACTTCTCAAGAATATAACCACAACGGACCAGCGCTCAGCCTGGTTCAACGGATCCAATGAGTATGCCTTCAATGCCGTAAGTGACTACGGCTTTACGGAAGACGATTATTACGGCGCAAGCCAGTACCTGTTCTTCGAGAACAACCTCACTAATGAGGAGAGGTATGAGCCCCTTGAGAACTACACCGGCAAGTATGCATACAACGGCACGGTGGTTCCCGTATCCGATGACACTTACGCGCTCTATCCCAACGAGCTCACAATAGATGACATGCTGGACGAGTTCGTCGGCTACATCGACTGGGTTCTCGGCGATAATTCCGCCGCGTCATACACAACCACAGATGATTTCTACAAAACCTATACATATGACAACCTTCTCAAGGATCCTTCAGCGGATTTGAAAGACAGGGAGATAGATTACTCCAACTTCGTATACGCCACCGGTTCCGTAAACATCGGGGGCGGCTCCGAGCAGGACAACAGAATGAACGTCTTCAAAACAGGGCGTGACGAAGACGGTAATGACGGCGTTTATGAGGAGAGCACGCAGCATAAGGTGCTTTCCGCAGTGAACGAGCTCCAGTATGCTTACACGACTGACACAAGTGTTCTGTCACAGTACATAGGTTATTCCGTGACAACCGGAGACGACACCGGATATATCGGCGAGTTCGAGTATGCCGCACAGCAGGCCATAGCAGACGGCGCCGGAACATTCATCGTGTGCGCCGGAGATTACGGCTGGCATCTCATTTACGTGACGTACACGTTCGACAACACCGGCGTTGCCCAGTATGATCCGGACTGGACAAGGGTAAACCAGGAAGGCACATTCGAGTATTACTTCTACCAGTACGTGAAGAGCAACGATCTCGGATCCGTATCCACGACACGCAGAAGCTATCTGCTCACTCTGTTCAACACTGACGACACCGTGACCAAGTACGAGAAGAGATACCAGGATCTCCTTGACCTCGATTCCGATTCCTGATAAATCATGCAGATTTGGCAGGCTATAGTCTTAGGGCTCGTCCAAGGCCTCACTGAATTTCTGCCGGTATCTTCATCCGGCCATCTCGCCTTCTTCATGAAGTGCTTCGGGATGGACGACATACTCTTCTACTCAATACTCCTGCATCTCGGCACCCTTGTGGCCGTGTGCGCCGTATTCTGGAGAGAGATAATAGACCTATTCAAAAGACCTTTCAAGACCCTCGGGTACCTGGTGCTCGCCACCATACCCGCGGCCGTTGCGGGTCTTTTTTTAGACGATATAATAGAGGATAACGTGGACGGCAGCGCGTACTTCATGCTCATTCTCGCCATCCTCTGCTTAGTCACCGCGGCAGTGCTTTTCGGCACGGAGAGGTATTCGAAAAAGAGGGAGGGGGAGCTGCCCCTCCGTTTCAAGACCGTTCTTCCCATGGCCTTCGCGCAGGTGTTCGCCATCCTGCCCGGAATTTCCCGCAGCGGCTTCACCATCTGCGCCGGAACCCTTGCCGGAGGCAAGAGGGATACTGTGGCTAAGTTCGCCTTCCTCATGTCCATCCCCATGATTCTGGGCAGCTTCATCGTGGAGCTTGTAAAGGGCTGTTACCGGGGCACCATAGCGGATGAGATTTCCGCCGGCGGTTCCACGCTTATATGGTCTGTCATAATAGGATTTGTTGTGGCGGCCGTCGCAGGCTTCGTGGCAGTTAAAGTGACGTACAAGGCAGTGACCAAGGCCAACTTCAAATGGTTCTCGCTGTACCTCGTAATCTTCGCCATTGTCTGCATTGTGCTGCAGTTCACTTATTTCGCCGTGTGATTCCAATCCTGCGGCACAGCCGGCCGGAAGCCTCACGGAACATGGAACGAAAAAAGCCTTTTCCGGGGCACATTATTTTTTCCCGGGGCATATTATATAA
>JAJPZA010000167.1 GCA_021204625.1 Clostridia bacterium | reverse complement strand
TATTGTATCACCCCTGCCGGGGGTCCGCTAGTACGCCGATTTTAAGACGCTTACGATTTTAAGACGCTTACGCCCTTGGTAAACTGCAGCAGTCAGCTGCCGCATCCCGGCACTGCAAATGAAAACACCCTTCCGGTGTTTAGAACCGGAAGGATGTGCTTAACCTATGGAAGGTTTGATGCAAATATCAGAATTATGATATTCACACAACATTGGAACTCCAGGCTGTAGTGGCGTAATCGAATGAAACGTAGCACTCGATAGTTGTGACCTTGTCCTGCGACGTCACCTCAACCTTGAGGTATGTGAATGAAGGATATGTTGCACCAGTGCTTGAAGCCTCCGTGGTGGCAAACTGCATCTCGTATGCAATAACATTGCCTGTCAGAGTGAACTCTTCACAGTACTGGTTTGACTCTACTACAAGATTTTCGCTCTTAATATCAGATGTATCGACTCCCTCAAGAGCGCCGACACCGGAAACCATAGTAAGAATGAAATCCGTGACATCCTCTGCCTTAGAAACGGTATCTACTGCATCTTTCTGAACAAGCAGCTGCGGCAGCCAGGAAAGGCCTGTAAAGGTGTCATAAGATATTGTCTTGTTGTCAACGAATGTCGGAGTACCGGTGACTTCTTTACCGTCTTGATCGTATACACTGTCCCTGCTCTTGAAATAAAGGCCAGTTTCGGTCGTATCTTTTGCTGTACCGTTCTCATAAGGAGTCTCAAAGGATTTGACAATCACTCTGTTATCACTGTCATCAGCCTTTGTAGATCCGTCATCATTATAGGTCACTGCATTGTGCGAGAAAATGAATCCATCCTGATATGTAGTTGTATAGGTGACTTTAGTGCCTTTTTTGTTCCAGGACACGGACTGCTCGGTCTTTGTCAGACCAACAGTATAGTCACCTTCGTATGTCGATATATTGGACATGCCGTCGTTGAATGTTGCAACGTCATCGTCACAAAATTCATGCACTGTCATGTCTTCGGCGCACGCAGCAACGGCAACCAGTGCAATTGCTGCCGCACAGGCGCATACGCAAAGACATATCCTGCGCACTTTACTTCCTTTTTTCATAAAATTCCTTACATCCTCCTTTGTTGTAAGCAAGGAATTGTTAATTCCATAATCTGTATATAAATTATTCCACCCGTGCCGCTCAGATGCCAGGCATCCGCCGCTTTATGTGGGTTTGAAATGCTGTGTTTCAAGTATTGATGAGGATATCCTGCAAATCATCCGGTCTGCGCATCACCAGGTGCCGTAAAGATGCATGAGTTCCTGCATTCACGGGACAGTGCCGCAGGACCGTTTCCTGCAGGCTTTAATCCCCGCCCATCATAAGGGCTGCCGCTCCGAAAGATCCGGCCTTATTGCCGAGAGACGCTGTGACTATCTCTACAGGCATGTAATCCGTTCCGCCATAGAGCTGCTCGTCAAAAAGCTTCTGCACAGGCGCCGTGAGCCTCTCTTTCTGCGCCGCCATGCCGCCGCCTATCATAATGACTTCCGGACGGAAGATGTTGGCGATGTTGACGAGCCCTGTGGCGAGCTTGTGGAAGAAGTCATCCGTAATCTCCCTTGCCACCGGATCTGTGTCCATGTAATCAAAGACAGTCTTTGCAGAGCAGGTCAGAAGGTTGTATGTGTTCCACATTGCGGAGCCGGGATGCTCCTCCATGGCCCTGCGGGTGATTCTGGTTAAAGCAGATGCGGAGCAATAGCGTTCAAAGCATCCGCGCCTGCCGCAGGCGCACAGTTCGCCGCCTTCCACGATGACCATATGGCCTATCTCGGTTCCGGCGGACCCGCCGCCTTCAAACAGCCTGTCGTCTATGACCACGCCGCCGCCTATGCCGGTTCCAAGGGTCACCAGAATGCTGTTGCGATAGTCCGACCCGGCACCGAAAACGGATTCGCCGAGGGCCGCCGTGTGAGCGTCATTGGCCATCACCACGGGCATCATTACTCTTCTTTCAATCTCAGCCGCCAGAGGAAAATTCCTCATATTAAGGTTAGCCGAGAACACTACAACACCGTGCCTGCGGTCTATGATGCCCGGACAGCCCATACCCACGCCGAGGATGTTCCTGCGGTCACAGCCTTCCATGAGCTTCTCAATAAGGAAAGCGATGTTGTTGCACACGGCCTGGTTGCCGTCCTTGACTCCCGTCCTTATGTCCGCTTCCGAGTACAGCTTGCCGTCCTCATCCGTCAGGATGCCTTTTATGCCTGTCCCGCCTATGTCAATCCCTAAAAACAGGTTCCTCATCTCTAACCTTCCACCAGTCATGTTCTGCGCTTCGCTGTTCGCTTGCAGTGCCTGCATGCGGGGAAAAGTCGGGAGCCGACACAGGCAAATCACTAATATTCACACTATTCCTGCCGGCCAAACGAACGGTCTGGCGGCACTCCACCAGACCGTGTTGTGTCGTTTGTGTATGGCCGTATATGGGTCATATCCGGTAGGATGCAGTGGTATTATTTATGCTGCCGTGCCTTCAAGAGCCTCATATGCCTTCTTGGACAGCTCTACCTGAGCCTTCCAGTACTCAACGGCATCAGCTGCGTCAGCAGCCTTTTCGGCAAGCTTTTCTGCCTTGGCGACAAGCTTTGCATCTCCGCTCTGGGCTGCCTGCTTTGCAGCATCTGCCTTTGCGGAAGCGGCAGCGGCCTTCTTCTCAGCCTTTGCAAGAAGCTTCGGCGTGGACTTGAAGTCGTAGCGGATGTCATCGTCACGGGCCTGCTTGTCCTTTGCATCTTCCTTCTCGTAGAGAATTCTGTCTGCCTCGGCCTTCTTTGCAGCCTTGGCATCGATTGCGGCCTGGTATTCCTTCTCGGCATCTTCGAAGCTTAAGCTCTTGGATGCGGCAATCTTCTCGATTGCGGCCTTGCGCTTGGCCTCAGCGGCCTCTGCTGCAGCCGCTTTCTTAGCTGCCTTAGCCTCTGCGGCCTGAGCCTTCTTTACGGCGTTGGCCTGATCTCTTGCTGCCTTGAGCTCCTGATACTTAGCCTCTTCTACCTCGAAGTTGAGTCCTTTCTTCTCGCAGTCAGCCTTGAGCTTAGCCTTTCTCTCTTCGTCTGCCTGAGCCTTGGCTGCAAGCTCCTGCTGCTTCAGCTTCTCTGCTGCAGGTACGAATTCAACGCCGGCTGCAGCGGCTTCTGCCATCTGGCGCTCTGTAATCAGGTCATGGTCACGGTCTGAGAATCTCTCAACACGCATGAAGAGCATGATGATGAGGATTCCGAGATAGCAAGCCGTCTCGCCGCCGATGAAGAGCCACATAACTGCGTTCTGGAATGCAGGGTTGTTATATATATCAATATATGCGTTACTGTCGTATCCTGTGATGAGCAGGTTAAGGATGCCTGTTGCAAGACCGGAGCAGCTTGCCATGATTGCGCCGTATACCATCATGGAGAAGCCGTCGGAACGGAATCCGTGCTTTGCCTCTGAATGGTCATGAACGTCGGCAAGAAGTGACAGCGACAGGTACATTGCAGGCGTGGATCCGAGTGCCTTGATGCAGAAGGATGCGCATATGCAGCCGAAGTTGTACGGTGCAATGAATCCGATGATGCCGCCTATTACTGCCACTACTGCACCGCAGATTATAGTCCTTACTTTGCCGAGTTTGCTGGCTATAGGCGCTGCTATGAACATGCCGAGTGCTGTGGGAACTGCGCCGATGATTGCAAGGGTTCCCTGAAGGTTGCCGCCGTATGTCTGGTCAATAACGCCGTTGTTCCAGAAATGTGAAATGCTGTAGTAGCTTATGGAGACGTTCTTCATCATTCCGCCCATCTGGTACAGAAGGAAGAACACCATCATAATCCACCAGTAAGCGTCGCTTGTGCAAGCCTTTGCCTGCTTGCCCATGGGAACGGATACCTTCGGAGCCTTGATCTCGCTGTTGAGAGACTCTTCTGTTACACGCTCACGTGTGAAGTAGAACTCAAGCAGTGCGCCGATGAAGCATACAACGATAAGGCAGATTGAGAATGTCTTCCATGCGCTGTATGATGAAGCGGCGTTTACGACTGTAAGTGCATTTCCGTCTTTGTCGAACGTGCCTGTTGTCATTGACGGGAACAGCCAGAAATAGAAGAAGGGAATGATCATCTGCGCGATTCCGACGGCGCCGAGGGTTGCGGCGTTGGAAAGCGTTGCAAGCAGTGATCTCTTTCCGCCTTCACGGGTGGATACGCTGACCATCGTGCCATGAGACGTGAAGTACATGGGATATGCAAGGCCGAACCAGATGATGTATCCGATAGCTACGCAGACAAGAACGCTCACGTATCTTCCGGAGAAGTCAGAAGCAAATACGCTGCCTTCTGCCACTGCATAGTCGGCACCGGTGATGTTCGGTGTGCATATGAACAGGATAATCAATGCGACAAGCATGATGGGCACTGCCAGTATGATGAGCGGCCTAGCCTTGCCCATCGGCGTGCGCATGTTGTCCATCAGTTTTCCGACAAGTATATTGCCGAGTACTACGAACACGACTGTGATAACGGGGAGCCATGTGAAGAACCAGGAACACCAGCTACTGATTCCGAGGACATCGGTCATGTACTTGTTGAAGTAGTTCTGCAGAACGGAGTTTGCCAGGAGGGCAAGCGCCGGTCCGACGAGGTATCCAACAACTCCTTCCTTGAAGAATGAGACACTGGCGGTCTTTATCTGGCTACGGAAAAAGGGACTGTTGAAACCACCGCTTTTCTTCTTTACAGCTTCAGTTTCCATGAGATATATATCAAAGCAGTGACTTAATTAAAAGGAGCCACTACATCCTCCTTCAAAACATCAAAGCAGCGACTTGTATAAAGCCACTACATCCTCTTTTGTGGGGTCTTTGGGGTTGCCGGGGCAGCATGCGTCCGCCATTGCGGAATCCGCGAGGAAGTCTATGTCCTCCTCCTTCACGATTCCCTTGAGGTCCTGCGGGATGCCCACGTCCTTGGAGAGCTGGGCTACGGCGTCTATCGCTGCCTGCCTGTACTCTTCCTGCGTCATGTTTTCCGTGCCTTCAACGCCCATCGCCTTTGCGATGTCGCGGTACCTCTCCCCCGTCGCGTCCGCATTGTACTTCATGACTGTGGGAAGCAGGATTGCGTTTGCGACTCCGTGAGGGGTGTCATATACGGCGCCGAGGGCATGAGCCATTGAATGAACGAGGCCTAAGCCTACGTTTGAGAATCCCATTCCGGCGATGTACTGCCCCAAGGCCATTCCCTCTCTTCCTTCCTTCTCGCCCCTTACGGCGCCGCGGAGGGACTTGGAAACAATCTCTATGGCCTTGAGATGGAACATGTCCGTCATCTCCCAGGCGGCCTTCGTGATATATCCCTCGATTGCATGGGTGAGGGCGTCCATTCCGGTTGCGGCCGTGAGACCCTTGGGCATTGTGGACATCATGCCGCTGTCCACGAAAGCGATGACGGGAATGTCATGAACGTCCACGCACACGAACTTGCGCTTCTTCTGGACGTCCGTGATGACGTAATTTATGGTGACCTCCGCGGCCGTGCCCGCTGTCGTGGGAACGGCGAAGATGGGAACGCACGGATTCTTTGTGGGAGCAACGCCCTCAAGCGAGCGGACGTCTGAGAATTCGGGGTTGCGGATGATGATGCCCACAGCCTTGGCTGTGTCCATTGAGGAGCCGCCGCCGACGGCTATAATATAATCCGCTCCGCTTTCCTTGAAAGCCTGCACGCCGGAAAGCACGTTCTCTATTGTGGGATTGGGCTTGATCTCAGAATAAAGAGTGTACGGCAGCCCTGCGGCGTCCAGTACGTCAAAAATCTTCTTTGTGACTCCGAACTTCACGAGGTCCGGGTCTGAGCAGACGAAAGCTTTGGAAAATCCCCTTCTCTTAGCCTCTGCGGAAATTTCAGAAATGCATCCCGCGCCATGATAGCTGGTCTCGTTCAATACAATTCTGTTGGCCATTGTTTTTCCCTCCCATGTTGTTTATAGTCTTATGCCTTCAGCAACTCCGTGAAAGTGTGAACCACGAACAACATCGTTGCTTTATTCTAACACACTGAAAAACCCTTTGCAATATATAATGTCACATAATGATTGTGAAATTTCATTTTTTGTCATAGAAATTTTTGCAATGTTCCATGAACTACATCCAGCGTTCACAATGCGCCGCGGGCAAAGGGCCGCCCCCGGAGCGGCCGCCCGGATTGCCGGGCCGGGCCCGAAGGGGCTGTTCAGTCAACCTATTAATATATTGTAATATAATGCCGGAAATGCAATGCCGGAAAGCAGGCGGCATAATCCCGGAAATCCGGGAGCCGGATAATGCCGGATTTACAGGAACCGGCGCATCAGGCCCTCCCGGAAAGGACCTCCTGCTCGTACTTCTTCACACAGGCGATGTATGACTCCGGCTTCCCCTCGCGGGCGAGGTACTCGTTCCATACGGGCCCGAGCGGCAGCATCTTGCACTCTTCCTGCAGGGCCATGAGCTCCGTGAACCTGCTCTCGTCCTGGAGCTTCTTTAAATCCCCGTTGGGCAGAAGAAGGGCGAAAAGGAGCGCCTGCTGCAGGGCCCTCTGGCCGGTGACCCAGGCTGAGATCCTGTTGATGGAAGCGTCGAAATAGTCTATTGAGAGCATTACCTTCCCGATGGCGTCATTGCGCACTATCTCTTTTGCTATCTCCTTTATCTCGTCCTCGAAGAGGATGACGTGGTCGCTGTCCCAGCGGACGCCGCGGGTCACGTGAAGGGCGATCTTGTCATAGAACGCGAGAAGGGAAGGAATCTTGTCCGATACCACTTCCGTAGGATGATAATGGCCGTTGTCCAGAAGGCAGCAGATGTCTTTCTTTGCGGCATAGTTCATGTAGAACTCGCTGGATCCAACGGTGTAGCTCTCTATGCCTATTCCGAACACCTTGCTCTCCACGGCCACGGAGACCTTGGACCTGTCATACCCGCTGGCCAGAATCCTGTCCAGAGAGTCCTTGAGGCGCATCCTGGGGCCGAGCCTGTCCGCGGGCACGTCCTTGAATCCGTCCGGAATCCAGATGTTCATGAGGACAGGCGAACCCATCTCGTCCGCGAGATACTCCGAGATGCGGAGGCATGCTATGCAGTGCTTTATCCAGAAGGCGCGCACGTTTTCATCCGGGGATGAAAGGGTGAGCCCGTTCTTTACCATGGGATGCGTGAAGAGCGTGGGGTTGAAATCTATGCCTTGAAGGCCCTGCTCTTTAGCGAAGTCCACCCAGGGCTTGAAATACTCCGCCTTCACTTCGTCCCTGTCAGACAAGTCCCCTGCGGGCTTCACTGCGTAGCTTGCGTGAAGGTTGAGCCTCTTCACGCCGAGCATTAAGCTGCATGCAAATGCGATGTCCGCCTTGAGCTCTTCAAAGTTCCTTGCCCTGCCGGGATAGTTTCCCGTGGCCTGTATGCCGCCGGAAAGGGCGCCTGTCGTGTCAAAGCCCTGGACGTCGTCCCCCTGCCAGCAGTGCAGGGAAACCGGGATATTCTTCAATGTTTCAAGAGCGGACTCTGTGTCCACTCCGTATTCCGCGTATTTATCTTTAGCAAGTTCGTATATAGTGCTCATATTATATTACGCCTCTGCGGCCTTTGCGCCGCAAATGTATTCATGTTTTGTCCTCCCCCGTTCGCAGTCTGCTCCGGGAGCCGGGGGAAAACCCGTTCCGCCGGAAGGTCTCCGGGCCAAAAAGGACCGGAATATGCTTTCCCGCATCCGGGTCCGGGCCGAATGGCCCGCATCTGCCATGCCGGAAGCTCCGCCTGTCCGTTCCGCCTGTCCGTATAATATAATAATATATCCGTATAATATAAAAATATAATAGGATAATATAATAGGGAACGGAATAATAGGGAACGGATTGCGGCATTACAGCCTGTTCTTGTAGTATGCCCTCATCTGCACCTTGAGGTTGCCGAGCGCGCTGGCCTCTATGGGACGGGCGATGACGGGCAGGCCGCAGGCCTCCTGGGTCATCTCGTTCAAAAGGGTGTTCTTCGCGCCGCCGCCGTATATGTAGAGCTTTTCAAAGGTCTTGCCGGTGTTCGCGGAAAGATCCTCGAGGGCCTTTTTGTACCCCTGCGCCAGGGATGCCGTGGCGCAGCGGAAATAGTCTCCGACGCAGGCGGGCCTGGTCTTAAGGGTGTCGTCAAAGGCCTTCTTCATGTTCATGGGAGAGAGGAAGGTCTCGGAGTTCACGTCCACGGTCTCGGAGAATCCGCTTGCCTTCGCAAGCGCCACAATCTCCGGGAATGACAGGAAGGGGCAGATGTCCTTCTTGAGCTCGTTAATTATCCACATCCCCATGATATTCTTCTGGTAGCGGACGTATCCCACGCCGCCCTCGTTTGTGAAGTTGGCCTTCAGGCTTTCGTCCGTGGTTATGGCCTTGGGAACCTTGATGCCAAGCAGTGACCATGTGCCGGAGGAGATGTACGGGTTGTCTCCCTCTATGTCCATTCCCTCCACGGAGCTGGCGGTGTCATGGGTGGCGCACATTACGACATTGCAGTTGCCTCCCACATATTCCGCTATGCCTTTCTTAAGCCTGCCTGCGGCGGTGCCGGGCATGACGGGCTTTTCAAAGAACCTTCCGGGAAGCCCGAGGGCGTCCGTGATTTCCCTGTCATAATCCCCGGTCTCTGCGTTCACAAGGCCGGTGGCCGTGGCGTTCGTGTACTCGCGGCGCCTCTCGCCGGTAAGGCGGTACGCAAGGTATTCCGGGAGCATGAGAAGGCTTGCGGCCTTGTCCAGCCTCCCTGCCTTCTTGTCCGCGTACAGCTGGTATATGGTGTTGAACGGCTGGAACTGGATGCCCGTCTTTTTGTACAGCTTCTCAAAGGGCTCGATTGAGTGCACTTCGTCTATGACCTTCTCGGTCCTCAAGTCCCTGTACGCGTAGCAGGGCTTTATGGGCTGGTTCTCTTCGTCCATAAGAACGTAGTCCACCGCCCAGGTGTCTATGGCCAGGCTCTTTATTCCGGGGTGCTTCGTGAAGGCCTCGCGGATGCCTAAAACCACGCACTCAAAGAGACGGTCTATGTCCCACTCCAGGCATCCGTCCTTGCGGCACACGCCTGTGGGGAACCTGTACACTTCGTCCGTCTCAATCCTGTCTCCGTCCCAGCGGCCCACAATGTGCCTTCCGCTGGACGCGCCGATGTCTATCGCAAGAAAATACTCTAACATAACTGCCCTTGAACCTTGTGTGGATGGTATTTTTGTGTCTTCCGTTAACGGCCCCGCCTGCATCGCAGGGGCGCCGCAGCGCGGGTGTTCTGTTCATTTGGATTCATTCGCGCATTTGCGCGCAAATCTTTTTGCACGCCCTGTTTAAGGCGGATCTGCGGCAAAAACGCTTTATATGCACCGCTTTTCACTGAAAAGGCTCGGGGGCGCCCGGGGCGCGGGCCCATGACGCCTGTTGACAATCCTGCTCATTCGGGGTAAGATGAGCCTGGAAATGAACATGGCCAGGGGGGGATGCGCCGCATGAAAATCGGTGACAGGACTAAGGATATAATGAACCTTCTCAAGGACAACAAGGCGGCTTCGGTCGAGGAGCTTGCCAAGATCCTGTACGTGAGCCCGGCGACTATCCGAAGGGACCTCACGGAGATGGAGAAGGCCGGAATTGTGAAGAGGACGCACGGAGGCGTGATCTATGTGGAGAAGGCAGATGAAGTGTCCATCTATCTTCGCCAGGCCAAGAACCCGGAGGAGAAAAGCATGGTGGCGTACATTGCCACCCACAACATGCCGGATTTTTCCACGGTGTTCATAGACAACTCCTCCACATGCCTGGCTTTGGTGGAAAGGCTGAACCTCAGGAACAAGACTGTGTTTACAAACGGCCTGCAGATAGCCCTTGCTGCCTCGCAGCAGGACAACGTCTCAATAGTACTCCCGGGCGGGGAAGTGAAATACAACACGACGGCCGTTCACGGAAGCCTTACGGCCAGAATGCTCGGGGAGTTCAACTATGACATTGCCGTAACCTCATGCGCAGGCGCGGACGCCCGCGGCTCGTACGAATCCTCGCTTGAGGCCATGGAGATAAAGAAGATTGCCATGGAGCGGGCCAAAAAGAGGATACTCATCTTCGACCGCACCAAGATAGGCCAGACAGCCCCGTACTGCACCGCTCCTCTCCAGTACTATGACCTCGTGATAACCAACGCCTCAAACAAGGAGGCAGAGCCGCTGAAAAAGCTGGACAAGAACCTTGTCATAACCAACTTTTAAGCGTTTCCCTTCCATGAATCCGTTTTGTGAATCCGGGACCGGAGGCCGGAAAACATGGCGGCAGCCTTTTGCGGCGGGCATGTTTTTGCGTATATATTGTAGGCAAAAAGGGGGTTGCTGTCAATACGGGCGGGAATATTTCACATTCCGCCCGCGTGACGCGGGAGGTATAAAAACCAGCTTTGCAAATGAACATCATACAGCAGGCCTTTGGGGCCTGCTGTATTTGTCATTTGCGAAAACTGAAGTCATGATCAGAGGTTGAGGAAGTCCTTGCGGCAGTCCACCTTGAAGTAATCTGCAAGCTGGACCATGGCCTCGTCCGTTATGGTGTTGATCCTGGGCCTGCCCATGGTGAGGATGTAAATCTGGGCGGCCTTTTCAACCGTCTCGATGAGGCCGAACGTCTCGTCCAGGTCCTTGCCTGCGCCGTATATGCCATGCATGCCCCATATGACGAGGCGGAACTCCTTCATCTTTTCGGCCGTGGCCTCGCCTATGGAGTTGGTGCCGCAGAGCATCCAGGGAAGAACGCCCACGCCGTCCGGGAACACGACTATGCACTCCGTGCACATTTCCCAGAGGGTATGGGTGAACTTCTTCTCATCCAGCTCGTGGACGAAATTCATGGCAAGAGTGTATGTGGGATGGCAGTGCATGACAACCCTGTTCTCCGGGTTCACGGAAAGGCGCGCCATGTGGCTCATGAGATGGGCGGGCAGCTCTGACGTAAACTTTCCTCCGTCCTTGTACCCCCACAGAAGCTCCGCCGTCTCTCCGTCCTTTGCGATGCGGATGACGCCGAGGTTTGTCTCCGGATCCTTCTCAACATTCTTGAAATACTTCCCTGTGCCTGTCACCAGGAAGCACTTGCCAATCAAAGCATCCGCCCTGAACCCTGTGGGGATGGTCCTTTCCACATGATCCAAATCAAGGTACTCGTCCAGCTCCGCATTGTCCAGAAGAAGGCTTATGTTGCCTCCGTTCCTCTCATCCCATCCGAGACGGTACATGTTGGACGCTGTGGCGCAAAACTCCTTCATGAAGGGCGCCGTGAGAATATTCTTGCGCGTAAGGCTTTTCATGCTTTCTTTGAATCCCATAATCATCTTTCTCCTGCTGGTATAATTTTGCTTGCATGTATTCTTATATATCCGGGCATCCCCGGCGCATGCGCGCCGAAGGAAGCCTTGCATGCTTTGTAAGTATTATTGATTATTACTGATGTGAGTGAGGCTCTGTCATGAGGCTCTGCCATGAGGCTCTGTAACGAGGCTCCGTGCGGCTCATGTCCGCCGGCCGGAGCCCTTTCTTCTCAGGAGCACATGACCGGCATACCGGCTCTGGTCGTGCCATATGGCTGCGTTGATCCTCAATGCGGCAGGCACGTTTCCCCGGCGGATGTCACTCCGCAGCCTCTGCAGGCTCCGCGGGCATCCGGCATGTGTACATGTATTCGCCGCTGTCCACGCAGCGCTCCGTGCCGTCCGGAAGGACGATGTCGCAGGTGGTGCCCATGGGCACTTTCACGGCCAGGGTGAAGAGGCCGTCCTCTATCTTCCATTTTGAGGAGATTTCGCCGTACGGACACTCGTGCGTGGCCGAAGCGTATGTGATGCCGCCGCCTACCAAGGGCTTTATGTTGAATTCCCTGTAGCCTGGCTTTGTCATCTCTATGCCCGCTATGCGGGTGTACAGGAAATTGCCGACGGCTCCGGACGCGTAATGGTTGAAGGATATCATGCAGTCCGTGCCGTCATCCGGAAGCTTCACGGACCCGTCCGGATTGAGGCCGTCCCAGCGCTCCCAGATGGTTGTTCCGCCGGATTTCACTTCATACAGCCATGAAGGGCAGTCCGTGCACGTGAGCATTTTGAAGGCCACGTCCGCCGCGCCGTTGTCCGCCAGGGCGCTGAGTATGAAAGGCGTTCCGGGGAATCCCGTGCCTATGCGGCAGCCGCCCTTTTCCACAAGGGACTTAAGGTTTTCCACGGCCTTTTCCTTCTGGCCCTCCGGGAACATGCCAAAGGCCAGCGGAAGGACGTATGCCGTCTGGAACTCTTCCTTCTTGAGCTTTCCGCTGCCGTCCGTGAAGACGGAGACGTACGCGTCCGCGGTGCGCTCTGCCATCCTGCCGAAATACTCCGCGTCCTTGGCTTTGCCCAGGATTTTTGCGGCTTCGGCCATTATGGAGCTTGTATGCTGCAGCGAGGCTGTGGCCGTGTACTTGTGCCTGCCCTGCCACTGGGACATTTTAGGGGCGTCCGGGGACACCCAGTCTCCGTAATGCAGGAAGTTGAGGTTCTTCCAGATGTACCTGCGCTTGCCGAAGCTGAAGAGCCCCGCCCAGAACTTGCACGCCTTTACGTACTTTTTCATGGACTCGTAGCTCTTCTCAAGGATTTTCACGTCCCCTCTGGACTGGTACTCGGCCCAGGGAACGAGGACCGCGGCGTCTCCCCAGAAATCCACGGCAATGGGAGGCATTGTGGCCGGGAAGCCGTACCCCTGCGCGGGAACCGTGCTGTTCACGCCGCCGGAGCGGTGCTGCTCCGAACGGAGGTCGCAAAGCCACTTGTCATAGAAGCGGGATGTATCGAAGTTGAAGCACGCTGTGGGGGCGAACAATGCTATGTCTCCCGTCCAGCCCATCCTCTCATCCCTCTGCGGGCAGTCCGTGGGAAGATCCATGAGGTTGGATTTTGCACTCCAGAGGATGTTCTTGTTCAGCCTGTTTATGAGCGGGTCCGAGCACTCGAAGTCGCCCACCCTCTTCATGTCCGAATAAAGGGCCACGGCTTCCATCTCAATGTTCTCATCATCTATTCCGGACACACCGACGTACCTGAATCCCATGTACGTGAGCCTGGGGGAATAGGTCTGCTCCCCGTCTTTGCACGTATATATTGCCGTGGCTTTCGCGGAGCGCAGTATCTGCGTGAACAGGGCCCCGTCCTTGTCCAGCACTTCCGCATGGCGGAAGGTGACGGTCTGCCCGGCCCTGCCGTTTATCTTCGCGCGGATGACTCCCGCAAAGTTCTGGCCGAAATCATATATGGTCTCATTGCCGCAATGGGATACGGCCACGGGCTTAAAGACCTCATGGGCCCTGATGGGATCCCCGAACCCTGCCACAATCTGCGGATTTATCTTCACTTTCTCAATGGATGCCATGGTCCATTTTATGGAATCCAGGTCCACAGTGGCGTCATAGGTCTCGCCGTCATAGATGCACGCCGCCCTGAAGGGGCCGTCCATGGTAACAAGCCAGCTTGAATCCGTGCCTATGACATCCTCCGTGCCGTCCTCATACGCTATGCGGATTTCCATGAGAAGGGCCTGCCTGGGAGCCGTTATCCTGTTCTTTCTGGTGAAAACGAAAGCTCCTACCGCCCATCCGCCGGAAACTGTCACGACAAAATCGTTGTCCTCTTTAAGAAGATCCGTGACGTCATATGTCTGGTACTGCAGCGTATGCTTGTATGAAGTGAATCCGGGGTTGAGGTACATGTCCCCGGCCTGCTTTCCGTTAACCTCAAATATGTAAAGCCCTATGGCCGTGGCATAAACCATGGCGGATGCCACCTTCTTTGAGACGGAGACTTTTTTGCGGAAGGTCATGGGAGCCGGCGACACCTTCTTCTCCTTGAAGACGTATGAGCCGTTTGTAATCCATTCAGCCTTCCAGGGCGTGTCCAGCCTTCCGGTGCGGAACGTGGTCTCCGCGCAGGCCTCCTCCCTGGCATTGTTCCTTACGACGAGTTTTGCCGTATATTCCTTGAAGGGCTCCAAAGCCTTGCCCTCGTACGGAACAAGTATCTGATCCTTTGTGTGCTTTTCCCAGCCGTTGACAGAAATCTCAGCGTCCTCGATATAAGCGCCCTTCACCGCGCTCTCCGCCTTGAATGAAAAGCGGGGCGCCCTGCTGTCCGTGACGCATCCGGATGAAAGATTCTCCGTTGTGAAATCTGTGATTCTCATGTCCGAGTGCTCCTTGCCTCTTTAATGCAAGCGTATTATAACACCTTTGCGGCGCAAATTAAACCTTTTGCGGAGGATTTTCAAAACATGTTTGAGCCTGCCCGAATACTGCACATATGCCGCCAAATGAACAACAGAATGAACAGCAAGGGCTCTTTCCTTGCTCTCCCACAAGCACTTCCGCGCGGCATTTCCGCATTGCCGCAAGGCATGCCGCAATCCGCATTTCCGGAGCCGTGCATGCCTGCATATGGGCCAGACACCATTGCTCTCCGGATTCTGACATTTCCCGGCCCCTGTCCGCCTTCCAGACGGCACAGGGCGCCGTCTGGAAGGCGCATATTGCGCCAGATTTTATGACAATCCGCCCTCCCGAGCACCGGAAGGGCGGAAGGCATAAATTATACTATCCGTATATCAAGCTGTATTCAGATCGTCCCGGCGATTATGCCACGGCGGCTGAAGCCTTGACCTTCTTGTAGGGTCTGAAGAAAGCAGCGACTACAGCGACGACTGCTGTCACGCCGTATATGATGGCTGTGGCAATGGCCTGGGATGCTGCCGCGAGGTTCTCCTCTGTCTGCATTGTAGCCTGTATGTTCGCATCTGAGAAGTAGAGGTTTGCAAGGCCCTGGACTCTCATGCCAAGGAAGCCTATGAGTGCGAGAACGGGGAGGATGCAGACAAGAATCTTGAGCGCCCATACAACCCATTCAAAGATATCGCCGATGATTCCGCCGAGCTTGAACTCTGAAAGGGCGATGATTGCCGCAAGGAAGATTATCTCAATGACGGACTCGGCCATGAGGTCGCTTGTGTCAAATGTTCCGAACAGTCCTGCGGCAACGGCACTGTTGTTGCCGGATGCGAACATTGCCACAGCAACGATTGCGAGTATGAAAGCAACGAGGGTGAGCCATGAACTGACAGTCTGCTTTTTAATGAAGTTCATATTAGTCCTCCTCCTTCTTTATCTTTTTGAATACAGTGCATGTGACGAGAGCGACGGCGCCGACTGCGAACAGCGTTGCGCTGACTGCGATGACGGCGATGAGAGCTGCTTCCCACCAAGGAGTCACAGATTCTGTCTCGACACCGCGCACTGCACTGTTGGCGAATGCATATAACTGATACTTCATGTCCTCGCGGGCCTGGGTGACAAGGTTGTTGTCCACCTTTACCTTGTTGATTGTGAGGTATGACCAGCTTGCGTCTGACATATTGTAGCTGTTCGTTGCTGAAATGTAGCTGTCGTTGGTTGAGAAGTCTGCAACCTGGGTTACCGTTGCCATTACGATTGACTCGGGGTTGAAGTAGTAGCAGTCATTCATCATGTCTGTGGAGATGAGCCCCTTGTAGCCCCACTCGCCGCGCATGATCTGCTTCAGCATTCCCTGGCTGTGGCAGGCGTTCATGGGTCCTATACGGTTGAAAGCTACCATTACGGCAAGTCCGTTGGCGTCTTCCATGCCGCCCTGGAATCCTCTAAGGTCCGTCTCTCTGAACTTCTGCTCGTTCATGTATGCGGCGATGCCGTTGCGGTTGTGTTCCTGATCGTTGAATCCGATGTGCTTGGGTCCGCAAAGGATACCGAACTCAAGCGTTCCCTTGATGATGCCATAGCCCATTGCGTTTGTGAGCATGGGATCCTCGGAGATGTACTCGTAGTTGCGTCCGTTGTACGGTGTTCTGCGCTGTGTAAGTCCGGTGCCCCAGAGGTTGTAATACTGCAGCCACAGTCCGGAGTTGCCTTCCACTTCGCCCCACTCAAGAGCGAGGTCAGGGTTGAAGCTTGATCCGAGAAGTGTCTGTGAGCTTACATTGTAGTTATAGCCTTCCGCGGATGTTCCGGAGAATCCGTTGACTCCTTCGTGCTGGGAAATCACGGGGTTGTTCACGTACTTCAGGTTATCTGTCTGTGAGCCGCCGTGTATTATGGCGCCTACTGCCTCATTGACTGAAAGCTGAGCTACCAGGTTGGTCCAGTAATCGTTGTCAATGTCCATGTAGTTTGCGCGGCCGGTTGTCTCGTTTATTGCATTGAGCTGCTCAATGTTGAACTCATACCCGAGGTCAATGCCGTCCACATTCTCAACCTGCTCTTCTGTCTCAGTAATTGTATATGTCTGTCCTCTGAGCTCTGCTACCCAGTCGGATGTTTTGGTGCTCTTTGCAAGGGATATGGCACCTGTTGTCAGTGTGTCATTGCTGTAATACTGCTCATTGTAGTTGATGGGGAATGTAGTCCAGTCTGAGCGTGTGAGATACTTTACGGATCCGCTGATCCAGCTGTTCATGTCTGAATAGTCTTCAACAGCGTTGCTGATTGTTGTGCCGTTGTCTGTTGCGAATGTTGTTGTATCGGGAGTGGTTTCGGTTCCTTCACCATATTTCCATATGCCGACTGTTGTGCCTGTATAGTCTGAAAGCTTTGTGCTGTCCACTTCCTTAATGACGTTCTGTACCGCTTCATGTGAGCCGTTGGCCGCCGTAAAGTAGTAAACGCCATAGTCCAGGATGTATCCGCCGTTATTATTATTGGCCGTTGTATAATCATAGCTTGCGAGATACTTGGTCATCACGCTGATCTCAACTGTCTGGGAGCTGTTGGCTGCAACTGTGACCTTCTTGGAGTTGAGGAACATGATGGCAGACTTCTCTACCGCATTGTTCTGGTCATATGATGTGTAAGGCTGGGACACATAGAGCTCTGCAAGGAAGTATCCTGCTTCATCGGTATTGTTTGTAACCTTTACAGCTACGGTTGTGTAGCCGTCCGGATCTATAGCTCCGCTTTCAAGCTTATCAACCTTAATGCCGTTAGTGAAGCCGTCTGAATTTTTAGAGGTATCAACTTCCTGTGTGTAATCCAGATAAGACTGGCCGTATCCGAAAGGATATACCACTTCATCATCATAGCTCCAGGCGTTGCCGGTTGTGGATCCTGCTTTGTCGTTTGCACTCGTTCCGGAGGCATCCATGATGGAATCATAATATCTGGTCTCGTAGTACTTGTAGCCTACGTAGATTCCCTCTGCCTCTACGATGTACTGGCCGCCGCTGTATGAAGGGTTGCCTGTATCATCATTTGCGGAGAATGAGTTTACCGGCGGCTTGTTGGAAATCTCTGCGCCCTCGCCCCATCTGGAATCCCAGCCGTTTGTGGAGCTGGCGTTTACAAGCGTGTAGTCGCTGTAGTAATCACCGCCGAAGTTCTGCATTGAAGGCAGAGACTCGTTGTTTACGACATAGGTGTCTGTAAGAGCGCCTGTCGAGTTGGCTGTGCCGTCAAGCACGTTCACGACGCCGGTGAGCTGATAGTCGTTGGGAACGCCGATGTATGCGATGGCGTCTGCCTCGTAATCCCCGCTGGTTGTGATGCTGCTGATCATCATGTCATTGCTTGTGTTGAGAAGCACGATGACCTTGCTGCACAGGCTCTTTGCTGTCTTGATGACAGCAAGCTCACTGTCAGAAAGCTCCAGAGCGTCCTTTGTGGTTCCCTCATATGTAATGGTCTTCCCGTCTGAGCTTAAAACCGCTTTTGCAGATGAAGGAAGATAATCCTCACTGCTTGAATCCAGATTAGCCTGGGACAGAGGCAGGTATGTGTTGGACTCGCCGCCGGCCCTTGCGATGGTTACGATGCCGACTGTTTCATCTTTCGTTATGCCCAAATCGCTTGTGGAGTTCACGGTGATGGAACTGTCCTTTGCTTTGGCAGCCTTGATGATGTCGTCAACGCTGAGCTCATTGTTGTTGAAGGTGGTCATGTCGCCTACAGTTGTCTGGGGTCCTATGTCATAAACCCAGTCAAGTGAGGTGTAGTAAGTATGATCAACTTCTTCCTGATGCCTGTTCATAGCTGCGTTGTAAACTTCCTGCAGCTTTTCGTTGACAGTAAAACCGGCATCCTCAAATGCTGCATAGACACTTGTCACAGCATCGGCGTTTCCTCCGTTCAGGTCATCTGATGCTTCGTATGTGCCATATGAAGCCAGCCCGAAGAAAGCAAGCGTTGTTCCGGATTGAATAGGAAGAGCACTATTGTCATTCTTCATGACTACTGTTCCTTCCTGTCCTTCTTTGATGGATATATCCTTGGCTGCCTGCATCATTTCAGCTGCTGTACTGTATGTGGACTTGTACTCTGTCTCAGCAACGCCGCTGTCATCAATCTCATAACTGCTTGTACCCAGCATGTCATCCACGGAGCCTCTCCATGAATCGGCGAGAGCGTAGCCTGTAACGGACAGGGCCATAATGGCAGCCATTACGGCAGTCACGCCGCGAAGAGGCGAAATCCAAGAGCCGAATTTCATCTTTAACCTCCTTACTTATTGAAAAATGAAATCTGTGGGTTCTATCGTCTGCATTACCCCCCTGCAGACGGCTGAAGAGGCCCGGATGCCGTTGAATGTTCCAAATGCCGTTTTTCAGCCGGCAGCCGCCCGGACACTGTCAGGAGCCTGTTTCATGTACCCCGCAAAAACAGATGGCAAATAGAGTGCATGCACGGACTGCACCTGCAGTCCGTGCCAAAGGGGTACCCCTTTGGTTCCTGTTGTTCAGTTGTTCCGGTTCCCGCCCCCGCGGGAAACCGCCGTGCCTGTATGCGCAACATTTCAAAATGTCCGCTCGAAATCCTGCCTGCATATCAGCGTAGACAATATATAATATGGCTATATAATCGTCAAACCGTGTTCATTTGCTGTTTATTTCACACCTACGTATTCATCACTTCTGCTCATTTTGTTCATTTCATGCTCATTTTGAATCAAAAACACAATTTTTGCGAACCAGCAACATAATTATACGCATTGCAAAAAGTCCGTGCAAGCCCCTTGGGAAAAGAACCGGACGGGCCGGGCTCCTGGCTGACGGCATTATAATTTGGCGCCCGCATGCGGCGGCGTCAAAAACCCGGAAAACAAATATCCGGAGACGCCGGATGTCTGGCACGCATGCGGCGGGCAAAAGAAATCCGCCCGCCAGCGGGGGGACTGGCATGGGCGGATTTAAGTTCATTCAGCTGTATGAACGGATATAACGCTATGCGGCATTCTTGGCGGTTTCGCCGGCTTTTCCGTAGGGCCTGAAGAACGCTCCTACGATGGCGACAATCGCGGTGATGAAATAGAATACGAATCCGGCTATTGCTGTATAGCAAGAGGACATGTTCTCAGCCGTCTGGATTGTGTCCTTGATTTCCTCGCTGGAGCCAAGCACGTATCCGAGGCCGTCAACGCGCACGTTCACGAATGCGAGAAGGGCAAGGATGGGAAGGAATGCGGCTACGACCTTGAGAGCTCCCACGATGAGATTCTCTACCTGTCCTAGGTATCCCTTCAGCTTGAACTGGGCCAGAACGAGTATCGCGACAAGGATGATAAGCTCAAAGACAGAGCTTACCACGACGGTGGACGACGTTATGGATTTAAAATATCCGGTACTTGAAACGTTGACGCCGTAAATGATTACGGAAACGAGCGCAAGAATCAGCACTATGAGCGTAATCCATGTGCTGGCTGTCTGCTTCTTTACAAAGTTCATATCAGTCCTCCTTCTTTCTGGGAATCAGCTCGCATACAATCCATGCGGCACCGAATACTGCGAAGAGAACGGCACTGACGATTGTGAGCGTCTTGAATGCGGTCTCCCACCAAGGAGTAACCCTGGTTGTGGACATGTTGAGAATTGCGCTGTTCGCGAAGGCGTACAGCTGGTACTTGAGGTTCTCGCGCGCCTGGTTTACAAGGGTCGCGTCGTTCTTCACATTGTTGATTGTTATGTACGTCCAGTTGGAATCGGATTTGTCATAGTTGGTTCCGTCACTACTGATATAGCTGTTGCCTGCGGCGAAATCTGCAACCTGAGTGATGCCGGCCATTATCATTGAAGGGCCGTCGAAATAATAAACGTCATTGCACATGTCCGTTGAGATAAGGCCCTTGAATCCCCACTCTCCGCGGAGTATGGTCTGAAGCATTCCGGCATGGTGGGATGCGTTCACGGGTCCAATGCGGTTGAACGCTATCATGACTGCCAGTCCGTTGGCGTCATCCAAAGCTCCCTGGAATCCGCGAAGGTCGGTCTCCCTGAACTTCTGTTCTGTCATGTATTCAGCCACGCCGTTGCGGTTGTGCTCCTGGTCATTGAATCCCATGTGCTTGGGGCCGCAGATCGTTCCCTTCTCAACCGTTCCCTTTATGACGCCGTATCCGATGACATTAGTGAGCATGGGGTCTTCAGAGATGTACTCGTAATTGCGGCCGTTGTATGGAGTCCTGTTGAGCGTAAGGCCGGAGCCCCAGTAATCGTAAGCCTGTGTCCAAAGTGATGAGTTGCCTTCGACAAGCCCCCACTCATATGCAAGATCCGGATTGAAGCTGCAACTGAGAAGAGTCTGTGAATTGATGTAGAACTTGTATGTTCCGGTTTCAGCCACTATAGGATTGTCGTCTTCGTCACATACATAGTTGCCGTCCGAATCCGTCTCGTACTCAGTCCAGGTGTATGTGGTCTGAACGCCTGTAGGCCCTTCGTACTGCTTTACGACGGGATTATCCACATAAGTAAGCGTGTCTGATGAAGATCCGCCGTGAAGAACTGCTCCTATGGCCTCATTGACGGATATCTGTGCCACAAGTCCGTTCCAGTAATCTGAATTGATGTTCGTGAAATCCTCATATGAGAGAGCGCCAATCTGCTCTTGATTGAACCTGTACTCTCCGTCGAGCCCGTCTACGTTTTCAGCCTCGGGTCCGTTGTTGTTTATCGTGTACTGCTCTCCTCGGATCTCGGAAATCCACTCGTCCTTCTTTGAGCTCTTCGCAAGAGACACTCCCTGGCCGTCATTGACTTCGTTGTAATTTACGGGATATGTGCTCTCCCAGTCCTGCCTGGAAAGATATGTGACTGTTCCGGGAAGCCAGTAATTGAGGTCTGCATTGTCTGCGACGTTTGTTATGACAGTGTCATTCTCAGTCGCATATGTTGTCGCGTCCAGGCTGCTCAGGTCGTTCCAGACAACCGTAGCGCCTTTTCCGTCCGCATCCATGCTGGCGCTGCTGTCAGCGGTATATCCGAGATAGCTGAGGAAGTTGTTGGCCGCCTCATGAGCTCCGGCTGCGGCCGTGAAGAGATAATCGCCGTCATCCAGGATGTACGTCTTAGCCTCGTTGGAGTCATAGCTTGCAAGATACTTCGTGGGAACAGAAATCTCAACATCAGCCGAGCTGTTCGCCTTGACGTCAACCTTGGCGGAGCTTAAAAACATCACGGCAGACTTCTCCACAAGATTGGTTCTGTCATATTCCGTATAAGGCTGCTGAACGTACAGCTGGGCAAGGAACTTTCCGTCCGTGTTGCTCTTGTTCGTCACGGTCACAACGGCCGTGGTGTATCCGTTCGGCGTCCTGTCCACGTTAACGCTCTTGATATTCTGCTCATAATCGAGATATGAGAGGCCGTACCCGTAGGTGTACAGCATCTCTTTGCTGTAATTCCAGGCCTGTCCGTCCGTGGAGCCTGCTGTGGAATTTGCATTGTAGGATGTGTTGGCCACGGAGTCGAAATACCTTGTCTCGTAATACTTGTACCCGACGTAAATTCCCTCTGCCTCAACTATGTACTGGCCGCCGCTGTATGTGTCAAGGCCTGTTTCATCCTTGCTGGAGAATGAGCTTGTCGGTATTCCGTTTGAAATCTCTTTGCCTTCGCCCCATCTGGAATCCCAGCCGTTCTCCTCATTTGCATTTACAAGGGTATAGTCTGAATAATAATCGCCGCCCATGTTCACTGTAGCGGGAGCAGACAGATTGTTGTACACGTAGCTGTTGGAAAGGGCTCCTGTTGAATTGAGGAAATTACCGTCGCTGTCCTTTCCGGACAGAACGTTGACGATTCCCGTGAACTGATAATCGTTGGGAACGCCGATGTATGCGATGGCGTCAGCCTCGGCGGAGCCGCTGGCCGCTATCTCGCCGATTTCCATAGCGTTGCCTGAGTTGATGAGGACGATAACCTTGCCGCACTTCTCTTTTGCGGACTTAACGACTCCGAGCTCTATGTCCGAAAGGGCAAGCGGATCATTGCCGCAGTATGAGGATGCCGGCTGTCCGTTATAGTCAACGGCTGAGCCGGGCTTGTACATATTGCCCTCGCCGCCGCCGCGCGTAAACACGCATATGGCTGTAGTGTCAGACGAAAGCGTGGCTGACCAGCTGGTTGAAACGCCTGAAAGCTCCTGAAGATCATCCAGCGAGCGCTCATTGATTGTGAAGGTGTCCTTCCAGTCTCCCACGCTTGTGTTGGGCTTGATGCCTGCGGAAGTGTATACATTTGAAACGTTCTGGTCAATTGTGTATCCGGCATTTTCAAGGGCGTCCACAAGTTTTACCTGATCGTCATTCCCGGCCGCGCTCATATATGGATTATATGCGCCCACACCGAAAAGAGCGACCTTGCTTGTGGAAAGAGGAAGCGCACCGTTGTCATTCTTCATTATGACCGTTCCTTCCTCTCCTTCCCTGATTGCAATATCCTTTGCCGCCGCCATCATTTCTTTGTCGGAATCATAGTCTGACACGTATTTGGGATTATCAACGCTGATCTCGTAACTTTCCGTTCCGAGAGCTCCGTCCACCGTATCCCTGTATGTGTCTGCGATTCCGTACCCCACAACAGACAGGACAAGCAAAGCGGCCATAGTGCCAGCCAAACCGCGGAAAGGCGATATAAGCTTGCTTATTTTCATTCCAAACCTCCTTACTTACTGAAAATGAAACTGTGAGCCCGCCCGCATCTCTCCCCTGACGGGCGGCTTCGGCAGGACAGGCCATGGCAATTTCAATTTCATGGACGGCAGAAAAGCATTGCGCCGGATTTCCGGACATGTGCAAAACGGCGGATGCAGACATGCGCGGCATATTCATGCCTTTACCTGCAACTGCACCGGAAAATCCGTTCAGCGCACCCCTGCCGTGTTGAGGCTGTAAGAATGAATGCATGGACTACGCATGTAGTCCATGCCAACAGGGGCGCCCCTGTTGGATAAAACCATATTGTTCACACTGTTGTCCAGCTCTGTTGGAAAGCCGGTCTGTGCCATATGCGCCGAATCCAAAGCGAAACCGCAGCGGACCTCCTGCATGAAAGCACATCAACCATAATAAAAGAGAAAGCAATGGTCAAACCATGTCGTTTTACAGCAATTTCTCATATGAAATGAGCATCAAAAATGTTCATTTCAAGCGTTGCATGTTCATTTGCAAACAAATTCAACTTCCAAAAACCGCCATTCAAAAACCGGTATCTTTGTGCAGACAGCCTTCCGCTGGCCGTGCAGTATGCATAGGAAGGCCCGCGCAGCCGGACACTGCTCAAATGAGATGCCTCTCCCTATCCTGCCCTGCGGACCTGAATCCATTGACGGCAGTATCATATCATATTCTTACCTTGCAAGCGGATGTTTGAAGCATATTTGTGCACCTTTCCATGACGGGCCCTAGCATATGGCCGTTATGACGGAATTTGGTCCGGATCCAGCCCCAAAAAAAGGCAGGCAGGATCGGAGCCTGTCCGGCGCATATATGCGTGGCAATGGCGAAAACGGGCATGATAAAAGCCCGCATCCGGGGACGCGGGCCTTTATTACACATGGTTGTGGAATTACTTGCGGGGGTTCTTGATGTTGGCCTGGGCAGCGGCGAGGCGTGCGATGGGCACGCGGTAAGGTGAGCAGCTGACGTAGTCGAGGCCGATGTTGTGGCAGAACTCGATGGATGAAGGATCTCCGCCGTGCTCTCCGCAGATGCCGCACTTGAGGTTGGGACGGGTCTTCTTTCCGAGATCGACGGCCATCTTCATGAGGCGTCCAACGCCTACGGTGTCGAGGCGCGCGAACGGATCCTGCTCGTAGATCTTGTTGTCATAGTAAGACTTCAGGAACTTGCCGGCGTCATCGCGGGAGAAACCGAATGTCATCTGTGTGAGGTCGTTTGTGCCGAAGCAGAAGAACTCAGCCTCTTTTGCAAGGTCGTCCGCTGTGATGGCAGCTCTGGGGATCTCGATCATCGTGCCGACTTCGTACTTGAGGTCTGTGCCGGAAGCTGCGATGAGGGCGTCTGCCGTTGTGGTTATGGTCTTCTTTACGAATCCAAGCTCCTTCTCTTCGCCGGCTAAAGGAACCTCTATCTCAGGAACAACGTTCCAGTCCGGATGACGGGCCTGGACTGCAAGGGCGGCCTTTATGACGGCGTTGGTCTGCATTACGGCGATTTCCGGATAGGTTACGGAAAGACGGCATCCGCGGTGTCCCATCATGGGATTGAACTCGTGGAGTCCTGCGATTATCTGGCGGATCTGGAATACCGTCTTGCCCTGGGCGCGGGCCAGAAGAGCGATGCCTTCCTCGTCTGTGGGAACGAACTCGTGAAGAGGGGGATCAAGGTATCTGATGCAGACGGGCTGGCCGTTCATGGACTCCATGAGGGCCTCGAAGTCTGCCTGCTGCATGGGCTCAATCTTCGCAAGGGCAATCTCGCGCTCCTCGCGTGTATCTGAGCAGATCATCTCTCTGAAGGCGCCGATTCTGTCGGGGTTGAAGAACATGTGCTCCGTTCTGCAAAGGCCTATGCCCTTTGCACCGAACGCTGCGGCCTGCTTTGCGTCTCTCGGAGTGTCCGCGTTTGTTCTTACGTCCATGGCTGCGTACTTGTCCGCCATTGCCATGACGCGTCCGAAATATCCGGATGAAGGATCTGCGGGAACGGTGGGGATTATGGTGTCATAAATCTTTCCGGTGGAACCGTCCAGGGAGATGGGATCTCCTTCATGGAACATCTTGCCGGAGAGCTCGAAGCACTTGTTCTCCTCATCCATCTTGATCTCGCTGCATCCGGAAACGCAGCAGGTTCCCATTCCGCGGGCTACAACGGCCGCATGGGATGTCTGTCCGCCGCGGACTGTGAGGATTCCCTGAGCCCACTTCATACCTTCGATATCCTCGGGGGATGTCTCAAGGCGCACGAGCACTACTTTCTTCTTTGCCTTTCCGGCCTTGGCTGCGTCCTCTGCCGTGAAGACTATGGTTCCGGCTGCGGCTCCGGGGGAAGCCGCGATGGCCTTGCCGACCACGTTGTTCTTGTCCGCCTTGGCAAGCTCCTCTGTGTCAAATGTGGGATGGAGAAGCATGTCGAGGGACTTTGCGTCTATCTGCATCAGAGCTTCCTGCTCTGTGATCTTTCCTTCGTCCAGAAGGTCGCAGGCAATCTTTATAGCGGCCTGCGCCGTTCTCTTTCCGTTACGGGTCTGGAGCATGTAGAGATGGCCGTTCTCAATCGTGAACTCCATGTCCTGCATGTCGCGGTAATGGTCCTCAAGGATCTTGGTGACTTCCTGGAACTGTGCATATGCGCCTTCCAGGCCGGGGGTCTCGGCCATCTCTGCGATGGGCCTCGGTGTTCTTACGCCGGCAACGACGTCTTCGCCCTGGGCGTTTACAAGGAACTCGCCCATAAGGCCCTTCTCGCCGGTTGAGGGGCTGCGCGTGAAGGCAACGCCTGTGCCGCAGCAGTCTCCCATGTTGCCGAACGCCATCATCTGAACGTTGACCGCGGTGCCCCAGGAATAAGGGATGTCATGGTCCATCCTGTACACGTTGGCGCGGGGGTTGTCCCATGAACGGAACACGGCCTTGATGGCCTCGAAGAGCTGCTCCTTGGGATCATCCGGGAAGTCCTTGCCGATCTGGTTTCTGTACTCTTCCTTGAACTGACGCGCGAGGGTCTTGAAATCCTCCGCCGTGAGGTCCAGGTCTGACGTGATTCCCTTGGCGTCCTTCATCTGGTCGATGAGGTCATTGAAGTACTTCTTGCCGACTTCCATGACGACGTCCGAGAACATCTGTATGAATCTTCTGTAGCAGTCCCATGCCCAGCGGGGGTTGTTGGACTTTGCAGCCATGGTGTTGACAACGTCCTCGTTAAGGCCGAGGTTTAAGATGGTGTCCATCATGCCGGGCATCGATGCCCTGGCTCCTGACCTGACTGATACAAGCAGGGGGTTCTCCTTGTCTCCGAACTTCTTTCCGCAGATCTTCTCCATCTTCTTGATGTACTGAAGGATCTCATTCTCAATCTCCGGGTTGATGACTTTCCCGTCATCATAATATGCCGTGCACGCTTCCGTCGTAATCGTGAACCCCTGGGGAACGGGGAGGCCGATGTTGGTCATCTCTGCGAGGTTGGCACCCTTTCCTCCCAGAAGAGCTCTCATAGACGCATCGCCTTCAGAGAAGAGGTAACAATACTTCTTAGCCATGTGTGATTTTTTCCTCCGTCTAATTAGATAACTCTGTATCCATATCACATAATAATCTATCTCCGGTTTTTTAGCAACCATTTGACAGTGCAAATTGCAAAAAAAAAGGTCCTAATGCCATATTCTAACAAAAAAGTTGCGAATATTTCACATTCATAATCCACACAGTCTGTCCATTACCTCTTCCGCACAGTCCTCTACAGCGTCATGCACACCGGAATTTGTGCAAAAACACCACACCCTTTCCATGTCCCCGCACGGCCTCCAATACGCAAAAACCAAGCCTTGCGCTCGCCAAAACGCACGGCACTAAGCCGGATTCTGCCGTCTCAGACTTTACTCATTAAACCTTGTGTGGTATTATTGATCCATGGAAAACAAAGGCAAAACGGCGCAACAAAATGGCACAGTTTGAAGCCGGAGAAGAAAAAATTCATGAGGTAAACAGCGATGCTATTGACAATAATGAGTAAAAGGGCTATGGATGATCTCCGTTACTGGAAGGCCACGGACAGAGCGACATATAAGCGCATTCTCAGCCTTATTGAAACTATAAAGCCAAACCGCAATCCGGACAAATCCAAAGGCCTCGAAAAGCTGCAAGGAATACTGGAAGGTTCATGGAGCCAGAAGATAGATTCGCAAAACATGCTTGTATACAGCGTGGTAACCGGTGTATATGTGCGTCAGTGCCGCGGCCGCGTACATGTCCCTGCAGAATTGGCGGCTGCATCTGCGGAGGATGAAGAGAAATATTTGGCAGATAACTTTTACGGTCCGTTTACCAACACAAAGAACCTCAATGATGCCATGGATAAAGACCTGACCCCTCTTCGCTTTTCCGTGCAGAAGGCTTGAAAGCAAGAATGAATGCAAAAGCCCGGACTGAGCGTCCATGCTTTACTGTTGCTTGTGTAGTTGAATTGAGGATATTACAGGAGCTGTATGTATTCATATAGGCTCTTTATGTCCATTCCCATCTTGTATGAGGCATAGCGGCGCATGAGCTTTAGAGCGACAAAGTTAACTCACCCTAAACAACCCTGAAAGACATCATTCACTTTACAACGATATCATCACTTAATCAAATACTCCCATTCAAATACTCCCATATGGACATACAAAGATTGTCAGCATAATATTCTATCAAATTTGCATAATTTTATAGCAAAATATAGCAAAATGATAAAAAAAGCTTTACATTTTCAGCAAGACATGCTAAGATAGTTATCGTAGAACTTTGGTAAATATACGGAGGAACACCGATTATGGCTCAGGTGAATGTTCGCATTGATGACGATATTAAAATTATGGCGGATTCAGCTTGCAAAGAAATGGGTCTATCCTTATCTGTTGCACTCAACATGTGTGCTAGGAAAATTGCATATGAAAGAAGGATTCCATTTGATGTTGCCTGTTCTGACCCTTTTTGGTCTGAAGAGAATATCGCAAGACTGAAAAAATCCATTGCTCAAATAGAAGCAGGAGAAGGCACCATTCATGAGGTAGATTACGATGGAGAAAATCTTTAGTGATGACGCATGGAATGACTTTCTCTACTGGCAGGAGCATGATAAGAATACTTATAAGCGTATACTTTCAATACTAAAAGATATTGAAAGAAATGGAAATTCTGGCATTGGCAAACCTGAATTACTTAGAGCTGATTTAGCCGGGTTTTGGAGCAGAAGAATTGATCAAAAGAACAGGATTGTCTATCGTATAGACAACAATCAACTTTATATCATACAGTGTGGTTCACACTATCGAGATAAATAATTGCTATACTAAGTATGTATCTGTTAGGCAGACATTGCATAGGCCCGGACGGCAAGTTCGGGCCTTGTTTTGTGCTGGCATATGGTGCGTTTACAGCAGCTGGATGTACTCATCCAGGCTCTTTATCTCCATGCCCATCTTGTATGAGGCATAGCGGCGTATGAGCTTGAGGGCGCGCTTTTTTGCGTCCTCGTTTATGCGGGTCTCGTCATAAGACCTTCCGTCCAGGAAACGGAGCAGATTGTATGTGGAGCCGGAAGTGCCAACGCCGTCTCCGCAGTCATAGCAGGTGAAAGCCCCCGTATCCAGGTCTATGCGAAGCTTGTCCGCATCCACAAGAGACTTGCCGCAGATCTCGCACTTGTCCGGCAGAAGACCGTACCCGGAATCCCGTAGAGTATCCATAAGATACCGTATTATGGCTGTGTCCTCATTCTGGCAGATGGCCGTGAGGGTCTTTACGCACCGCAGGAGCATCTCCGTGCAGTCCGCCCCTTCATAGGTGAGATTGTTCGCAACCTCAAGGACCACGCAGCCGGCGTAATATTTCACGATATCCTGCTGGAGATCATAGAAGCTCTCGCACTCTGAACAGTTGGTTACGGTATATCTGCTGCCCTTTAAGGCCAGCGAATACTGAGCAAAGCAAAAGGGCTGCGCCGCGTATTTCAGCTTGGCCCCAGCCTTTCTGACTCCCTTTATTCCTGCCGTTATCCTGCCCTGCGAAGCCGTGAGCAGCGTGAGAACCCTGTCATTCTCGCCATAGCCCGCGGCCTTCAGCACGAGCGCCTCTGTTAAAATGTCCATCCTTTTCATATATGCGCCTATACAGGCACATATGCGTTATTTAATGCCGCCCGCACAAAGGGCAGGACCCGGCATTTATGAACCTTTGGAGGCCTACATACGCCTGTATTTGATGCATATTGCAATATGTTTCTTCTGTGGGATTGCTATTGGTTAAATCTCAATGATGTCCTTCACAAGGCCGGGCTTGCTGCGCCAGTTCTCCTCCACACGGACGTATACCGTCAAGAATACTTTCTTGCCCAGGTACTTTTCCATGTCCTTGCGCGCAAAAGAGGAGATCTCCTTGAGGGTCTTGCCCTCTTTGCCTATGATTATGGCCTTATGGTTCTTTTTCTCGCAGATGATGTCCAGATTGATGTCATACACATCGTTGTCCTGGAGCTTGAAGCTGTTTATTACGACGGCTATGCCGTGGGGGACCTCTTCGTTGAGCTTTAGAAGGAGCTTCTCGCGCATTATCTCGGAGATCATGAAACGGTCTCCCTTGTTTGAGATTATGTCGTCCTCTATGACCTTCTCCCCTTCCGGCATCTGGGAAGCAAGATAACGCTCCAGTTTGGCTATATTCGTGTGGGTTCTCGCTGAGATGGGGAATACGTCCCTGTCTATACCGGCCTCTGCTATCTTTACGACGTCCTCCGCTATGCGCTCCTTGGGCATGATGTCTATCTTCGTATATGCAATGGCCGCAGGGGTGCTCCCGCAGACGTATTTTTTCATGAGACGGATGTCATCATCCGAAATCCCCTCATGCCCGTCCACGACGTACAGGATGAAATCCACGTCCTTTGCAGCATCCTCCGTGGACCTCTTCATGACCTCGCCGAGGTATGTCATGGTCTTGTATATTCCCGGCGTGTCCACGAACACCAGCTGGTAATTGGCTTTGGTGAGGACTCCCATAATTGTAGTCCTCGTAGTCTGGGGCTTGGGTGATGTTATGGCCACTTTCTCGCCCACAAGCACATTCACAAGCGTGCTCTTCCCGGCGTTGGCTTTTCCTATTAATCCTATGAAACCGCTTCTCACTGTATGCAGTATATCCTTGTATTATGTCTGTGTTATGTCTGTGTTATGTCTGTTTTTTTTGTGCATTACGCACAATAACCTTTTCTCTGTGCAAACTGCCTCTGCCGGAAGACGCCGGGCCTGCCAGCTTCAGTCTCTGGAGAGGCCGATTTTAGCGAGGACCTGCTCCTCCAGGGCGCGCATCTCCGCCTTGTCCTCATCCGTCATGTGGTCATAGCCGAGAAGATGAAGGACGCCGTGGGTGACAAGATAATTGAGCTCTCTCTCAAATGAATGGCCGTACTCTTCCGCCTGCTCCTCGCAGCGCTTCCTGCAGACTGCTATGGAGCCTATTATAATCTGCCCTTCCTCGTCTATATCGTACGGGCAGTCTTCCTTTTTAAGCTCTTTTCCACGGATGCCGTCAAAAGACGGGAAGCTTAAAACGTCCGTCACAGCGTCCACGGACCTCTCCTCGCGATTGAGCTCGCGGATGTAATCCTCATCCGTAAGAATAACGTCGCAGCACATCGGGTCTCCCTTGGCTATGCCTTCAAAGGCGGCGGCAAGGGATGTGAAATCATAATCTTCGCAGTATATTTTAAGCATATATGCCGTCCGTTCGTAAATTTGCCCCTTGATTCTTAAAATGCGCCATATTCCGGCGCATTTCGTAATACGAGCCATAATATGCCGCAAACAAATGCGGGCTTCATATGCCTCTGAAAGGCATATGCGCGTTCCGGCTCCTGACCGTAAAAATGGGCCTTGCCCGGCGCCGGAAAATAGGCGCATCGGGCGGAAGTCACTTCTTTGAGGTTGTGAAGTTGAGCTTGGGATATGCCACTCTGGAGTGATATACGCCGGCAAGCTCCTTCACTATGGCCTCGCGGACAAGCTTGAGCTCCATCATGGTTATGTCGCACTCTTCGAACTGCTCCAGGGTCAGGCGCTCCTGGATGATCTTGTTCACTAGCTCGGCAATGTTCTCAACGGAACGGTTGCTAAGTGACCTGGACGCAGCCTCGCAGGCGTCGGATATCATGACAATGGCTGCTATCTTGGTCTGCGGCTTGGGGCCCACGTATGAGAAATCCTTTATGTTGGCCTCGCCTCCGCTTAAACGGAGGGCTCTGGCGTAGAAGTACATTATGGGCATCGTGCCGTGATGCTGGATTGCCACGTCTGAGAAGAAGTCCGGCAGATGATTCCTCTTTATGAACTCAGCTCCCTTTGTCGTGTGGCCTCGTATGATTTCCGCGGACATCTCGGGGGAATACTGGTACTGGTCATGGTAGTTCATGCCCTTCTGGTTCTCGGAGAACATCAGGGGGTTGGAAAGCTTGCCCATGTCATGATAGTATGCGGCAGCCCTTGTGAGCTCCACATCTTCATGAACGGCTCTCGCGCACGCCGCCGCGAGCTGGGCCACAACCACGCTGTGGTTGTACGTGCCGGGGGCCTCATTCTTGAGGCGGACTATGAGCCTTGCGTTTTCCGCAGTGAGCTCACGGAGCCTGAATGAAGTGAGCTCCTTGAACAGCACTTCAAAGATGGGCTCCAAAAGCATGAACAGCAGCACGGAGATTATGCATCCGAGTGCGCTGAATATTATGACGTCTATTACTCCCGTTCCTGTGGTTACATCTCCGCTGGGCAGGTCCATTATGAGGTTTATGACCAGCACGGGAACGAGGAGGATGAATGCAACCAGGAGGCTCGTGACCCTTGTCTTCATCTTCTGGATGATGAAGATGGCAATCATGCCGCCGCAGAACACGCACAGGAAGTTCGCGAAGCTCTCCACCTGCGTCATGCCGTATGCCGCTATTTCGCTGTTGTACAGGAACCTGGAGAACACGAACAGGATTACGGCATATATGGTATTAAGGAAGATGGCGTCCTTGTTCTTCTTGAACATGCCTATTATCAGGGCGAAGAGGACCATGGGCTTGGCCCAGATGCTGAGGTATCTTCCTATCACGAAGTCCAGTATGAAGCACACAACGATGAGAAGATACAGCTCCAGCAGCTTTGTCTTGTGCAGGATTATCTGCCGGTCCTCAAAGACGAAATAGACGTAGCTTATTATGGACAGCAGGAACATGGCCACGATTGTGGTTATGAGCCCTATTAAATTGTCCTGGAAATACTGAAAAGTTGCGGACCCCTGGTCCATAAGGATCATGAGGAGCATGACGCCGATGAGCACTGCCGTGAACAGGATTATGAGGATTATGCTCTCGGCAACGGGCTTTCTGGAAAGCTCGCCGTTGAAAATCTTCTCCGGATACTGCTCCTTCATGGGCACGGGACGGTTCACGGGATCATTTATATCAACCGGGGAACTGTTATTGTTCCTTGCCATCCGCATCCTCCTTCTCAGCCGCTCCTTCCATTGCAGCCTCTGTCTTCGCATCCGCCGCCCCTTTGGCGGTGTCTTTCTTAGCGGCTGTAAGAGCCTCTTCCTGCTCATACGCCTTAACTATTCTCATTACCATGGGATTGCGGACAACGTCGCTGTCCGTGAGGTACACGCACGACACTCCCTCAATTCCTTCCAAAAGCCTGGCCGCATGTATGAGGCCGCTCCTTCTGCCGTCCGGGAGGTCCACCTGGGTGATGTCTCCGGTGACCACCATCTTGCTTCCGTCTCCAAGCCTGGTCAGGAACATCTTCATCTGTTCCCTTGTGGAGTTCTGCGCCTCGTCCAGAATAATGAACGCATTGGACAGCGTCCTGCCTCTCATGTATGCGAGCGGCGCTATCTCAATTGCGCCCCTCTCCACGTACTTCGCGTACGAATCCACGCCGAGCATCTCATACAGCGCATCATACAGGGGACGCAGATACGGGTCCACCTTCTCCTGCAGATCTCCCGGCAGGAAGCCGAGCTTCTCGCCAGCCTCCACGGCCGGCCTTGTGAGAATTATCTTCTCCACCCGGTGCTGCTTGAGCGTCTGAACCGCAAGGCACACCGCAAGATACGTCTTTCCTGTGCCCGCCGGCCCTATTCCGAAAGTCACGTCCGACTTCCTGATGCAGTCCACGTACCTCTTCTGGCCCATGGTCTTGCACTTGACAGGCTTTCCTCTCGCCGTAACGGCTATGGTCCCGGAAGAGAGCTTCAAAATGTCCCCGGCCCTGCCCTCATGGGCAAGCTCTAAAAGGTACTCCACTCTTCCCTTGTCCGGCGTCTCGCCCTCTTCGGCGAGCCTTAAGAGGTTTTCCACAACAGTGGCCGCAAGCGCCACATACTCCTCCTTGCCGGTAAGAACCACCGTGGTGCCTTCAAGCCTTGCGTTGACGCCTGTCTCGTGCACTATCGTATTAAGATTTTCATCAAAAGTCCCCAGAACCTTCTGCAGCAGATCCACATGCCCTGTCTGGACTTTCCTTACCGATACATCCGTCTTCACAGCTTCTCAGCCCAAAAGCGCCCGCAAACAGCCCGAACGCAAACTTTCCCAATTTACCATATAATATATTATGATAGAGCCATTATAACACCCCTTTGCCAAAAAAGCAAAAGCTTTCTATATACAACACCGCTTAATTTCATTGCACCCGCACCGGTACAGAGCTGTTTTTTCAACGTTTTTCAAGACCTTCCGGCCCGCCGCACTCTGTGTGCAGCGGTAAAATGAACGGCCCAGTTTGCGAACATATGTTCGCGCAAAAATCCGTTCACAAATTTC
>JAJPZA010000132.1 GCA_021204625.1 Clostridia bacterium | reverse complement strand
GCAAGCCAATCTTAGGCATCTGCCTCGGGCATCAGGCGATAGGCGAGGCGTTCGGCGGCAGGCTCACCAACCTGAGCGACGTGTTCCACGGAGTGGCGACACCCGTGAGCATCTGCACGGACGACTACATCTTCGAGGGCTTGCCCAAGGAGATAGAGGTAGGGCGATATCACTCGTGGATTGTGGACAGGGACAGTCTTCCCTCCTGCCTCGAGGCGACGAGCCTCAGCCGTGAGGGCTACATCATGTCTTTGCGGCACAAGCGGCTCGACATACGGGGCATTCAGTTCCACCCCGAGAGCGTGCTTACGCCCGACGGGAAGAAGATAATGAGCAACTGGCTAACACATTAATTGAAAAGATATGAAGAAATATTTGGCTAAGCTTATTGACGGGGAGACATTGTCGCGTGAGGAAACGCACGAGATAATGATAGGCATCACCGAGGAGCGGTATAACGTGCAGCAGATAGCCGCCCTGCTTATGGCTCTGCAGACAAGGGGCGTGAGCGTGGACGAGCTGCTGGGCTTCCGCGACGGACTGCTTGAGACGGGCAAGAAGGTAGACCTCTCGGACTACGACACCATAGACATCGTGGGCACTGGAGGCGACGGGAAGAACACGTTTAATATAAGCACTTGCGCCGCTTTCGTGGTTGCCGGGGCGGGGAGGAAAGTGTCGAAGCACGGCAACTTCGGAAGCACGAGCGTGAGCGGGGCAAGCAACGTCTTGCAGGAGTTCGGCGTGCGCTTCACCGACGACGTGGATACTCTTCGCTGCTCGCTCGACGAGGCGGGGATATGTTACTTCCACGCCCCGCTCTTCGCCTACGGCATGAAGTTCGTGGGTCCCACACGGAAAGCCCTCGCCGTGCCTACGTGCTTCAACCTGCTTGGTCCGCTGGTCAACCCCTGCCAGCCTAAGAGTTCGCTGCACGGCACCGCCACGCAGGAGCAGCTTCGCCTCTACGACAGCGTCCACCAGCGCATAGGCGACAACTACGGACTGGTTACGAGCCACGACGGCTACGACGAGATCTCGCTGACGGGCAGCTTTAAGTGCGTCATCAACAAGCAAGAGAAGGTGTACAACCCTGAGGAGATAGGCTTCAATCGTGTAGCGGCAAGCGAGCTGTCGGGCGGCAGCACACTGGAGCAGGCTAAGCGGACATTCCTCAGCGTCTTAGAGGGAACAAGCACGGAGGCTCAGAGGGATGTGGTCTTGGCTAATGCGGCTTGCGTCATCAGTGTTATAGACAGGCGCACTGACTTCCCCGCTTCCGTAGAAGCTGCACGTGAGTCATTGCTTAGCGGCAAGGCGCTCAAGGCATTCCGTAAGTTCGTGGAGATTAATCGATGATGGATATCCTTGAGGAGATAGTGGCGCACAAGCGCATTGAGGTGGAGCGGCAGAAGAGGGAGCTGCCGCCTCGTGAGCTTCACGGGCGTGTGGAGAGGCTTCTGCGTGACGGCAAGGTCGCGCCTCGCTCTATGCGCCAGAGCCTTGCCGAGAGCCCTACGGGCATCATCGCCGAGTTCAAGAGAAAGAGCCCGTCGAAAGGGTGGATACACGCCGACGCCGACCCGCTCAAGGTGGTGCCGCAGTACGAGCAAGGCGGTGCTTCAGCCCTTAGCATACTGACCGACGAGGAATACTTCGGCGGCACGATGGACTATGTCAGGCGGCTTCGCCCCTTGGTCGGGCTGCCTATTCTCAGGAAGGACTTCATCGTTGACGAGTACCAGCTCTTCCAAGCAAGGGAGATAGGGGCGGACTGCGTGCTGCTCATCGCCGCCGACCTCGGGCGGGAGGAGTGTATCGCACTCACACGCACCGCCCACGAGCTTGGGCTTGAGGTGCTGCTTGAGGTGCATTCCGAGGCGGAGCTCTCCTACGTCTATGACGAGACGGACATGGTGGGCGTGAACAACCGCAACCTCGGCACCTTCCACACCGACGTGCGGAACTCCTTCCGCCTCGCAGAGCTTTTGCCCGAGGACAAGCTTAAGGTGAGCGAGAGCGGTATAAGCGACCCCTCGACGATACGCCTGCTCCGAGAGGCGGGCTTCCGAGGCTTCCTCGTGGGCGAAAGGTTTATGCGAGAGGCAAGCCCCGGCGAGGCTCTAAGCGAGTTCATCAGGGAGATATGAAGATAAAGGTGTGCGGACTGAGGGACGGGCAGAACATCCGTGAGGTGGAAGCCTTGCACCCCGACATGATGGGCTTCATCTGTTGGCAGGGAAGCAAGCGCAACGTGAGCGAGCTGCCAAGCTACCTGCCAAGGGAGGTCTGCCGTGTGGGCGTGCTCGTCAACCCTACCGTGGAGGAAGCTGTGAGCCTTGCCCGTTGGCTCGGGCTCGACCGCATACAGCTTCACGGCGAGGAAAGCCCTCGGCTCTGCCAAGAGATAGGCGAGGCTACTGGGCTGCCCATAACGAAAGCCATACAGGTGGGCAGGGCAGAGGACTTAGGCAAGTGCCTGCCTTACGAGCGGACGGAGGCTGTCGACCTCTTGCTCTTCGACACGCAGAGCCAAGCGAAAGGGGGCAGCGGCAGGCGCTTCGACTGGAGCGTGCTCACAGCGTACGACGGGCGGAAGCCCTTCCTCCTTGCGGGAGGCATAGGCCCGGGCGACGAGCAGGCGGTGCTAAGCCTACGACACCCGCGCCTCGCGGGCATCGACCTCAACAGCCGCTTCGAGCTTGCGCCCGCCCTGAAGGACATAGACAAACTAAGGCAATTCATAAACACCATACGCAATGGACAACAGGATTAACAAGCTCTTCGCCAGTCACCCACGAGGCTTGCTCTCGCTCTACTTCTGCGCAGGCCACCCCACGCTCGGCGGCACTCGCCAAGTGATAGAGACCCTCGAGCGCAAGGGCATCGACATGGTTGAGGTGGGCATACCGTTCAGCGACCCGATGGCGGACGGTCCCGTGATACAAGACGCTGCCACCAAGGCTCTGCGCAACGGCATGACCCTCCGCAAGCTCTTCAAGCAGCTCGAGGGCATAAGAGAGACCGTCAGGATGCCCCTTATACTGATGGGCTATATGAACCCCATCTACCAGTTCGGCTACGAGCGCTTCTTCTCGGAGTGCCGCCGCGTCGGCATCGACGGAGCCATCATCCCCGACCTGCCCTTCAAGGACTACCTCGAGGAGGTCAAGCCCATCGCCGACAGGCACGACATCCGCGTCATCATGCTCATCACCCCCGAGACGAGCGACGAGCGCATACGCTTCATCGACGAGCACACCGACGGCTTCATTTATATGGTAAGCAGCGCCGCAACCACGGGTGCGCAGCGGGAGTTCGGCGAGGCTAAGCAGGCCTACTTCAACCACGTGGCATCGATGCAGCTCCGCAACCCTCGCATGATTGGCTTCGGCATAAGCAACCGTCAGACCCTCGAGAGCGCACAGCGGAACGCGAGCGGAGCGATAATCGGCAGCAAGTTCGTGCAGCTCCTCGAACAGTACGGCAATGCCGCCGACGCCGCCGACGCACTATTCGATGCTCTTCGCAAGTAGCCGCTTTCGGGAAAGATAAGGCAGAAACGCCTCTTCGCCTGTCAAAATTTGCTTACCTTTGCAGTTGGCATCCGCCGCAACAAGGGCAATTGAAATAACGAGATGAACGAGGTTACATCCAAAACAATATCTTTCCTGCGCTTCCCGCTAATCGTTATGGTGGTCGTCATCCATGCCGATTTGTTGGAGGCGGTGATGAACGGAGTGAATTGGATTGAATCGGGACGCTTCCCTGTCTTCGAACTCGTATCGCACATTATTAGCGGGAACGTTGCAAGGATACGCGTGCCGCTATTCTTCTTCATCTCCGGCTTCCTGTTTTTCTCGCGGGCGGACTTCGCCGAAGTCAAATATCTCCCCGACACGTCGTTCTTTATAGGAAAGCTCCGGCGCAGAATACACACCCTCCTTATCCCTTACATATTCTGGAACATCGCCGCTTTCGCAATCATCATCGCCGAACATCTGTTCCTGCAAGATATGATGCGCGGCAACGATAAACCGCTCGGCGACTACACCTTTATCGATTGGCTCGGCATATTCTGGGACAACAAGGTAGGCGCGCCGGCCAATCAGCCGCTTTGGTTTATGAGAGACCTGATGGTTATCAATCTTTTCTCGCCCCTCATATTCGTGTTAATCCGCCGCCTCCGCGCACTCCCGGTTGTTGTGCTCGGCATCTTGTGGACATTGAACATCTGGTTTGATTACACCGTCGGAATAAGTATTGTCGGTTTCTTTTATTACTCGTTCGGCGCGTTCTTCAGCATACGCGGCAAGGACTTTCTCGACACGTTTATTCCCTATCGGAAAATCTCCGCCGCCGCATTCCTCATTCTTGTCATAGCCGATGCCGTGCTATGGAAAACCGGTTACTTGTCGAGCCTCGAAGAAGCCGAATACGGCGCAACCGCCGCACTCCGGTTTGACATAGAAGATGTGGTTTACAATCTCGGTATTCTCTCCGGCTCCGTCGCCATCCTCGCGTGGTCGGGATTCGGCATAAAGAAAGGCACCCTGCACGCAAGCACGTTCCTCGCCTCAACGTCTTTCTTCATATACGCCTACCACGGCAAAATCATCGCTTTCCTCAACCGTATCGTAATCAGACACCTCAACCCGATGACCGACCTCACGCTTATGATAAGTTATATCCTAATTCCGACCTTCGTCGTTGCCCTCGGCATCGCACTCTACGTTATACTTAAACGATATATGCCGCGCTTCACAAACATAATCACCGGCGGCAGGTGATTGCTTATAACATAGGCATAAAACCAAACGCTTCAGGAACAATCATCGGCAGCAAGTTCGTGCAGCTGCTCGAACAGTACGGCAATGCCGCCGACGCCGCCGACGCCCTCCTTGACGCATTGAAACGCTAAGCAATTACATAGCAGAGGCTCTGCTGCTACTATGCAGAAGCCTTGTTATTACAGCGTAACAGCGCCGTTGTTACTATGTAACAGCCTTGCAATTGCCGTGTACACACTTTTGCCTTAACGCCTTAGCGGACAACAGCTTGCAATTTCCGCTTCGTTTGCGGCAATGAATTATCACACCCTCGAGCGGGGAGAATTCGTTTTGTTGGTTGCTATTTTTTCTATTGCCGTTTTGTTTGTTTATTAAAATTATCCTACCTCTGCGCTCAACCTGATTAGCCCGGTGGGGCTTTTGAGGGTTATTTACTGGTAAAAGAGCGTTTACGAACGTTATCTTAGGATCTTCAAACCTCGCAAGTTTGACTACACTTCCTACGATAAGGCAACGGAACGTTCACGACGGATGTATTATCCTCATACCGGATTCGATTGGTCTGCGTATGCTGTGTGATATGTCACGGCGTGGGCTAATCAGCGTTGCTTATCCTGAAGTGGAGGCAATGCGAGGGCCTGAAGATTGGGATAAGCGAGAAGTATTGACCCCCACGCCTTTTTAAGTATCTTATCCAACGAAATTAAAACAGCCTTGCTTGGGGAGTTCAGGGGCAAGAAACCTTTATAATTATGGACAATAAAAAGAAGCAAGAAGAAGTTCAGTCGAGACGGGAGTTCTTCAAGAAAGCGGCGAAAGCAGTGTTGCCTGTGATTGGTGCTGTTGTATTATCAACTGTGCCATCCATTATTAAGGCAGAGGAAGAACCTATGTCCTGCAATTGGGGTTGTGATGGTGGCTGTGAAGCTTCTTGTGGCAGGTCATGTTCGTATGGATGCTCAAGTTCTTGTGCAGGTTCATGCCAAGGCGGTTGCAAAGGCTCATGCTCTTATTCGTGCAGTGGCTGCGGTGGTAGTTGCAAAGGTTACTATTAAACTCATCAAAACTATCGGTATCAATATCGAATGCCTAAACATTAGCGATAGATGATAACCATTAAGGAAGCTGACACTTGGCAGTCCGGAATGGCTAAGAACATCACGTTCATAGTCACGAAGGACTGCCAATTGGCTTGCAAGTACTGCTACCTTGTTGGCAAGAACTCAAAGGAGCGAATGTCTTGGGAGGTGGCAAGGCAAGCCATTGACTACATCCTCGACTGCGAGAACGAGATGAAGGAAGCCTCAGTAATATGGGACTTCATAGGAGGTGAACCCTTTCTTGAGATTGACTTGATAGACAAGATTTGCGACTATCTAAAGATAGAAATGTACCGTTGCAATCACCATTGGTTCAACTCTTACCGCTTCTCTTTCACTACAAACGGGATCAACTACCACACTGAGAAGGTGCAGAACTTCATAAAGAAGAACCGCGAGCATCTCAGCATCGGCATAACGATAGACGGCACGCAGAGGAAACACGACCTGAACCGTATATATAAAGGAGAGGGCGAGGAAAGAGGCTCGTACAATGACGTGGTAAGAAACATACCGCTGTGGCTTGAGCAGTTCCGTGGGGGAGCGACCAAAGTGACGATAAGCAGCGCAGACATACCTTATATTAAAGAGAGTGTGCTGCACCTCTACAGCCTTGGCATTCACGAGGTGAACATAAATTGCGTCTTTGAGGACGTGTGGAAGGAAGGTGACGACAAACTGTTTGAGGAACAGCTGATGCAGCTTGCCGATGCCATTATAGATGGGGATTACTACAAGGAATATGTATGCTCTGCTTTTACTGAACGTCTTGGTAAGCCAATGGATAAAGAGCTGGCGAACAAGAATTGGTGTGGAGCAGGTATGATGCTTGCTGTTGACGCAGAGGGAAACTTCTACCCTTGCACACGCTTCGCCCAGTATTCGCTGCGCTCGAAGAAGGCTCTTATCATAGGAAACATACGGGACGGCATAGACAAGAACAAGCTTCGCCCGTTCCTGACGCTCGACCGCTGCACGCAAAGCCGGCAGGAATGCATAGACTGCGAGGTGGCGGAGGGCTGCGCCTGGTGCCAAGGCGAGAACTATGACGCTGCGGAGACACCGACCATCTACCAGCGTGCCACAGCGATATGCAAGATGCACAAAGCCCGTGTGCGTGCCAACAACTACTATTGGAACAAGCTCTTCCGCAAGCTGGAGCTGGAGGGGAGACGCGAGGAGTATGAGGCGAACAAGCGTGAGACTAACCCTGTAACGTGCTAAGAAGATGGTACAATATTTAGTTATACTGCTCGACGACACGGCGGTGTCCTTCTGCCACAACGAGAACGAGAGGACGGAGCGCAGGCTCATCCCCCTCGAGACACTGAGGCAGGGCATACTCTACGGTATGACGGAGAACCTGAACATCCAGTTCGTCTACCCCGACTATGAGCTGCCGCAGGAGTATCTGGAGGCTATTGACACGATTGACCATACGGACATTCGCCCCGTCTCTGCGTCGAGGGACGCGGATGTCGTGGTGAGCGAGAGCGCAGACATTGCTGGGGTGGACAGGAAGTCTGCCTACGTGTTGCGCCTAAGTAAGGCGGAACTCTTCGCTAAGGCAGACAGCGTGTGTGCTTTGATTGGGCAAGTCGACCGATTGAACATAGTGATAACGGACATTGAGACGTTCACCGACGCTGACTTCAAAGCCTACGAGGCGTGCCTTAAGAAGTTGGCTGAAAAGGTGGAGGAGGAGTATGTGAAAGGCAACGCTCCGCAGCTTAACCTGCTGACCGACCGCATCATGCTGGACAAGATGAACAACTGCGGGGCGGGCGACACTAACATCACCCTCGCACCCGACGGCAAGTTCTACGTCTGCCCCGCCTTCTACCAGTCGGCTGGCGGCTATGCCGTGGGCAGTCTCACAGAGGGCTTGGACATAAAGAACCCGCAGCTCTACAAGCTGGACCACGCTCCGCTGTGCTGCATCTGCGACGCTCTGCAATGCCGCCGCTGCGTGTGGCTCAACCGAAAGACGACCTTGGAGGTGAACACGCCAAGCCACGAGCAATGCGTCGTTGCCCACCTTGAGCGCAACGCAAGCCGTGAGCTGCTCGCCAACATCAGGAAGCACGGAGCGTTCATGCCTGAGATAGAGATTAAGAAGATAGATTACTTAGACCCCTTTGACGTGAGAGAACAATGGTAAGGAAACTGGTAGGTCAGGTTACGCCTGACGAGAAGGACGAGATTCAGGCGCTGTTCGAGCGGCGCAACGGACTTAACGAGCTGGCTAAGATACTCACAGCCGACAATGCCGAGCTGTACGAGAAGCTGGTGAAGGACATGGGCGAGACTGGCAGTAAGTTCCAAGCCTGGTGGGATAGGATGGCGCGGAAGTACCAATGGGAAAGTGCCGAGAACGGCAACTGGGAGATAAACTTCGAGACTTGCGAGATATTTCTTGTAACTGATTAATATTATGCTTATATTGATACGACCTTTGTTTATCGGCACCACCGAACTTATCCTTATCGGCGGCATTGCGTTGTTACTGTTCGGCGGCAAGAAGCTGCCTGAGATGATGCGCGGTTTGGGCAAGGGGATGAGCGAGTTTAAGAAAGGAATGAACGAGCCCGATAGTTCCGAAGGAGCGAACGAAGAAACGAACGAGGAAGCCGGCGAGACGCAAGCCGGTGGCGAAGAGAAACGGGACAACACGGATACAACCGACATTGAAGGGTAAGGGCAAGGACAATAATATGCTGACATTTGGCGGGCATCTTGAGGTACTCCGCCGAATGTTAATCCGTATATCGTGCGTTGCGGGCGTGTTGATTGTTGCTGTGTTCTGCTTTAAGGATACGGTGTGGCGTTGGCTTCTTGCCCCGTCGGAGCGCGAGTTCGTTACGTGGGGTTGGATAGAGCGTGCGGCTCATTGGCTTGGTTTCGCGGGCTTCCGTTTTGCCGATTATCACGTGGATTTGATTGCCACGGAACTGTCGAGCCAGTTTATGAGCCATATCACAACGGCGATTTATATCGGCCTGCTGTTCACTTCGCCTTATATTCTGTTCGAACTGTTCCGCTTTGTTTCGCCTGCTCTTTACGATAGCGAGCGCCGCTATTCCATTCCGATTGCCATTACCGTCTATCTTCTTTTCATCGTCGGGATATTGATGTCTTATTTCGTGCTGTTCCCGATTTCGTTCCGCTTTCTCGGCACATACAGCGTGTCCGCCCGTATTCACAGCACAATCACTCTGTCGTCTTATGTGTCAACATTCACCACCCTCACGCTGCTTATGGGACTTGTGTTTCAGTTGCCCGTCATTGCTTTCATATTAACGCGAATGGGATTTATCTCTTCCGAATTACTGGCAAGATATCGAAAACATTCGTTCGTCGTGATAATGCTCATGGCTGCTATTATAACCCCTCCTGACGTTATGACGCTCGTAATCGTTACTCTTCCGCTCTATCTGCTTTATGAAATAAGTATCCGCGTCGCTGCGTGGAGCGTTTGATAAAAGGAGTGCAAACAAAAAAGGGAAGCCCCGTGGGGATTGCTCCTCAAGAGGCTTCGCGTTGAAAAGAGGCGGCTTCCTACTCTCC
>JAJPZA010000214.1 GCA_021204625.1 Clostridia bacterium | reverse complement strand
CGCTACCAATGGATTTTGAGTCCATCGCGTCTGCCAATTTCACCACTGCGGCATGTGTTTTGGGTTTGTCCGGACGGTTTCGGGAGACCTCGGACATGGTTTGATTATAATTGATGATGTGCCTAAAATCAAGCTTTTTGGCCTCCGGTATTGATTTTATTTGCCCTCGCGGGTATACTGGAGGGTATGAAGAAACTGGCATTGATAGACGGCAACAGCCTGTTCAACAGGGCGTTTTACGCCACGCCGCAGTTCACAACGCAGAGCGGACAGCCCACGAACGCAATATATGGGTTCGTCAAGCTCCTGTTCAAGATTATCCAGGATTCTGACCCGGATTATCTCATATGCGCGTTCGACCTCAAGGCGCCCACGTTCAGGCATAAGATGTATGACGATTACAAGGGCACGAGGAAGGGAATGCCGGAGCCCCTGCAGGTGCAGGTGCCCCTATTAAAAGACCTTCTTCGGGCCATGAACATAGCCATCCGCGAGCAGGAAGGAATAGAGGCGGATGACATTTTAGGCACCATTTCAAGGAAAGAGGGCGGAAAGGCCCACAGCTACATTTATACGGGAGACCGTGACAGCTTCCAGCTTGTGGATGACAGCACGGACGTCTGCTTCACCGTGAAAGGCGTGAGCGACCTTAGGGAGCTCAATGTCTCCAATTTCCGGGAGGAGACAGGGCTCCCGGAGCCAAAGCAGATAATAGACTTAAAGTCCCTTATGGGAGACACGTCGGACAACATTCCGGGAATTCCCGGAGTAGGAGAGAAGACGGCCATGGGGCTCATACAGAAGTACGGCTCATTGGACGGCGTTTATGAAAACATAGATGAGATAAAAGGGGCCCTGCGCAGGAAGCTGGAGGAGGGAAAGGATTCCGCGTACCTTTCATACCGGCTCTCGACCATACGCAGGGACTGCGACGTGGACGTCAATTTGGAAGAATGCGTAACGCCGAAGAAGTACAGCCAGGACGTGAAGAGCCTTTTTAAGGAGTATGAATTCAAGTCCATGTTAAGCCTGCCCATCTTCGATGACCCTCCGGCGGAGGAGCATCATGAAGAGGAGGCCGTAAAGACAGAGAACGTCAATACGGCGGACGTAAACAGGGTTTTTGAGGATCCGTACAGGGAGCTGTATGTGGACCTGCAGGCCGGCCTTGCCAGAATATACAACGGGACGGGGCAGTATACGTACAGGCTCAGGGAGAACATCCTGGACGAGGGTAGCACGGACCCGGAGGACTTCACGGAGCTTTTGAAGCGGGTCTTTCTGGATGAATCCCACAGGGTCATTGTGTTTGATTACAAGAACGTCCTGCATCTTTTAAAGCCGTACGGAATCACGCCTAAGGCCTGCGTGGATGACCTTGCGCTCATCAAATACCTCTGCGACTACGCCCCCATGCAGGACAACCTGGAAAAGGTGTGCGCGGCCAATGACATCCCGGCGGATTTGTCCGCATATGCGGTATTCCGGATATACGGAGAGTACATGAAAAAGCTCTCCGGGGATGAGAAGCTCCAGGAGCTGTATGAGAATGTGGAGAAGCCCTTGACCCTTGTCCTTTATGACATGGAGACCAAGGGTGTCACGGTCTCCCCGGACCTTCTGGACACCCTCAAGGCAAAGTACGGCCAGATACAGGAAGATCTCAGGAACAGGATTTATCTGCAGTGCGGGAAGACGTTCAACATAAACTCGCCCTCACAGCTGGGGCAGGTGCTGTATGACACCTTCGGCATAACGGAGCTCAAGAACAAAAAGAGCGGCAAGTTCTCAACCAGCGCGGACACGCTGGAAAAGTACAAGGACAAGTATCCGGTCATTCAGGACGTTCTGGATTACAGGTTCTACGCCAAGATCATCTCAACGTATCTGGACGGCCTCAAGGATTACGCCGTAAAGTCTTCGGACAATGTGGTCCACACAACGTACAACCAGATGCAGACGGCAACCGGGCGTCTTTCCAGCTCCGGCCCCAATCTGCAGAACATACCCGTCCGTGAAGAGGAGGGAAGGGAGATACGCAGGGCGTTCGTGCCCAGGCCCGGCAGGGTGTTCGTAAACGCGGATTATTCGCAGATAGAGTTAAGGCTCCTGGCGCACTGCTCCGGATGCAAAGAGCTCATAGACGCATACAACCGCGGAGAGGATATCCACAGGCTGACTGCCTCCCAGGTCTTCGGCGTTCCTGTTGAGCAGGTCACGAAAGAGATGCGCTCGCACGCAAAGGCCGTGAACTTCGGCATCATATACGGCATCAGCGATTACGGCCTCTCCAAGAGCATAGACGTCTCCGTGGCCGCGGCCCGCAATTACATCTCCAGATACTTCGAGACGTACAGCGCCGTGAAGGATTACATGGACTCCAACGTTGCCTTCGCAAAGGAGCACGGCTATGTGGAGACTTTGACCGGCCGCAAGCGCTCCATCCCGGAGCTCCAGTCCAGCAACTATACAATGAGGCAGTTCGGGGAAAGGGCTGCCATGAACATGCCGCTGCAGGGGACCAGCGCGGATATCATCAAGATTGCCATGAACAGCGTCTCAAGGAATCTCAAGGCCTCCGGATGCCGGGCGGACCTCCTTCTGCAGGTTCATGACGAGCTTGTCCTTGAGGCGGACGAGGACGATGCAGACAAGGCTGCGGCGATTTTGAAGGACGGGATGGAAAACGCCATGAGCCTCAAGGTGCCCTTGACAGTGGAGGTCCACATGGGCAAGGATTGGTTTGCCCTCAAATAAACGGCACGGCGCAGGCCGGTAATTTGCGCTGTAATCTCATATGTGAAAATCAGCCCCGCGGAGCAGGGTTTGCTCTGCGCCAGGCTGTATAAATGAAATGAAAGCTATAGGGAATGAGATTGAGTTATGAAAGTTGCAGTAACTGGGGGCATAGGCAGCGGAAAGACTGCCTTATGCAATTTCATTGAAAAGGAAGGGACCACGGTCTTTTCCTGCGACAAGATATACGGCGAGATGCTCGAGAGCGACGAGGATTTTAGGAACAGAATCCTCACGGCTTTCCCCGCGGCGAAGGCCGAGGACGGCAGCGTGGACAGAAAGGCCCTTTCCGCCATTGTCTTTGAAGACAAGCGCAAGCGGGCTGTCCTGGACGGCATAACGCACCCGATGATAATGAAGGAGCTTATGCGCCGGATGGACAACGTAATCATAAGCTTCGCCGAAGTGCCCCTTCTTTTCGAGGCCGGGTACGAGAAATCATTTGACACCGTCATAGTGCTGATGCGCGACGAGGAGGAGAGAATCCGGGCCGTAATGGACCGCAGCGGCCTCACTTACAACGAAGCCAAGGCGCGCGTCAGGGCCCAGGCCAACTATGAGAAATTAGCTCTCGCCAAATATTATGTTGTGTACAACAACGGCACCATGGATGACCTGTACAACAAGGCCCTGTACGTTCTGAACAGGATAAGATGGCATCACTGATGCCGCCCCCGGGTCCCGGAACACCCGGGTCCCGGAACAAAAGATTGGCAGAAAAAAACATAAGAAAACCCGGCTGGAAGAAGCCGGGCTTTTTTAAAATCCTGTTCCAAAATTTTCCCTGGATTTTCAAGTGAAAAAAATAGCGGTATATATAATCGTTTTTTAGACTATATATACCGCTCTTGGTGCACTCGACAGGAGTCGAACCTGCATGGATTGCTCCACAAGATCCTTAGTCTTGCGCGTCTGCCAATTCCGCCACGGGTGCATCCCTTAGCAACATGGCTTATTTTAAAGGGTTTTGTGCTTGTTGTCAAGCTAAAATCAAGAGATTTTGAGGCGAAATCATATGAAAAGCTTATGAAATCACATTCCATGATTTCTCTTTTTGCTTGCATATTGGTTTTGTTGGTGTTATACTAACCACACAAAGGGCCGGCAGACGGCCATATAAGAGGGCAGAATTTTTGGGCATGCAAATTCTATAGCCGGAGGATACGTTAATTATGGCTCATATAAGACAGGATACGGGCAATAACGGCCAGATCTCATATGACACAAGCATTGTGGCAGGTATCGTTGCCATCGCGGTTGAGCAGGTCCAGGGCGCATATCCGCTCAACACAAAGAACAAGGGCATCAAGCTCACCTTCGACAAGAAGTCCGGAATCAGCGCGGACATCGCGGTCAAAGTGGACAGCTGCGAGAACGTCACCAAAATCGCGTACCAGATACAGCAGTCCATAAAGCACAATGTGGAGGCCATGACCAAGTTCAAAGTCAACAAGGTGGACGTTCACATCCAGGACGTCAACCTCAAGCCGGCCGCCGCCGTATGACTAAAGACTAAGCTCCCTTATCTTTGCATAAGGGATTTTTTTAAGTGCAGGCCCTTTAATCATGCATGAATAGTGCAGGAAACATGCCCGGACCGGCAAATGACACATGGCACGCCAGACGGCATGGGATGAGCCGAGCGGAGCGGAATGAGCCGAGCGGAGCGGAATGAGCCGAGCGGCTCGGAATGAGCCGAACGGAGCGGAGTGCGCAGACGGCGCAAATACAAACGGCGCAAGCGGCGCCGGACCGCAGATTGCAGAGAGATATATGAGAGTTACAGCCAGAGAGACAGCGTTCAAAGTGATTTTCGCCTCCAACTTCACGGGAGAGATAAGCAGGGGCACGGCAAGGGCGCTGTACAAATCAGAGAAGCTCACGGAGGATGACATAGAGTACGCAAACAAGGTGCTGGACCTTGTGGAGATGCACTGGAACGAGTACTCGGCCATAATAGACAGGCTGTCCAGGTCATTCCCGGAAGTGAGGATTTTCCCGGCGGACAGGAGCATTATGCTTCTGGCCATGGCCGAGATATACGGCTTTGATGATATTCCGGACGTGGTGTCCGTAAACGAAGCGGCCAACATCGCGTCCAAATACTCCTCGGAAAAGAGCGCCTCGTTCGTGAGCGGCATTCTGGGAGAGGTCATAAAGGAGAAGAGAGAATAGTCATGTACACGCTTATAAACGGCAATGAGCTTTCCAGGACAATGCGCGCCGAGATGGCCACAGAGGCGGCAGAGTTTACTGCAGCCCATGGCAGGCAGATAGGCCTTGCGGTAATCCTCGCCGGTGAGGATTCCGCATCCAAGGTATACGTTCGCAACAAGATCCGCGCCTGCGAGCAGGTAGGAATCCGCTCTTTTTCATACTACCTTCCGGAGGATGTTCCGGAGAGCGAAATGGAGGAGCTGGTCCAGTCCCTTGCGGACAATGACGAAGTGGACGGAATCTTAGTCCAGCTTCCCATGCCCGGGCATCTGGACAGCGAGAAGATATTGAAGCTCATTCCCACGGAGAAGGACGTGGACGGATTCTCCGCATCAAACATGGGAAAGCTGGCTTTGAAGCAGGACTGCCTTGTGGCCTGCACCCCCAACGGCGTGATGCAGATGCTAAAAAGGAACGGCGTAGACCCCAGGGGCAAATGCGCCACAGTGGTGGGCAGGTCCAACATAGTGGGCAAGCCCATGGCCATGCTGCTTCTCAACGCGGACGCAACCGTAACGGTCTGCCACAGCAAGACCCCGGACCTCAAGGAAAAGTGCCTCGGAGCGGACATCCTTGTGGCAGCAATCGGCAAGCCAAAGTTCATCACGGCGGACATGGTCAAAGAGGGTGCCGTTGTCATAGACGTCGGAATGGACAGGGATGAGAACGGAAAGCTCTGCGGGGACGTGGACTTCGAGAACGTCAAGGACAAGTGTTCGTACATAACGCCAGTTCCCGGCGGCGTGGGCCCCATGACCATAACGATGCTCATGTACAATTCAATCCAGGCAGCGAAGGCAAGATCAAATGGCTGAATTTCACAACGCCCTTAAAAAATACAGGGAGACAATAGAGGCAAGAATAGACGGCTTCTGCGCGGAGCTGGACTGCAGGCCCAGGGTCCTTCGCGAGGGAATGATTTATTCCCTGAAGTCCGGCGGCAAAAGAATCCGCCCCGTTATCATGCTTGCGTGCGCGGACATGCTCGGAGTGGAGCGGGAAAGAGTGCTGGATTTCGCCTTGGCGATAGAGCTTATCCATACCTATTCCCTGATTCATGACGACCTCCCCGAGATGGACAACGATGACTTCCGCCGCGGGCGCCCTTCAAACCATGCGGTTTTCGGACCGGGCAACGCCCTGCTTGCCGGAGACGGCCTTCTCAATTCCGCATACGGCGTAATTCTTAAGGCGTGCAATGAGGACCCGTCCGCCCTGGCCGCAGCAAACTGGATCTGCGACGCCGCAGGCATATACGGCATGATAGGAGGCCAGAGCGCGGACCTTCTGCATGAGAATGATTCATGCAGGGATGAGCAGATCCTGGACTTCATCTATTCCAACAAGACCGGAAAGCTCATTACCGCGGCATGCGTCACGCCATGCCTCATGGGCGGCGGATACTTCCTGGAGATGAACACGTACGGAGAGCGCCTCGGCAAGCTCTTCCAGCTCACGGATGACATTCTGGACGTGGAAGGAAGCCGCGAGGAGCTTGGAAAGACTCCCGGAAAAGACGCAAAAGCCGGCAAATACACGGCCGTGAGCCTGTACGGCATAGCCAACAGCAAGAAGAAAGTCCTGGACCTTCAGCAGGACTGTCTGTCTGCCTTGGAGGGCATAGACCGGGACACCTGGTTCTTCTGCGACCTCGCCAACTACATCGCCGGCCGCACAAACTGAAACATTTTCCGAAGCAGGCATGCCGTCCGCATGCCGCTTCATTCAGCCGGTACGCACACTACAGTGCGTATTGTCATATATGGCCCCGTGAGGCCTTGATTTCCGTTTTCCTGGCACATATGCATGCCTTTTGCCCTGGACGCCACAGGCGCTCCAGGGAGCGCAGATATAAGAGAGTTGGAAAGGACTGGAGCTGGAATGCTTGAAGACATTACGGACGCAAAACTCAAAAGCATGACCACGGAGGAGCTTACGGCTCTGGCGCAGGAAGTGAGGGAGAAGATTACGGAGACGGTGCTTGCAAACGGCGGGCACCTGGCTTCCAATTTAGGGCTTGTGGAGCTTACCATCGCCCTTCACTGCGTCTTTGACTTCCCTGGCGACAAGCTCATTTTCGACGTCGGCCACCAGTGCTACACCCACAAGCTCCTCTCCGGCAGATATGATGAATTTTCCACCCTCCGCAAGAAGGGCGGCATCTCCGGTTTCCCTAAGCGTGAGGAGTCCGAGTATGACGCGTACAACACGGGCCATGCCGGCACGTCCGTATCGGCTGCCCTTGGGATTGCCAAGGCCCGGGACATAAAGGGAGAGGATTTCAACGTAATCGCCGTGATAGGAGACGGGTCCTTCAACAACGGCCTCGTGTACGAGGCCTTCAACTCGGTGCGCCTTCTCAATTCCCATTTCCTTCTCATCCTCAATGACAACGGCATGAGCATAACGCCCACAGTGGGCACCATGCATGACTATCTTGAGTTCCTGGAGAAGGACACGCAGCAGCAGAGCAAGAAGAAGCGCCACGCTGAGATCTTTGAGCGTTTCGGATTCGCCTATGACGGAGTCTATGACGGCCATGACATAGCCTTCCTTATCTCCAAGCTCAAGGAAATAAAGGAGCGCATGAAGAAGGAGAGCATAATCCTGCACGTCCTCACAAAGAAGGGCAAGGGGTACGTCTTCTGCGAGCAGGACCCCCAGAGCACGCACGGCATCCCGGCCTCAGGCTCGGAGCCTGTGGCCGTGGAATATTCCCAGGTGCTCGGAAACACCCTCTGCAATCTGGCGGAAAAAGACCCCCGCATTGTGGCCGTTACGGCCGCCATGACGCCCTCTTTAGGCCTTTCCGGCTTCTTCCGTAAATTCCCAAATAGGTCCGTGGACGTCGGCATCTGCGAGGAGCACGCGTCCGTTCTCTGCGCAGCTATGGCCACCCAGGGCCTTAAGCCGTATTACGCCATATATTCCACGTTTTTGCAGAGGGCGTATGATGAGATAATCATAGACATATGCTCCCAGAACCTTCCCGTGACGCTGTGCATAGACAGGGCCGGCGTTGTGGGAACGGACGGCGAGACCCACCAGGGCGTCTTTGACCTTTCCTATCTTTCCCCCATACCCAACCTCACCATAGCCGTTCCAAAGGATGTGAATGAGTTCCGGGACATGCTTGTGGCCAGCGCGGATTTTCCCGGCCCTCTGGCCATCCGCTACCCCAGAGAGGGAAAGAGGATTTTCCTCTCCGGCGAGCCGTTCGTCTTCGGCAAATGGGAGACACTTTCCAAGGGAGACGGCGAATACGCCATCCTCGCCTGCGGGGAAAGGGCCGTAGCGGCTGCATACCATGCCGCAGACATCCTTTCTGCCAGCGGCGTTCATCCGGCAATCATAAACGCCCGCTTCGTAAAGCCTCTGGATGAAGAACTGCTTGCATCCCTCACGGAAACGGAGATAATAACGGTGGAGGACAACGTCAGAACCGGAGGCCTTGGCAGCCTTGTGGATTCATTCTACGTGAACTCCGCAAAGCACATCCGTCATTTCGCCCTCCGGGACGCTTTCATCCCCCAGGCCACGGTATATGAATCAATGAAAGACCAGGGCATTACAGGCGAGGATATAGCTGCATATATATTGGAAAATGAGAATAGATAAAGCGGTTCAGGACAATTTCGGCTCACGAAACAAGGCGGCGCAGGCCATTTCAAGCGGCCTGGTCCTTGTGAACGGCAAGCCGGTCCAGGCCTCATACAACGTTAAGGACACGGATGTCATAACCATCCGGCAGGCCGCAGAGACTTACGTCTCAGCCGGCGGGTTCAAGCTCGCCAAAGCCTTGATGGATTTCATGTTCCCGGTCCAGGGCCTTGTCTGCGCGGACATAGGCGCCAGCACCGGAGGGTTCACGGACTGCCTCTTTCAGAACGGCGCATCCAAGGTGTACTGCATAGACGTGGGAGAGAACCAGCTGGATCCGTCTCTGCTTTCCCGCAATGTGGTAATAATAGATAATTACAACGCCCGGAACCTCACGGCGGACATTTTCAAAGAGCCTTTGGATCTGGTCACAATAGACGTCTCTTTCATATCCCTCACGTACATCTTAGGGGCCGTCTCGGATATCCTTCCCGCAGGGAAGCATGTGCTGGCTCTCATAAAGCCTCAGTTCGAGATGGATTCTCCAAGCGTCGGAAAGAACGGCATAGTGAGGGAGCCGAAGCAGCGCCGCAGGGCGGTGTCCAAAATACTGGAATTCGCCGCCGGCGTGGGATTGGCGCCAAGGAAAATCACAGAGGCTCCCAGGCGGGAAGGGAAGAACCTGGAGTACGTGGTCCTTCTGGAAAAGGAGGGAGACGCGCAGGATGAAGAGAAACTTTTGGAGGCTGCCGGACTTTGAAACCCGGCGGCTTTTTGTATTGCAGTTTGACATGCCTTATTTTGCAGTTCTTCCAAAAATATCCGCGCCTTTATGCAGATTTTCAAAAAATGTTGAACGGAGCTGTTCTAAGTGCTATACTTT
>JAJPZA010000080.1:7824-9608 GCA_021204625.1 Clostridia bacterium | reverse complement strand
GAGCAACTGACTCTTAATCAGTGGGCCCACGGTTCGAGTCCGTGAAGGTGCACCAAAAAGTCCGGATAAAATGTCCGGACTTTTTATTTACCGAATATACAGCCTTGTATTTTGCTTTGGACATGGAATTAGGAAAAAATCAAGTACAGTCTCCTCCATTGACTTCCACACAGCAAATAAAACAGCCAGCCATAGCAAGTGGCATGTTGCCTGGCGTTTATGATACGCCATTCGGTATCCGGAAACAGAAATCCCCCTTGCCATCCGGCCAGGCAGTATGCTACAATATCTTTGGAATTACTGTTTCCTTGCAGTATTCATTGCTGGTTCAGTATAGTCACACTAGAGAAGGCAACTTTACAAAATCCTGAGTTTCCCACATCATGTTCAACTCAGCATAATGCAGGGAAATCCATTTCCTTGCACACGTCACTTCATCAGGGGACAAATCAGTACCACAGAGAAGTATACCGGATAAACTGACAACTCCAAAGTGACCATCATCAGTGACGTGAACGTGCGGAGTGGAGTAGAAATCCTTACCACCCTCATACATCATGACCGAGATTCCATGGAATTTTGATAATACAAGCATTTTTTCACCTCCTTATAGCCCACATAAATTTTGAAAGAAGATGAAACCCCCTTGCCGTGGACCGGTTGCCGTATGGATGGCTTAGGGAAAACGGAGCCTGCTGCATTTGCGGCATGGTCTGTTTTTATATTGTGCGGATTGCGGGCTCCCCTTTTCTTGACAGAAATCCGTTTTCGTACTACCATTATCCAGGACAAAGACAGGTGAGACAACCATGATAATAGATTTTCATATTCACACGTTCCCGGAAAAGATAGCTTCCAGGACCATAACCATGCTGGCCTCCAAGTGCCACTGCATGCCGTACTCAGACAGCTCCTTAAGTGCCCAGGTGGATTCCATGAAAAGGTCCGGAGTGGACTGGTCCGTGGCCCTTCCCGTCATGACCAGACCGGAGCAAAGCGCAAAGCTCAATGCTTCCTTTATCGCCAGCAGGGAATGGTATCTGGAGCAGGGCATCATCCCCTTCGGAGGCCTCCATCCGGACAATGAGGATTACAAGGATGAAATCAAGAGGCTCCGCGAGGGCGGGATTCTCGGGATAAAGCTTCATCCCGCATACCAGGGCATCCCATTCGATGACATCCGTTACATGCGCATAATAGATTATGCGTGCCAGGAAGGGCTCATTGTCGTAACCCACGCAGGATGGGACATCGGCATTTATGACCAGAATTACTGCTCCGTTCCGCAGGTGCTCAATGTAATAAACACAGTGCATCCCGCAAAGCTCGTGCTGGCTCATATGGGCGGATGGGCGGACTGGAAGAATATAGAAAAGGATTTGGCCAGCGCCCCTGTGTGGTTTGACACAGCCTTTTCTTTGGGGACCATCAGGAAGAACCCCTCATGCTCGGAGCCTCCCATTCTGGACCACAATCTTTCAGATGAAGACTTCGTGCGCCTTGCAAGGAAGCACGGCACGGATAAGATTCTCTTTGCCACGGATTACCCGTGGGCAGACCAGGATGAATACGTAAAGATAGTGCAGGGCATGAAGCTCACGGATAAGGAGAAAGAGCAGATCTTCTCCGGCAATGCGCTGGCTCTTCTGGGAGACGGATTCAAAGCGTAATTTGAGGATACTAAAGCACCAATTGGAAAACCCGGCCGCAAAGGGCCGGGTTTTGTATTGTCTGGTTTTGGTTGTCTTGTTTTGGTTGTCTTGTTTTGGTTGTCTTGTTTTGGT
>JAJPZA010000080.1:0-7724 GCA_021204625.1 Clostridia bacterium | reverse complement strand
GTCTGGTTTTGGTTGTCTTGTTTTGGTTGTCTTGTTTTGGTTGTCTTGTTTTGGTGTGGATATGGATGGATTGGATCATCAGGTTCCGGAGTAGAGCTTGCGCTTGTCTATGATGCGGACGGCCTTGCCCTCTGAGCGGGGAATGGTCTCAGGCTCTGCGACCTTGACATTGCACTTTATGCCCAGCATGTTCTGCAGGCCAATTACCAGCTCTGCCTGGCGGACCTGCAGAGGCTTGCCCTGCGCTGCCTGGGCAGGGGTCATCTCTGCCACTACCTCTATCGTGTCCTTGGAGTTGAGACGGTCCACGATAATCTGGTAATAGTCCGAGTAGCCCTGGTCTATGAGCACTGACTCTATCTGGGACGGGAATACGTTGACGCCCTTTACAATCAGCATGTCATCGGCACGGCCGAGGACTTTGCTCATGCGGACTCCTGTGCGCCCGCAGGGGCAGGGGGAATAATCCAGTTTGCAAAGGTCCCTTGTGCGGTAGCGGATGAGCGGGAAGGCTTTCTTGGTGAGAACTGTGAAGACAAGCTCGCCGACCTGGCCTTCGGGAAGCACTTCGCCGGTTGCGGGGTTTATGACCTCGGGGATGTAATGGTCTTCCTGGATATGCATGCCGTTCTGCTCTTCGCACTCGAAGGACACGCCCGGGCCGGACATTTCCGTGAGGCCGTATACGTCATGGGACTTGAGCCCTAAGAGGGACTCAATGTCCTTTCTCATCTCTTCCGTCCACGGCTCTGCGCCGAAGAATCCTGTGCGGAGCTTGAGCTGGTCTTTAAATCCCCTGTCACGGACGGCCTCCCCGAGGGTTATGGCATATGAAGGCGTGCAGCAGATGGCCGTGGCTCCCATGTCTATGAGGAACTGCAGCTGCCTGTCTGTGTTGCCTGTGGACATGGGCATCGTGAGGGCACCCACCTTGTGAGCTCCTCCGTGGTATCCAAGGCCGCCGGAGAACAGGCCGTATCCGAAGCATATGTGCACGATATCCTCATCCGAAACGCCGCCGGCCACGAAAGCTCTGGCCGTGCAGTCCTCCCAGTTGGAGAGGTCTTCCTTCGTGTAATACGCCACAACGCGCTTGCCTGTGGTGCCGCTTGTCGCCTGCAGGCGCACGACGTCCTTTAAAGGGACGCCGAGCATTCCGAAAGGATACTGGTCCCGAAGGTCCGTCTTCGTAATGAAGGGCAGCAGGTGAAGGTCCTGTATTCCATGTATGTCCTCGGGCTTCACTCCCATCTCATCCATGCGGTCATGATAGAACTTCACATTCTTGTACACATGCTGCACCTGCTCCACAAGCCTCTTGCTCTGAAGCTTTACAAGCTCCTCGCGGGGCATTGTCTCCAGCTCCGGCTGAAAGTATCTGTGCTCCATATCTCCTGTATCTCCCGCCTGTATCATTATATCCGCGCATATAGACTGCAGCGTGCAGCGCTGTCTGCACGGACATGTTATGCTTTTTATGCCTGTATTGTATACCGCTCCGCAAAAATACGCAAGCTGTTTATGCAATAAATCCCGCATTTATGCATTGTATATGCAAAAATACGGGATTTTATGCAACATTTATACAGATTTTATGCAGCAGCCTGCGCAGGTTATACGCCGTACAGCTTGCGCTTGTCTATGACTCTCTGCGCCTTGCCTTCTGAGCGGGGGATCGTCATGGGCGGAACCACTTTGACGTCCACGCCGATGCCAAGCATTGCGCGGAGGGCTGCCACAAGCTTCTTCTCGCGCTCTTCCACGGGAACGTCATCAGCGGCTGCCATTTCCGGAGTGAGCTCCACCTGCACTTCCATGAAGTCCCTGTTGTGCTCCGAGCGGTCTACAATTATCTGGTAATTGGCAAGATAGCCGTTGTTGAGAAGCACCTGCTCTATCTGTGAAGGGAAGACGTTCACGCCCTTCACTATCATCATGTCGTCCGTGCGCCCTAAAAGCCTGCCCATGCGCGCATGGGTGCGTCCGCAGGCACATTTCTCATGGGTGAGCGTGCAGAGGTCCCTTGTGCGGTAGCGAAGGAGCGGGAAAGCTTTCTTAGTGATGCATGTGAACACCAGCTCGCCAATCTCTCCGTCCGGAAGGACTTCGCCGGTGGCGGGGTTTATGATTTCCGGAATAAAGTGGTCTTCCTGGATATGCAGGCCAGTATGAGCCTCGCACTCCCAGGACACGCCGGGGCCGGAGATTTCCGTAAGGCCGTATATGTCATACGCGCGGATTCCGAGCATGTTCTCTATATCCCTGCGCATCTCTTCCGTCCAGGGCTCTGCGCCGAAGATGCCGGCCTTCAGATGAAGCTTGTCCTTGAGGCCCTTTGCGGTTATCTGCTCTGCGATTGTGTACGCGTATGAAGGCGTGCAGCAGATTATTGTTGCCTGCAGGTCTATTAAGAACTGGATCTGCCTCTCCGTGTTTCCGGATGACATGGGGATCGTAAGGCTTCCCACCATGTGGGACCCGCCGTTGAGCCCGGGGCCGCCGGTAAAGAGGCCGTATCCGTAGCATACGTGAACAGTGTCTTCTTTGGTGCCGCCGGCAGCGACGATGGCTCTGGCACAGCACTCATCCCATATGAGGATATCGTCCATCGTATAGAAAGCCACAACCCTGCGGCCCGTGGTGCCGCTTGTGGACTGTATGCGGACGCAGTCAGAAAGGGGCACTGCCACCATGCCGAAGGGGTACTGCTCCTTGAGGTCATCCTTCGTAATGAAGGGCAGCAGATGCAAATCCTCTATGCCGTGGATGTCCTCGGGCTTCACGCCCTGCTCGTCCATCCTGTCATGATACATCTTGACGTTGTCATACACATGACGGACCTGCTTCACAAGCCTCTCGCTCTGGAGCTTCTCCAGCTCCTCGCGGGGCATTGTCTCTATTTCCGGCTGGAAATACATTTCTCTCATCTCTTTTACCTCACCTTTTGACGTTATTTTGGGTTAGTAACCGAAATTTTTCTTTGCGCTGTATCCCATCTCTTCTATTGTTTGCTGCAATGGTTCCTGTATCCTTGAACCCGGGCATATATGCGCCGGGCTTTTGGTTCCTGTTTATGGGCCTCAAGCCTGTTCTCTGCCGAGAGCGAAAGCCTTGAGGTTGAGGTCTGTGAACTTCTTGGGAACGCAGTCCCTTATTGCCTGCTCCCACTTCTCCGCGGGGATGTCAAAATAGCGGGAAAGGCGTCCCAAAAGGACGATGTTCACGGCCTTGGAAGATCCTGCCTCGTTGGCAAGCGACAGGCAGTCCATGGCATCCACTTTGAGGCCGTCCGCGCGCATCTTCTCTATGAGCCCCTCCGGATACTCCGCGGCTCCGGTAATTACGGGCATGGGGTCTATGCGCTGCGTGTTGGTGACTATCTGGCCGCCGGCCTTTAAGAAGGATATGTAGCGGGCGGCTTCAAGCTGCTCGAAGGACACGATGAAATCCGCCTGGCCCTTGTCTATTATGGGCGAGTACACTTTCTCGCCGTATCTGACATGCGTCACGACGCTTCCGCCCCTCTGGCTCATGCCGTGCTCTTCAGAGACCTTCACGTCATAGCCTTCGGAAAGAAGCAGACGCCCCAAAATCTTGCTTGCAAGAAGAGACCCCTGTCCGCCAACGCCAACTATCATAATGCTCTTTGTCATAACGGTCCCCTCCTCTTACTTCTGTATCGCGCCGAAAGCGCACAGCTGCCCGCACACTCCGCAGCCCACGCACTGCGTCGCGTCTATGACGGCCTTCTTGTTCCGGATGGAAATTGCCGGGCATCCCAGCTTCATGCAGGAGCGGCATCCTCGGCACTTGTCTGCGTCCACATGAACAGGGGGATTGTGCTTCACGTATTTGAGCAGGGCGCAGGGCCTTCTGCTTATGATTACGGACGGCTCATCCGCAGCGAGCTCTTCCTTCAGGACTTTGTCACAGGCCTTGAGGTCATACGGGTCCACGACAACGACCCTGTTGAACCCCATGGACCTGCAGAGGCTCTCCAGGTCTATCTTGCCTGCCGGGTCTCCCTTTATGTTGTATCCCGTTGTGGGGTTCTGCTGGTGGCCGGTCATGCCGGTTATGGAGTTGTCCAGAATTATTACTGTTGAGTTGCTCTGGTTGTATGCAATGTTTGCAAGGCCCGTCATGCCGGAATGCATGAACGTGGAGTCTCCTATGACGGCCACGGTCTTGTGCTCGCTCTCCTCTCCCAGGGCCTTGTTGAAGCCGTGTATGGAGCTTACGGACGCCCCCATGCAGAGCGTGAGCTCAATTGCGTTGAGCGGCGCAACGGCGCCAAGCGTATAGCAGCCTATGTCTCCGAGGACCGTGACCTTGTTCTTGGCAAGCGTATAGAACATTCCCCTGTGAGGGCATCCTGCGCACATCACAGGAGGGCGTGCCGGAAGGGTGCTCTTCTGCTCCATGCATTCCGGGACAGCCATTCCAAGCTTCTCTGCCACAAGGTCCTGCGAGAACTCTCCCTCCAGGGGGAAGACGTCCTTGCCGATTACGTCCAGGCCAAGCTGGCGGCAATAGTCTTCTATGAACGGATCCAGCTCCTCCACAACGGCGAGCTTCTCCACCTTGCCTGCAAAGTCCAGGATCATTTGCTTCGGCATGGGATATATCATGCCTAGCTTGAGGACGGACGCATTGTCCCCGCAGGCTTCTTTCACATACTCATAGCATGCGGAAGAGGTTATTATGCCCAGCTTTGTGGAAGCCATCTCAACGCGGTTGAAAGGGCAGACTTCCGCATAACTTTCCAGCTTCCTCATCCTCTCTTCCACAACGGGATGACGGCGGATGGCGTTGCCTGGCATCATGACGTACTTGGCTATATTTTTCTGGTACGGCTTAACAGGGGGCTCCACCCTTTCCTGCGTGTCCACGAGACTCTGGGAATGAGCCACGCGCATGCACATCTTGACGATGACGGGTGTGTCGTATTCCTCTGAAAGCTCATACGCCTTTTTGACGAACTCGCACGTCTCTCCGGAGTCCGACGGCTCCAGCATGGGAAGCTTGGCGGCCTTTGCATAATGCCTTGAATCCTGCTCATTCTGGGATGAATGCATTGCGGGATCATCCGCGACGCATATGACCATGCCGGCGTTCACGCCAGTGTACGAGCAGGTGAACATAGGGTCTGCGGCCACGTTCATGCCCACATGCTTCATTCCGCAGAAGCTTCTCTTTCCCGCAAGCGAAGCTCCGAAGGCCACTTCCATTGCAACCTTCTCATTGGGCGCCCACTCGCAGTATATCTCATCATACTTCGCGGCCTCTTCCGTAACCTCCGTGCTGGGTGTTCCGGGATAGCTGGACGCCACGCAGCATCCGGCCTCATACAGGCCCCTTGCGAAAGCCTTGTTGCCAAGCATAAGTTCCTTCATGCTATATCTTACCTGCCTAATAAAACGGCTCTTCCACAGCCTGCCTAAAAGTATATCACCCCGCATTGCAAAATACAACAAATAAAAGCCATCATATTGCAAAAACTTCACGCACATTGCAATCTTAATGATATCATCTCATTCCGTCCTCCCGGAGCCTCCGCCAAGCGAATTTCAAGGGACTTTTATGCTGAATCCGTAATTTTTCAAGGGACTTTGACATGCAATCCCGGATTTTTCAAGGGAGTTTGGAGTCCAAAATGCAGATTTTCCAAAGGACTTTTTAAAAGCCTCCGGCATATTCCGGGGGCTTTGTAAAATTGCGCATGAAAATGTCCACAAGGGAATAAAATCCAGTCAAGGCGGGTTTCAGAACCCGGCTTTGTGGAGCTCGTCCAAGAAAGCAGGCTTGCCAGGAAACTGTTTCTTCCATTTGTCTGCTATTTCTGCTGCCTGCACCGAACCGCCAGGTATAATGAATATCTTCTTCAGATATCTCATGAGAGCGGCGTACTCCTTTCTCGTGGAAACCTGAAAGGCCTGCTTGGTCACGTAATCCTCATAATACTTTCTGAGCTGCTCCGGGAACCTGTGCCTGAGACTTGCCTCATACTTGTCCATCACATATACAGGCTCTTTGGTGAGTTCATCCATAAGACGTTCATACAGGCCCTCTTCCAGCATGAAGTCATATCTGTTAACCACACCTTTCTCCAAAATCTTTTCCCTGTAGCGAGCCCACTCCTTTGGTTTGCATGCGGCTTTGAGCTTTTTTACGTAGTCACGCATGTCATAGCTGTATCCATCTTCCAGCGGGTTAATATTGCTGTCCCGGAAAATGAATCCTGCAAGCTCCCTTTTATAGTCCTCAGTCCTGCCAAGCATCTCATATGCGGAGATGAGACGGACCGTTTCCTTGATGAGAAAATACCCGTCACCAGCATCCGTCTCCTTGCTCTCTTCAAGAAGCTTTTCCGCTTCTTCCGTTTGGCCCTGCAGAATGAGATTGTCCGTTTTCCACAGGCGCACATAAGGCAGCCTCCAGTATTTTTTGGCAACGGCGTCTATTTCGTCCTTGGAACAGCCCATCCGGTACATAAGCTCAAGCTTCTTTGACACATTTGTGCCCAGGGACGGATCCCGGATTGCCGGAGCGGATACCTGGTCATTTTCCCAATGGGATATCTGTTCATCCGTCCACTCAATCTTACGCATGAGGCATTCCTTTTCCTGGAAGCCCTCCTCCATAATGCCTTCTAAATCATCGACGTATTGATGCTCGTAATCCGATGTGTCTTTAATCCGGTCCAGAATCTCAAGCTTGTCAGGCATCTCATGACACTTCTTGTCTATCTCTCTCCAGTATTTGAGGCAGTCCTGCATGACGTCATAAAACTCGCCGTCATGATCAAACTCGTCCGTCTGCCCGATCCTTTCATATACTTCTATGAGCAGCTCATTCGCCGCTTTGAACTTGCCGTCTGAAATCATGAAGCCGGCATACCTGTCCAGAAATGCGTGCAGGTCGCCGGCATACAAGAAGGAGGCGCCGCTGGCATAAGGCGAGTATTTTTCATCAATGCCGTCCAGCTCCTCTTCAAAGCTCCACATGTCATCCATATCCGAATCCTTGCTGAACCTGACGGTTACAAGATTGGCAATCTTGGGGTCCTTCCCTGCAAGCTCCTTCAGAAATGCCCGCAACTCATCTTCCGTAAGCTGGTCTATGATGTCTTCCGCATCTGTAAGGCCCTCTTCTTCATCCAGATCATCCAGATCCACGTCTTCCACGCCGACAGATTCATCATCATACTTCATGATCCATTACCTCTCTGCTCTGCTGTATCTGTGTGCTCTAAGATGTTGCCCACACAAGGGAGCAAGTTATTATATGTCCGTAATTTGCTCTGGAACCCAGTCTTTGCAAGGTCATTCATAAATGCCGTTTTGCGGGGATAGGTCTTACTCCACAGGACGGCTATGTCTTTTTTTGCCCTGTTATCAAAGGCCTTAAGATACCTTCATGTGATATGACATGCGGCCTGCAAATGCTTTCATACTGGAGTTACCCGGATGGCCCCATTGCTTAGCGGAAATCACATATCGCCGGCAAACTCGGCACGGATAAAATCATCAAGGTCACTGTCGGCATCATCGCAATTGCGGGATTCTGCTGCCAGTTCCTTTAAGCTTTCAAGAAGCTCCGTCCGGAAAGGACGTTCGCACTTTCCGGCAATGTCACGCCAGTAATCTATGCATTCATCCACTACTGCGTGTGCGCGGTAAGATGATTTTGCCACCACATGGTAAGGAGATTTTTCATACCGC
>JAJPZA010000094.1:6297-9627 GCA_021204625.1 Clostridia bacterium | reverse complement strand
GTTCAATTCAACACAAATCCGGTTTTTTTGCAAACGAACATAAAAAGCAATGCAATGCGCGCTGAAACGGCATGCATGCCGGGCGCCTTCATGCCGGCCCGCATTCACTGTATAAAATTAACACAGGCAGGCAGTCGCTGTCAAGGGGGGAGCGCGCAGAAAACCGGCCTATATCCTACATTATGCGAAATATTGTTGCTGTAATGCCGCGCGAATGCCACAGTCAGGCCATAAAGCCAGCCCCTCAATATGTGCATACGGATATGCACATACGGAGACGGAATCCACGGGCTGCCGTGGAGAGGCATAAGAAAAACCGCCGAAAGAATCGGGCTCTGCTCATGCGCCTTCGCAGTGCCTTGCTCTGTTTGCCTTTCAGACGCATGCGCCATGAAGGCTCGGACGGAGACGCGTCAGCGTTTGCGGAGGGAATTCAGAACACCCCCGCATATGACGGCTCCTTCACATTGACGGCAAATTACAAAGGCAGCGAATCCTCCGCCGCGGACGGAGAGAAGGAGACAGACAGCGGCTCATACACCGGCAAGGTGACATATGACGCGCCCTCCGGGGCTGTTGTGATGAAATGCACATCCGGCGGCTCATACAACCGGCGCGCGCAGAATATGTACTATGTGATGAATGATGACGGCAATCTGACGGAGTACCCCCAAAGCATGGACATGAAGTCCGCAAATCACAATCCCGCAAACGGCATGTACAGCTCCTGCACAAATCTTGCGGACAAGCCCAATCTGGCCACGGCCATAGAGGACGGCACAACAAATGACGTGAAGGAATATATGCTCACGCTCGTCGCCATTTCATCCTCATACGCCCCGGACAGCACGCTGAAGGTTAGCAAAAGCAGGTTCACCCTCACATACTCCGTAAAGGAGGATGACGGCTCCGAATCCATCTCATTCATATACAGGTCCGGCAGCAACGGCCTTAAGGAGATGAGCTGTACATATGAAGCCCCCCTTGGAGACAAGAGCGATTCCGTATCAGCGTCCATTTCAGAAACAGCTATGATCTCATATTCATGTTCATGCTCATCCGGGAAGATGCCCAGGCACTTCAATGTCTTCGCATAAGCCTGTCCAGGCCCGCGGCGCAAAGCATATGCCTGCAGCAATCCATAAATCCGGGCTCCCTTCAGCCCGGGATCTTTTCGCTATACGGCATTTACCGCCAGGGTGCACAAAACTTTATAAATTAGTCTCACAATTTCACTGGACGCAATATCACAGGGCGCATATAATCTGTACACTGCCTAAGGGGGATGAGACCATCATGCCTGCGGAAGACGGCGCAGATGCATTCATGACTTTGGATGATGCATGCAGAGAGCTTGGCATCTCTTTGGCCACGGGCCGCAACTGGGTGAAGCTTGGCAAGCTGGAGCCGGCCGGGCGCCGAGGCAAGGCGCCTGTATTTGACGCATCTTACATAGCCTCCGTGAAATCGTCCCTGGAGACAGGCTCTATCGCTGCCCTGAAGAGCCGGCGCAACAAGAGGTACGTCTCCGGAACGGGAATATACGGCTCATATCTGGATCCGTCCTCCAGCGGCGTGCGCGCTGTTTCGGCCACGCTGGAAAGAATGGAGGGCATCCATGCGGAGATTACGGAAGAGCTCATCCGTGCCCTCCTGGCGGATGCCGCCGTGCAGATGCTTTCTGCGCAGAATGGGAAATGCATGCACCTGCAGGAATTCATTTCCCGCAGGACAGACATGACGGAAGACAGCCTTCCGTGTGCCAGTCTTGTCTCGGACCTTCTGGAAGGCTTCCATGCAGAAGATTTCATTCTCATGCATCCGGAGCTGTTTGATGTACAGTATGCCGCGGACGGAAACAATGATGTGCTGGGCCTTCTGTACCTGTCTCTTCGCGGCGCCGGGAGCAGAAAGGCGAACGGGGCGTATTACACCCCGGCAAGGCTTGTGGATGCCCTTGTCTCCGGTCTGGATGAAAAACGGCTGGAGAATGCCAGGATACTGGACCCGTGCTGCGGAACGGGGAATTTCCTGCTGCGTTTGCCGGACAGTGTGCCTTTGGAAAACGTGCGGGGCAATGACCTGGATGCCGTGGGCGTCATGACAGCGAGGATAAACCTTGCGTTAAAGCACAAGGTGAGGAACCCGGAGATTCTGTACAGGAACATAACGGTCTCGGATTATCTCACGGATTATGACGGGCCGGAGCCGGACTGCATCATAGGCAATCCTCCGTGGGGATACGAGTTCACCCCTGATGAAACGGCCGTGCTGGACAGGATGTACAGCTCTGCCTGCGGAACAAAGACGGAGTCATATGACCTGTTCATAGAAAAATCCCTTAAGGCCTTGAAGCCCGGAGGCGTCATGTCCTTCGTGCTGCCGGAGGCGGTTCTCAACGTGAAGTCCCATGCGGAAATCCGCAGAATTATACTGGAGAGCTCCGAGATACAGTTCGTGTCATATGAAGGCAATGCATTTCACGGGGTGCAGTGCCCCTGCGTGATTTTTTCCGCAAAGCGCAGCACAGGCGGCACGCCGAAGGATCCGGAAACAGGGGAATATGTCTGCTCCGGTATACGAACAGCGCCCTTGGAGGGAGAGCCGTTTTTCTGTGACAGAAGGCTTATGTCCGCAGAGAGCCTCAGCTTTCATATGAACAACGTGGAGTATGCCGTTCTTGAAAAAATAGAGAGCGTTCCGGATGCAGCATATCTCAAGGGCAATGCCGTCTTTGCTCTGGGCATCGTAACGGGCGGCAACAAGAGCGGCGTGTCCTCCGTGAAGACGGATTCCAATGAGATGGTCCTAAGGGGCCCGGACCTAAGGAAATTCAGATTCGTTTCCTCCGGAAGCTATATAACCTTCACGCCGGAAAAATTCCAGCAGGCTGCCACGGAGGAATATTACAGGGTTCCGGAGAAGCTCCTGTACAGGTTCATCTGCAGCCAGCTTGTTTTCGCATATGATAACCGCGGAACCCTGTCCCTCAACAGCTGCAATATCCTTATTCCCAAAATTCCAGGCATGAGCTGCAAGTACGTCATGGCCGTGCTCAACTCACGCATGGCCCAGTTCTGGTTCAAGGGGCGGTGCAATTCCGTAAAAGTCCTCAGGTCCCACATAGAACGCATTCCAATCCCTTATGCGGATGAAACCACACAGAGGGCAGCGGAGGAGCTCGCGGACAGGATTTGCTCTGCGAACGGAGAGGAGGAGATCCTGGCTTTGTATGACGAGCTGGACGGCATCATTAAAGGCCTGTATTGCCTTACGGATGAAGAATATTCCGTAGTCCGGAGAGTCACGGACAGGGAGAACCTGTTCCTG
>JAJPZA010000094.1:0-6197 GCA_021204625.1 Clostridia bacterium | reverse complement strand
TGAAAACGGACATGAAAACGGACATGAAAACGGAGCCTGCGTTTTGGCGTATAAAAACGGATGGTTTTAATGCCAAATTTAGCGGAGAGCGGCGCGCGGGGAGGCAAAAGCGCTTTACAATTATATAAAAGTCTGTTAGAATTAACAGGCTATAAAAATTCACACCCGTGGGGCGGGCGCTCCGTGACGGCAAAAATTTGGGAATTGCCGCGAATCATGCGCCGGTTTGAGACGTCCGCGGGGAGGTAAACGGAGGATTGTATGGCAGTTATTTCAATGAAGCAGTTGCTTGAGGCCGGAGTTCATTTCGGTCATCAGACACGCAAGTGGAACCCCAAGATGGCGAAGTACATCTACGCCGCAAGGAATGACATCCACATCATAGACCTTCAGATCACAGTGCAGAAGGTTGAAGAGGCGTACAACTTTGTAGTGGACAGCGTAAAGGCCGGCAAGACCGTGCTGTTCGTGGGAACAAAGAAGCAGGCACAGGACGCCGTAAAGGACGAGGCCACAAGATGCGGCATGTTCTACATCAACCAGCGCTGGCTCGGCGGCACACTCACCAACTTCAAGACAATACGCACCCGTATTGACTATATGGCCAAGCTTGAGAAGATGGAGAGCAGCGGCGAGTTCGAGCTCCTTCCCAAGAAGGAAGTCCTCAATCTCAAGAAGACGTACGGCAAGCTCCAGGCCAACCTTGAAGGCATCAGGAACATGACAAGGCTTCCCGGAGTCGTCTTCATCGTAGACCCCCACAACGAGGACATAGCTGTCAAGGAAGCCAGAAAGCTCAATATTCCCATCGTGGCAATCACAGACACCAACTGCGATCCTGATCTCATAGATTATGTCATCCCCGGAAACGATGACGCCATCAGAGCCGTCAAGCTCATCTCATCCGTCATCGCCAACGCCGTAATAGAGGCCAACCAGGGCGAGGCATACGAAGTATCCGCAGAAGCCGCTGAAAAGGAAGGCGCTGTGGACACCCCTGCAGAAGACGCTCCCGCAGCAGAGGCTGCACTGGACGCAGAATAATCCCGGAGGTAATATATATGGCAGCATTCACAGCCAGAGATGTCATGACGCTCCGCGAGAAGAGCGGCGCCGGAATGCTTGACTGCAAGAAGGCACTCACCGACGCAGACGGAGACATGGACAAGGCGGCAGACCTTCTCAGAGAGAGGGGAATCGCCAAGGCAATCAAGAAGGAATCAAGAGTGGCCGCAGAGGGCTGCGTGGCCGCATACGTGTACGGCAGCACGGGCGTTCTGCTTGAGATAAACTGCGAGAGCGATTTCGTCTCCCGCGGAGAGAAGTTCCATGCCATCCTGGACCAGGTGGGCAAGGTAATCGCAGACTGCAAGCCCGCGGACGTTGACGCGCTTCTGGCATGCCCGCTCGGAGAGGGGACAGTAAAGGACGTCATCACGAACGCAACGTTCACCATCGGCGAGAAGATCTCCATCCGCCGCTTCACCATATATGAAGCCGAAGGCGAGATTGAGACATATATCCACATGGGCGGAAAATCCGGCGTCATGGTTGAGGCTGCCGGCTGCAACGGAGACTACAAGGAGACGCTTCACGACATAGCCCTTCAGATAGCTGCGTCCCGTCCTTCATACCTCGCACCCGAGGACGTTCCCGAAGACGTCCTTGCAAAGGAGAAGGCAATCCAGATTGCGCAGATGAAGGAAGACCCCAAGATGGCCAACAAGCCCGAGGCTGTCCTTGAGAAGATTGTGTCCGGCAAGATGGGCAAGTTCTATTCAGACAACTGCCTTCTCGAGCAGGTTTTCGTAAAGGACGACTCCCAGAAGGTAAAGCAGGTCATCGGCAAGAAGTTCGCCGTAAAGCGTTTCATCCGCTACGAAATGGGCGAAGGCATCGAGAAGAAGGTCACCAACATACAGGACGAAATCGCCCAGCAGGTCGCTTCCGCCAAGAAGGACTGATCCTTCCCAAACCCAATATGCATTCATTCCCCGTCTGTCCAGGCGGGGATTTTTTACTCTCCGGCGGAAGGCTCCGCTGCCTGGGCGATTTACACAGTGGAACAGCATCGTCTGCCGGACTGTTCCCGTGCGGGGAAGAGATGTTTAAGAAAATGCACAAATAAAAAAAGGATGACATGTGTATCATCCTTAGCAGCGGATGCGACGCGAAAGCCACATCACTCCGTTCTTTAGGCCGTGCTACATTAAGAGATCCCTGCCAGTCTACCTCACACGTAAAGGAACGTTAGCCTTGGCAAGAGAATGAAATAAATCATTCGTCATCGTTCTTAAGGTCGAGCACAATTAAGAGGGGCTTGCCAGTACCCTCGCTCATATATGAACGGCAACCTTGTTAAGAGTATAGCTTAAGGGGCCGTTGGATGTCAATCATTCAGCATGAATTTTATTCCGGGCTATGTGCAAAATGCCCAATAATGTGGTAAACCGGATGCTGCTTGTTTCTCGTGCGGAAAATGCCGGAACATGTCTGTCTGCACGGCAGATTTTGCAGATATGCCTAATGAAGGCGGAAATGCAACATGAATGCAAGGATTATAGAAGGCGTTTGTATTGCATTTTGGGAATGCGTTTGGTATAATGGCGGATAGCTGAATTTTAGAGAGGATATATGGAACCAGCGTATAAAAGAGTTCTAATAAAGCTTTCCGGCGAAGCTCTCGGCGGCCCGGAGGGGCACGGCCTGGATGAAGAGGTAATCGCAAGGGTCGTGGACCAGCTCAAGGTGGTGCATGACATGGGCGTGCAGATTGCTCTGGTCATCGGCGGAGGCAATTTCTGGAGAGGGCGCCAGGGCAAGAACATGGACAGGACCACGGCGGATCATATGGGTATGCTGGCCACGGTCATGAATTCGCTTGCAATGATGGACGCCTTGGAGCAGAGAGGGATACCCACAAGGGTCCAGACCGCTCTTATCATGACGTCCGTCGCAGAGCCCTATATATTAAGGAAAGCCCTGCATCATTTCGAGAGGGGCAGGGTTGTTATCATGGCCTGCGGCACGGGAAACCCGTACTGCTCCACAGACACGGCGGCGGCGCAGAGGGCCTGCGAGATACAGGCGGACGTGCTCATGATGGCCAAGAACATAGACGGCATATATGACAGCGATCCCCGCCAGAACCCGGACGCCAAGAAGTATGACCACATCAACTACATGGATATCATAAAGAACGGCATAAAGGCCATGGACACCACGGCCGCCACGATGTGCATGGAGAATGAAATTCCCGTTCACGCCTTCGGCCTGGACGAGGAAAACTCAATAGTCCGCGTGGTCTGCGGAGAGCCTCTCGGCACAATAATAGACAACAAATAGACCCTGCAGGAGAAAAGGAAAGGCAGCAGGATTTCCTGTTGTCTTGTTGCTGTTCACGGCATTCTTTAGCCGGAATGCCATGAAATGAACGGCATAATGGCCAGGCAGGTGCAAGGCCGCTCTTGCGGCAATATATATGGGCCCCGCTTTCGGGGCGCAGGGGCCGGATTTGCGGCCGGAAAAGAAAGGAGAAATATCATGAGCGATGAGGTAGATGAGCTGCTGCTCATACTGGATGACAAGCTTTCCAAGACGCAGAGCGTGCTTGCGGAGAATTATGCGTCCGTCAGGGCCGGAAGGGCCAACCCGCACATTCTGGACAAGGTGTGCGTGAGCTATTACGGCGTGGACACGCCCATAAACCAGGTGGCCACCATTTCCGTGCAGGAAGGCAGGTGCCTTGTCATAGCTCCGTGGGATTCATCCCTTTTAAAGCCCGTTGAGAAGGCCATCCAGGTCTCCAACATAGGAATCCATCCCAACAATGACGGCAAGGTAATCCGTCTCGTCTTCCCCCAGCTCACGGAGGAGCGCAGAAAGGACCTCTGCAAGGACGTGCGCAAGATGGGAGAGGACGCCAAGGTTGCGTGCAGGAACGTGCGCAGGGAGGCAATGGAGACCATAAAGAAGTACAAGACGGCCAAGACCCTTTCCGAGGACGAGTGCGACAACGCCGAACTGGACGTTGAGGACTATACGAAGAAGGCCATTTCCAAGGTGGATGACATGGTTGCCGCCAAGGAAAAGGAGATCATGACCATCTAGCCATGGATATCTCGGGAGAGCAGGTGAAGGTCCCCAGGCATGTCGGGATCATAATGGACGGAAACGGCAGATGGGCCAGAAAGAGGCTCCTTCCCAGGAACGCTGGCCACAGGGCGGGCGTGCAGAGGATGGAGGAGCTTGCAGTCCATGCGCAGGAAATGGGAGTTGAGTACTTCACCGTGTACGCCCTTTCCACGGAGAACATGAGCCGTTCCAAAGAAGAGCTGGACGGGCTGTACAATCTCATACGCTCATATTTTTCCAAGAGCGTGGATGAGCTGTACAGGCGGCATGCCGCTGTCCGGATTCTGGGAGACATGGCGCCGCTTCCTGGAGACGTGGCGGAGAAGCTGTATGAGGCCGAAGTGAATTCCCCGGGGGATGCCACATTCCATTTCCAGTTCGCCATAAATTACGGCGGGAGGGCCGAAATCTTAAGGGCCGTCAACGACGCCGCTCTTCTCGCCCACAGGGACGCTTTGGAGGGGAGGCCTCCTGCCCGGTACACGGACGAGAGCTTTCATGATCTTCTGTACACGAAAGGCATGCCGGACGTGGACCTCATAATACGCACCGGAGGGGAGGAGCGGCTCTCCAACTTTCTGCTGTACCAGGCCGCATATGCGGAACTGTATTTCACAGACGTGCTTTTCCCCGATTTTGACACCGGGGAGTTTGATAAGGCTTTGCTGGACTTCTCCAGGCGCGACAGGCGCTACGGGAAAATCAGGCCCGGCGAATGATTGAGACGCTTTAATTATGGCAAGCAGCACAAAAGGCACAACACAGGCAAATCCACAGGCGCAGCAGGCGCCGCAGACGGTAAAGACGGAGAAAAAGCAGGGCAGGACGCTGGTGAGCATCCTGTACGTCGTCCTCTGGGCCGTCCTTTTCACTCTCAAATGGTGCGTTCCGGGAGACTGGGGGTCTTTAGGCTTTGACGTCTTCTTCTGCGTCCTGGCAATCCTCGGCTCATACGAGTTCTTAAGGGCCATGAAAGGCACGTCCTACATCCAGAGGGCCGTGACCATTGCCTTCTGCGGAATAGTGGTGGTGCTTTTCGTGCTCACCAAGATGCTCATAAACCAGGGATACCTCACCATGATATGCACCCTGTGCGTATACGAAGTGATTCTTGCGTGCATCTCCGTATTTGACCACCGCAACAGCCCCGTGAAGGGCATGGCATCATGTTCCCTTTGCATGCTGTACTGCGGGCTTCTTCCCACATGCCTTGCGGCCATAAACCACCTTGCGGCCAACTCAATGGCGGGCATGCTCTGCCTGTTCCTGGTCACCGTCCTCACGGACACATTCGCATACGTTGTGGGAACTCTTCTCAAGCGTTTCGTGCCCTTGAAGCTCGCCCCGCAGCTTTCCCCCAACAAGACCGTAATTGGCGCCGTAGGCGGATTAATAGGCGGCATAGTGGGAGCCCTTGTGGCATTCGTTGGGATATACTATCTCGGCGGCCTCAACGGGGACGTCATGGGCGTGACTTACGCATACAACAGCGTGTATCTCACATTCTCCAGCGAAGCCATCTCGCCCGTCCTTGCGTTCGCCCTCATAGGCCTTGTGGGCTCAGTGCTTGCAACAATAGGAGACCTCTTTGAAAGCGCCATAAAGCGGGAGTGCGGAATAAAGGACATGAGCCATCTTCTCGGCGGGCACGGCGGAGTCCTGGACCGCGTGGACGCCCTTCTCGCCTGCGGCCTCGTTATGCTTATCTGCTTCGGCACCATAATCTCCTAGCCGGAACACAGGCCAGGCTCTCCAAAGGCCATATTATATAATCCCTTGGAGCATATCTCCGGTCCAGGCCATACAACCCCGCATATGCGCAGGCCAATGCCAAAAATATCCACACGCAAAATGAAGTGGTACAGGCAGGCCATGCATTGTACGCCCCTTGGGCCTGGCACAGCAGCATGCACGGACACATACAAAGGTCACGGAAGAAGTGGCCTTTTTTAAAAAATCCGGACCGGCAGGCCCTCTTCCCGGAGGCCCGCATGAGCCGGCGGACACTCACAGCCGTACAACAGCCGTATAACAGCCGTACAACAGCCATATCCATATCCAAA
>JAJPZA010000031.1 GCA_021204625.1 Clostridia bacterium | reverse complement strand
TGCCGCCCTCAAGCATCATCTTGGCAAGCATGCAGCGGACCTTTTCGCCTCCGGAAAGGACTTTGGCTTTCTTTAAGGCCTCTTCGCCGGAGAAAAGCATGCGTCCCAGCCAGCCTCTGAGATATTCCTCATAATGATCCTTGGAGAACTGGGAAAGCCACTCGACGAGAGTCAGGTCGCAGCCCTGGAAGAACTCGTTGTTGTTCTCGGGAAAATAGCCGAACTGGATGGTTTTGCCCCATTTCACGGAGCCTGAATCGGGCTCTGCCTTGCCCACGAGGATTTCGTAGAGCATTGAGACGGTTGTGGACTTGTCAGACACGATGCCAATCTTTTCGTCCTTGTGGACGGTGAAAGAGACGTCCTCGAAGTAGCCTTTCTTGGTGAGATGCTCGACGATGAGAATGTCCTTGCCTATGTCGCGGTCGAATTTGAACTCTATGAACGGGTACTTGCGGAGCGAGGGCTTGAAGTCGTTTATGGTGAGCTTTTCAAGCTCTTTCTTGCGGGACGTGGCCTGGCGGGATTTGGATGCGTTTGCAGAGAAACGCTGGATGAAATCCTGGAGCTCTTTGGCGCGCTGCTCATTCTTCTTGTTCTGGTCTCTCTGCTGGCGGGCGATGAGCTGCGAGGTCTGGTACCAGAAATCGTAGTTTCCGACCATCATGTTGATGTGTCCGTAATCCACATCGCATATATGGGTGCAGACCTTGTTGAGGAAATGCCTGTTATGGGAGACGATTATTATGGTGTTCTCGAAATTGAGCAGATAATTTTCCAGCCAGCGGCAGGTGCGGATGTCAAGATTGTTCGTGGGCTCGTCCAGAAGCAGAATGTCCGGATTTCCGAAAAGGGCCTGGGCGAGAAGAATCTTGATCTTCATCTTGGCGTCTATGTCGCCCATGAGCATGTCCTGGCATTCCTCGGGGATTTCAAGGTCGTTGAGAAGAGACTGGGCCTCGTATTCGGCTTCCCAGCCGCCAAGCTCCGCGAACTCGCTCTCCAGCTCGCTGGCGCGGATTCCGTCTTCTTCGGAGAAATCCTCTTTTGCATACAGGGCATCCTTTTCATCCATGATGTCCACAAGCCTCTTGTGGCCCAGCATCACGCAGCGGAGCACGGTCACATTGTCGTACGCATTCTGGTTCTGCTGCAGGACGGACATCCTTTCTCCCTTGTCCATGTACACGTCTCCCTTGTTCGGCTCTACCTCGCCGCTCAGGATTTTGAGGAACGTGGACTTTCCCGCGCCGTTGGCGCCTATGATTCCGTAGCAGTTTCCCTTCGTGAACTTCAGATTGACGTCCTCGAAGAGCTTCTTGCTTCCGTACTGCAATGATACGTTGTTTACCTGTAACATGTTAACATCTTCCGAAATTATTTACGCATACAGTATAGCACGCTCCGAGCCGTTTAACAATGATTTGGAGCAAGTTATGCGAAAATCTGCAGCAGGACTGCAGATTAACGGGATTGTCATATGGCCCTGCACAAGGGCATGCATTTTGCCTTGGATACAGGCTTGTCCGGAGCCTTCCGGAGGCTTTTGCAAAGCCTGTGAAGGCTTGCCTGCTTATTGCAAAAATGGCTCATGCAGGCTTGAATTGCGTAATAAAAGTTAATATACAGCGAATTGTGAGTTGTACAGCTCGTAGTAGAAGCCGTGCTGCGCAAGGAGCGATTCGTGCGTGCCCTGCTCTATGACCTTGCCGTCCCTCATGACGAGGATCAGGTCCGAGTGCTGGATTGTGGAGAGCCTGTGGGCCACAACGAAGGACGTGCGGCCTTCCATGAGATGGTTGAAAGCTTTCTGGATGCGGATCTCCGTGCGGGCGTCTATGGACGAGGTCGCCTCGTCCAGAATGAGCATGGGCGGCAGAGCCAGCATGACGCGGGTTATGCAAAGAAGCTGTTTCTGGCCCTGGGAAAGAGAGCCGCCCTCCTCGCCTATTACGGTGTCGTAGCCGTTTTCAAGCTGCATTATGAAGTTGTGCGAGTGGGCCGCTTTTGCGGCTCGGATCATCTCTTCCTCTGTGGCGTCCGGACGGGCCATGCAGATGTTTTCGCGGACTGTGCCCGAGCGAAGCCAGGTCTCCTGGAGCACCATGCCGAAATTGCGCCTTAAGGAATGGCGGGTGATGTCGCGGGTGTCCGTTCCGTCCACCGTTATCCTTCCCGCGTCCGTGTCATAGAACCGCATGAGAAGGTTTATCATGGTGGTCTTGCCGCAGCCGGTGGGTCCGACTATCGCTATGCGCTTGCCGGCAAGGGCGGTTATGTTGAGGTTTTTTATGAGCTCGCGGTCCTTGTCATATGAGAAGTCCACGCCCTCGAAAGTGACGTTGCCCTGCACATTCTCCAGCTCTCCGGGGCCGTCCGGGGACTGCTCCGGCTCGTCCGTAAGATCGTACACTCGCTTTGCGCAGGCCAGCGCATTCTGGAGCTCCGTGACGACTTCCGAGATTTCGTTGAAGGGCTTCGCGTACTGGTTCGCGTAGCTTAAGAGGGTTGTGAGGCGGCCGACGTTGAAGGCTATCGGAAGCATGCCCGGATAGATTATGGACATGGCGCCGACGAATGCAACAATGGCGTATATGATGGCATTTATGAATCTGGTTGAAGGATTTGTGAGGGATGAATAGAACGTGGACTTGAGGGCGGCGTCCGTAAGGCGGCCGTTGATCTCGTCAAATGTCTCGTTGTTCTCATCCTCTCTTCCGAAGGCCTGGACGGTCTTCTGGTTGCCTATCATCTCCTCGATGAATCCGGTCTCCTCCCCGCGGATCTCGGACGTCTTCTTGAACATGGAGTAAGTGTGGGTGGCTATGAACCTGGCCACAAGAAGGGACAGCGGCGTGAGCACCACCACCACGATGGCAATTATCCAGTTGTATATTATCATGAGCACCAGGGTGCCCGCGATGGTCATGACTCCGGTGAAAAGCTGCGTGAAGCCAAGGATGAGCCCGTCCGCGAATGTCTCGACGTCCGTTATGTTGCGGCTTACTATATCCCCTATTGCGTTTGAGTCTATGTAGCTCAAGGGCAGGCCCTGGATATGGGCGAAGGCGCGCTTTCTCACGTCCCGGACTGTGTTGTATACAATGAAGTTGTTGATGACGCCCATGAGCCACTGGCAGACGGCAGTCACGATTACAACGGCGATTATGATTCCTATGTAAATCCACAGGAGGGTCATGCCGCTCATCTCTGAGCCGAAGGCCATGGCGTTTAAAGTGAAGCCCTGGGTGTCTATGACGTCGTTCACGATGTCTCCGAACAGGATGGGCACCGTGAGGTTTCCGGCCACGGACAGAAGAGCCAGAAACAGTGAAAGGACCACGAACCACTTGTACGGTCCGAGCTCATGAATGACACGCATCAGGGTGCCGGGCTTTTTCTGCGCGGCGTCCGCGGCGTTTGCTGCATTCTGCTGGTCCATGGCTGCTGCAGGTGTCATGCGCTTCTTTTTCATGCGGCGCCTCCTTCCTTGCCGTACTGGGCCATACAGATTTCTTTATATACGTCGCAGGTTTTGACAAGCTCATCATGAGTACCGATCCCTACGGCCCTGCCTCCGTCCAGAACTATGATCTTGTCCGCATTGCGGACGGACGAGGCTCTCTGGGAGACAATGAACACCAAGGGCTTGAAAGACAGGTCCTTGAGGGATTTTCTTAGGTTTGCGTCCGTGGCGTAATCCAGCGCCGAGGCGCTGTCATCCAGGATGAGGATCTCGGGCTTTTTGACCAGGGCGCGGGCTATTGTGAGCCTCTGCCTCTGGCCTCCGGAGAAGTTCTTGCCCATCTGCTCCACAGGCTCGTCCAGGCCCTTTTCCTTGGCCTTCACAACGTCCATGGCCTGCGCGGCCGCAAGGGCCTCATATATCTCTTCATCCGTGGCGCTGTCATCCCCCCACTTCATGTTCTCGCGAAGAGTGCCGCGGAAGAGGACGGCCTTCTGGGGAACGACGCCGCACATGTCGCGGAGCTTTTCATCCTGGTATTCGTTGACGTTCACGCCGTCTATCTCAACCTCGCCCTCCGTGGCGTCATAGAAATGAGGGATGAGGTTTATGAGCGTTGTCTTTCCGGAGCCCGTGCCTCCGATGACTCCTATCGTCTGGCCCCTCTCGGCCTCGAACGATATGTCCGCAAGTGCCCTTTCCGCTCCGTCCGAATATCTCATGGAAACGTTCCTGAAGCTTACAAACGGAGCCCCATGGGCCGGAGCAGGCGCTGCGGCTGCGGATTCAGCGGAAACCGCAGGAGCTCCCTCCTGCGCCGCCCCTTCGGGAAGAGCCGCGAAGGCGTGCTTTAAGGAGGGCTGCATGTCCAGGACGGCCTGGACTCTTGACGAAGAGGCTAGGCTCTTGGTTATTATCATGACCAGGTTGGCGACCTTTATGAGCTCAATGAGTATCTGGGACATATAGTTGTACAGCTCCACGATGTCTCCCTGAAGGAGCTCTCCGGAGTTGAACTGAAGGACGCCGGTGTATATGAGGGCTATTATGCCCAGGTTTATGATTACGTATGTAAGAGGATTGAGAAGGGCTGAGATGCGGCCCACGTGCTTCTGTGACTTGGCGAGCTTCTCCACCTTCTCATTGTAATTGGAGATCTCCTCCTCTTCCTTGCAGAACGCGCGGATTACCCTGGAGCCTGCAAGCGTCTCGCGGGTTGCAAGGGTTACGCCGTCCATGTTGCCCTGGACTTTTTTGTACATGGGCATCGTGACGATCATGATAGCGAAGACCACGGCGAAAAGCACGCAGATGACCACGGCGAAAAGGATGCCGGCCTTCCAGCTTACCGTGAAGGCCATTATCATGGCTCCGATGACCACGATGGGCGAACGCAGGAAAAGACGGAGCATCATGTTGACGCCAGTCTGGATCTGGTTGACGTCATTGGTGATGCGGTTGATGAGCGTTGACGTGCCGGCCTTGTCCAGGTCCGCGTACGAGAGGCTTTCAATCTTGCGGAACATGTCCGCCCTTAAATCCTTTGAGACCCCCACGGCTGCCTTGGCCGCGAACCACTGGGCTATGACTCCGACTACATATCCCACTATGCCGAAAACCACGAGGATGATGCAGCGGACCAGAATATACTGCCAGCCCGCATCCCCGTTAATTCCGACGTTTATAATCTGCGCCACGAACTTGGGCACCAGAAGCTCAAAGATGACTTCCAGCAGCTTGAACAGCGGCGCCATTATGGCCATGACCTTGTAATTTTTCAGATACCTGAATATGAGTCTCATATCTTATAGAGTATAGCATACGCCTCCGGCAAAAATCAAACACTTTACCTATTATTAAAACGTTTGCCAACCGGGTGTTATTTTGCTACACTTATGGCATGGGTTATAACATCTTTCTTAAAAAAAGCGAGGAAAAACGGCTTCTTTCCGGCCACAGCTGGGTCTATGCCAACGAAGTTGAGCGCATAGATGGCAAGGACAAAAACGGCTCCCTGGCCTCCGTCTACTCCCATGACGGCAGATTCATAGGCAAAGGCTACATAAACCACCTGTCCAAAATCCTTGTGCGCATATTCATCCGGGACGATTCCCTTGACACTGAAGACTTTTACCTGAAGCGCATTTCCGAGTGCAACGAAGCCCGCAGAAAACTGGGCTATACAAACTGCTACCGCGTGGTTTTCGCCGAGTCCGACGACCTTCCGGCCCTCATCGTGGACCGGTACGGGGACTACCTCTCAATCCAGCTTCTGTCCCTTGGCATGGACCTAAGGCGCGACCTTGTCACCAGGTGCCTTGTGAAGATTTTCAGCCCGAAGGGCATATACGAACGCAGCGACGTTGCGGTCCGGAAAAAAGAAGGCCTGGAACCCGTGAAAGGCCTCTTGTACGGCGAAGTCCCGGACTTCTGCCCCATTGTGGAAAACGGGCTGAAGATGCTCGTGGACGTGAAGGAAGGACAGAAGACAGGCTACTTTCTGGACCAGAAAGAGAACCGCTTCGCGGTGCGGAGATACTCCAAAGGCGAGGTTCTGGACTGCTTCTGCAACAGCGGCGGCTTCTCCATGAACGCAGCCACGGCCGCCACCCATGTGACCGCCTGCGACATCTCGCCCCTTGCCCTGTCCAATGTGAAGGCCAACGCGGACCTTAACGGCTTTGCCAACATCTCCACGCTGCAGGGGGACGTCTTCGACCTTCTCCGCGATTTCCGCAGGAGCGGCAGAACCTTTGACACCGTAATCCTGGACCCTCCGGCTTTCTGCAAGAGCGCCAACGAAGTGAAGGATGCCTGCCGGGGATACAAGGACATCAACATCTCGGCAATGAAGATAGTCCGCCCGGGCGGCTACCTTGTGACCTGTTCCTGCTCCCATTACATGACCCGGACCCTCTTCGAGAAGATGCTTACCGAAGCGGCCTGCGAGGCCGGCAAGACCGTCCGCATTCTGGAGACCCGGACCCAGGCTCCGGACCATCCGGCCCGCCTTTCCATGGACGAGACCTGCTACCTCAAATTCTACGTCCTGCAGGTGGACTGACCCCTTTTTTGCTCCAATCCATTTTTTGCATAGTAATTTTTTATCGTATTAGACTGCAAAGGACGGCTTAAGGGCCGCCCTTTTATGTTTCGCAAAGTTCCTGCCCTCCCTGTGGGGCTCTCTGGAAGGCCTCTGGAAGAGGCTGGAAAAGACGTCCTTCAGTCCAGTCCTCTTACCCAGAAGGTTGCGTACAGGTCCTTTAAAGTGTGGCCGGGGCAGTGCTCCGTGAGAATGTCCTCGAGCTGCGAGGGGTCTCCGATCGTGAGGGCGATGGCGTGGTCTGAGATCTTCCCGTCATTGTCCCTGTACTTGCCGAGCTTCCTGTCCGTGTTCTTCGTGATGAAGCCGTCCAGGTTGTCCGTCATGGTGTAGTGATTCATGTTCATCTCATCCCTCTCGTCCATGTCCGTGGTCGTGGAGACGTAACCCTTGTGAATCCTTATCTGGCGCCTTTGGCTGATGTCTATCCCTATGAACAGCGGGACGGCGAACATGAGCTGGAACTTGGTTCCGGCCGTTCCGGAAAGGAGCTCCCCTATCTCTTCGTCCGTCATGATGTCATACTTCTCACGCATGTCATTCTGGATGTCCCGGCGGATGGAATAGATGCCGGAAGCCAGGCTCTTCATCTTGACGACTATCTGCTCTATCATTTCCGCCACTTCGGAATTGTCATCCTCCACCAGCGTCTTGCAGGTGTCCTTGATGTCATGCGAGTCCAGATACGTCATGCTCCGGTCCTCGTTGGCGCTTACCACCAAAAGGTTGAAAAGGTCCCTGTTTTTGGCAAGCTCCTCCTGTGGCATGTCCGGGTCCTGCTTGTACACGACGTCAAAGAACAGGTCCGCAAGAGACCCCAGATCCCTTGGCAGATTGTCCTGGTTGAGCTCCACCCTTATCTTGCTTTTCGAGGACTGCATCCTGTACACGGCGTCCGGGTCCGAGGGGCTCGCCTCCGGCTCCCCGCCTGCCTCCGGCTCTTCATCCGTGCCTTCATATTCCCTCATGGCCTTCTTAAGCTCGTGCCTGTACTGCTTGCGGAAGGCCTTTTCGCATGACTCCGCGTCATTGGCAACGGCGTAGAACTTCCCGAGCTCATTCTCAAAATCTATCTCATACAGATATCCCTTGCCCTTTTTATTGGGCGTGACATGAATCTCATGCTCCGGTATCTTGCTCATCCTTTTCCCTCCTAATATATCCTCCGAAACAGCACGGACCCTGATATATCCGACGCAGCAGCCCGGCCTGATAAATCCGCCGCAGCAGCCCGGGCGGCTTCCCAAACCTGAAGCAGGCCGGTTCCTGCCGGACTCAGTCCAGATATGTGGCATCCCCTCTGCCGCGGTTGCTGTAATACTCATTCCTTGAGGGAATCTGGGGCGTTATGATTTCCGTCTCGTTCCTGTTCAGGTCCAGTATTACGCCCCTTTCCCTGGATGAGCACATCTCGTCATGACGGATCCATGGGTCAAATGCGTTCACCTTGCAGCCGCAGATATAGCAAAAAAAATACATATCCTTCACAAAATCCGGCTCTCTTGTATACAGCACGTGCCTGACGCCGAGCTTTCTCAGCTCTTCTATGACGTCAATCTGGAACTGCAGAGCCTCGGTGTTCACTCTGTCATAACGGGAGAGCAGGCAGCCCACCGAGATGGCGTCCACGCACAGATAGTCATAGCCGCACTTCTTGGATTCCGTGTACATTTCTATAATCCTCTGCTCCGCCCTGGTAAGCTTCGGCTTCTTTTCATAGAGCCTGTTCTCCAGCTCCTCAAGCTTTCCTAAATAAAGCACTGTCATATCCCTCCTGTATCAATCCGTCCGGACGGCTGCAGGGATGCAGCCTCAGATGATGCCCATATATGTATGCGGCATGCTCCCGCATCGGCATGTTCCGGTATGCGGCAAGCGGGTCAAAAGGCCCAGCGGCCGTTTATGAACACCGGGATCCTCTCTCCGTCCTTTGTGATGCCCGTTATGCAGAGGTCCGGAGAGCCTATCATGAAGTCTGTGTGAATCATGGAATTGTTCACCCCGGCCTTTTCGCACTCCTCCACAGTCATGCTCTCATATCCCTCAAGGCACTCGTTGAACCCGCGCCCCAGGGCTATGTGGCAGCTGGCGTTCTCATCAAACAGGGTGTTGTAGAACAGGACCCCTGTGAGGTTCACGGGAGAATCCAGGGCTATGAGGGCCACTTCGCCAATCCTGCAGGCCCCTTCGTCCATCTTCACCATCTTTTCCAGGGCATCCTGGTTGGTGCGGGCATGGACCTCGGAGACGGCGCCGTCCCTGAAGACGAACCAGAAATCCTCTATGAGCTTCCCCTGGTAGGACAGCGGCTTTGTGGCAACGACCTTCCCTTCAGCCTTTCCGCTCAAGGGAGACGTGAACACTTCCTCGCTGGGAATATTTGGATTGAAGTACACGCCGTTGCTCAATGAATACTCCCCGCCGGCGGAGAAAATGCCCTTGGGATTGAGCCATACGGTGAAATCCGTGCCGCCCGGGCTCCTGTATTCCAGGCGGTCAAAACGGTACCTGTTAAGTACGGCGCAGCGCATGTCCAGCTCTTCATTGTGCCTGCGCCAAGCCTCCACAGGATCATCGTCCACACGGGAACAGAGAAGTATGTATTCCCAAAGCTTTTCCACTGCGGCGTCTTCATCCAAAGACGGGAAAATCTTCCTGGCCCATGCCTTCCCGGGGACGGCGGCTATGCACCACTGGTAATTGTTCTCCAAAGCATCCTTGTACGGCTTGAGGTACGGATACCTGGCCATATTTGCCCTGGCGATCTTCTCGCTGTCCGTGCCGTCCAGCCCGTCCGGGTCATCCGAATCCAGCCACAGATAGCACACGTGCTTTTCCGCGCGCCTCTTCCATTCCTCCGTCTCCTGAGGCAAAACCTCCGAAAGGGTCTCCAAAGAGCGGTACTCATATCCGAGTTTTGAGACGGGCATGTGCTCCCATTTAACGGTGACCCTGGATGCGCCGGCCTCATAGCACTTCTTCACCACAAGGGTTACGAAGTCCGGCTGGTCCAGGCCGCACTGAATGATCACTTCCTGCCCGGGCTTCACGTTGAGCCCGGTTTTAACAAGCAAGGTTGCGTATTTGTCCAGTCTGGTTTCTGTCATTGCTTCTCATCCTCCGTGCCTTCTTCCGGCCCTTTCCGAAACTCTTCAAACGAATATCCGTAATAATCGGGATATTCGCCTGCGTTATACAGCTCGAAAAGGTCGTCATTGTATCTCTCGAACTCGGCTATCTCTCCGGCGTATTCGATGTTCAGGCGCTGCTTCATTGGAAGATCCTTCCATACCTTGTACAGGTCCAGCATGTTGTCCTCTATGTATGAGCGCGTTTTTATGGAAGCGGAGTCTGCCATGTGAAGCCCGCTTGAACCGGCATCATCCTTATAGTACTCCCGGCTCAGCGGATAGTTCCTGGCCTCCATGCCAATGAAATTCCTGCCCTCGCCAAGGGCTGCCTTTATGAAGGACAGCATGCTGCATGCGTTGTCCAAAACCACGTCCCCTGGTTTCGTGTATGTGCGGATGAGGAACCTTCCCAAAAGCTCCTTCTCACTTTCAAACCCCGTCACCATGCTCCCGTCTTTTTTCTGGAAGCAGATGACATCCGTGATGCATCCGGCATCATCGGAGCCGTAATGCACGAGCCCTTCAAAGTCTGCAGCCTTGCCGCGGAGCGAGGCCGTCTCGTCATCCTTGGCAAAAACCCACACATCCATATGATGACGCCTGGGCATGAATGAGGGGCAGCGTTCAATCCATCCGCTGTTGTATATCCATGTGAACTTGTACCTCAGCCACCCTTCGTTTCCGGCGATTACCTTGAATCCCCTGGGGCCTTCCGTGCATACAACGGCAATGCCTGTGTCCTTGAGAACCCTTCTGCATTCAGACCACATTGTGGGAAGAGACTCCATGTCCTTCTCATCCCGCTGCATAAAGGAAAGGTCCGTTATGATCATGTCCACAGACCCTGCAGGAAGCTCCTTGAGCTTTGAGATGGGATCCGTCTCGAACAGCTCGTTCATGAACCTGTCCAAGATTCCGTCCTTGCCCTTGGAATACCTTCCCGTGCGGACCCTCTTGTCTTCGGGCTTTTTCGCGTAGGTGGGAATGAGCCAGTACTTCTTTGCCTCGCCGCGCTGTATGGCTCCTTTGATGAGGCCCTTGTTGCACATCTGCGTAATCCTTCTCTCCGTAACGCCCCACTTGGCCGCCGTCTCCTTTACGGAGAGATACTTCACCTTGCCCTCCGAATCTATCTTCTTCATGATGTCTCCCAAGTCCTCCAAAGAATCTTATTGCACAAATTATACGAAGGGAAAGAAGCAAACACTTTTTTCCCTGCAAACTTTTTTCATGAAATTAGCAAATTTGATAATTCAGTTTAATTTCCGTTCACCGGCTAGAGTGTACCATACAGAAGGAATGATGTCAATAGTTTTCATAAATAAAATTTCTCTTAATTTTGAAAAATTACTTTACACACCTGCGAAAAATTACTATGCAAATCATAAAATTGGCGTATTTCCGCATTTTTTTGCGTCTCGCGGGCATATTTCCGCATTCTGCGATAGAATTTTACCGCCCGCCGCGAATGAACCGGCCGGAGTGGAGTCCAGATTCTCTTCCTCTGCTTCTGCCGGAATTCCGCTGGCTTTTCCAAGCATGAAAAAAGCGTCCCGGCATGAGACGCCTGCAGATAATTTCCGCCTTGTTTTTGACGGCCCGCTACAGCTCCCGGATGGCGTCCGCGGGCTTCTTTCCGGCTGTGATGCGAACCGGAATGAAGGTCCCCGGGAAGGCCACTGTTGCGGCTATGGCGAGCATCATGAGAATGGAGACCGGAGTGTACACCACCACTGTCACGAGGATTCCGTACAGGGAGTACAGCACAGAGTTGAAGACGCCGGCCAGTACGGCTGTGAGGATCACGGAGGCCGCAAGGCAGACGGCCGCGATAATTCCAGACTCCGCAAAAAAGATCTTGAACACGTCTCCTCCCTTCGCCCCGAGGGCCCTGAGGATCCCTATCTCCTTCTTCTTGTCCGTGATTGAGACGGATATGAAACTGTACAGCAGCAGGGCCGCGAAGACGGCGAAGATTATGCCGGCCACGAGGAAGACGATGTCCAGCACCGCCACCACGCTGCCGGTTTCATTTATGTCCGAATACATGCTGTTGCTCATGTAATAATACAGCCCTGTCTTCTCATCCGTTGTGAAGAGCTTCGCAAGGGTGCTTTTTGCCCATGAGAGGTTTTTTTGGATCGGGATGAACATGTACTCGTACACGGCGTCTTCCGGCAGCTCATAGTCCGAGGACCTGTCCAGCCTGTAATCCATCTCAATGGCTGTGTTGAAGTCTTCCTGCGAGATGTATATCCCGGGGTTCGCACTGTCCGCAATCTCTGCGGAGAAATAGAATCCGGCAACGTCATATGCCCCGGCATATGACGGGTCATTGTACGATGTGTTCTGGCACACGGCAAGGCTTACGGGATACCTGCGGAGATATTCGCAGACGGCATCCTCCGTCTCCAGGCATTCATTCTCCGTAAGAGTTCCTTCCATATACGCCTGCATGGCTTCCATAACGGTTGCGGAATCGCCTGCAAGCCCGCACCCGGAATCCGCGGACCCATAGCGGGCGGAGATTATGCCGCATAAGGAAGGCATGGAAATCAGTATCTCTCCCTGCGAGAGCGTGCGGTTTGCGCGGCCGTCCGCGAAGACGGCGCTGAAGAAACCTGCGCGGGTCTCGTCGTAAACGGCTGCGGTCCTGGTTGTCTGCGCCCACAGGGAATTGCCGGGAGACGTTCCTGCATAATACAGGTCCAAAGAGCCTGTGACGGCGTCAAAATAATCCATCGCGCTGAACGGGGAATCCTCTGAAACGCTTTGGATGAATTCCGGGGTCACAAAGATTCCGCAGTCTATGCCGTCCATGAGGTAATTCTTCAGGTTTTCCAAGTCTGCGCTCTTCAGAGCCTCCCGGGTCTTCATGTAGCTGTACTGCGCGGGAATGTCCCCTGTACGGATTATGCCGCAGATTGTGAATGAGCCGTATTCCGTCTCAATTGTCCGGCCTAAAAGATCTTCTTCCGTCTCAGGAGCGCTTGCGGATATTGCGCCGTCTGCGCCGTATTGGACGAATGCGCAGTGCATGAGATAATCCGCCAGATATTCGCTCACGGCTATCTCGCTGTCATCGGACGGATATGAGCCCGCAATGCCGTCCCGCAGGGAATTGCCTTCCGGAATGTATATTGCCTTGCGGATGGCTGCGTATTCGTATGCGTCTCCTTTGGCGCCAGGCTCCATGAGACGCCTTCTATCGGCGAGTAATAATCGCAGCCGTACAGGACCTCGCTTGAGGAACAGCCGAAATACGGGGCGTCCTCCGGACCGAAGAAGCTGTACACTCTGCTCTCTGTCACGGCCTGCCCGCTGCCGTCATAATAGGTCCAGGTGTTAAACTGCCTGTACGCCTTCAGAAGGGCGAAGTAATTCTCATCCCCTGTGGCGAACGTATTGGCGGCCACGGTGGCCCCGTTGTACATCATGAGGCATGACAGGAGGCCGAAGATCACAAAGGCCGCGACGGAAAGGATCATGGTTATGACAAGCCGCACGGGCTTGACCTTGAGCCCGGACAAGCCCATCCGTATGGCTCTGCCAATGGGAAGCCTGGAGCGAATAAAGCTGTTTCCGGAGCCTGCGGACTGCTGCTTTTCCTTACCCTTTGCAGGGTCCTGGCAAAGGCTTCCGGAAGTGTCCGGGACTATGCGGCCGTCTGCCAGCTCTATTATCCTGTCCGCGAAGCTCCGCGCAAACTCCCGGTCATGGGAAACGACTATAACGAGCCTTGTTTTGGAGAGACTTTTGAGAAGGTCCAGTATCTGCCTGCCGGTTCCGGAATCCAAGGCGCCTGTAGGCTCGTCCGCCATTATTATTTTGGGGGCCTTCACAAGGGCACGGGCTATGGCCACCCTCTGCTTCTGCCCGCCGGAAAGGGTGCCCGGCTTTCTGTCCGCGAACTCCTCCAGCCCAATCTCCCGCAGAATCTCCAGGACCTTTTCCCTCTCATGCTTTCTGCCCTGGAGCTCCAGGGCGAGGGCCACGTTGTCCGCAACGGAGAATTCGTCCAGGACGTTGTATTCCTGGAAGACGAAGCCCACGCAGGTGTTGCGGTATGAATCCCAGTCTGCCTGCGTGAAGTCCTTTGAACTTCTGCCGTCCACGATTATCTCCCCGGAAGACGGGGCGTCCAGGCCTCCCGCGCAGTTTAAAAAAGTGCTCTTCCCGCAGCCGGATTTTCCCAGAAGAAATACAAGCCCGGTGTCTTCAAAGGACACGGACACGTCCTGCAGGGCCGCAGCTTCCGCCCCGCCCCTGGATCCGGTTTTGTATGTCTTTGTGAGATGCTTTATTTCCAGCATGCATTATCTCCAGCATTGAAATTTGCCGCCGCAAAAGCGGCCTCTGCATATTAGTACGGAACATGGCCCGGATGGTTGCGTGCGGGATTCATTTTCCCGTCCGGAAAACGGCCTGCGCATGCTCTGCATGCCTTATGCCTCATATACAGTATACAGCATGCATGCGGAAAAATCCATATCCTTTGCCGGCGGCCCGGGCGGCCGGCCGCATGGCCTTTATACCATATTATATAATTATATAGTGCCCGCACGTATAAAGTGCCCGCACCGGATTATATTATGATGCCTGCACCGGAATTAGTAAATATGCCTGCAATTGCCATATATGATGATATTTTTGCAAAGAAAAAGCGCCGCGGCGGTGATGTACGCCGGGGCGCTTATGAAGATCTGAGATTAGCTTGTAAGCCGAGTTCTGTCTGGTGCGGCTATTTATCTAGTCTTGCTGTCGCCAGCAAGCTCAAGCGATATTGACGGCTGCAGGCAGACGGGCAGCCTCTGCATTGAAGCAAGCCTGCAGCCCAATCTTGTATCGGACGGGGTTTAACTGGCTCTCCCTGTTGCCAGGAAGACGGTGAGCTCTTGCCTCGCCATTCCACCCTTACTGCCCTCTTGCGGGGGCAGCGGTATATTTCTGTTCACTTTCCTTGGAGTCGCCTCCACCTGCCGTTAACAGGCGTCCTGCCCTGCGATACTCGGACTTTCCTCATCCCGGTTTCCCGGTCCGCAGCCGCACGGCTAACTCAGATCATATGAACTTTAGCACAACACGCATAAAATATCAACTCATTTTCACCTTGCAAAGTTGCTTTTTGATGGCGGAAAATGTAGAATGAAGGCAAGAGATAAGTGCGGAGGTTTGATGAAGATGGACATTAAACAGGAGTACGAACGCGTGAAAAAGACAAAGATCATCTGCACGCTGGGACCGGCCACGGATGACATCAATGTCCTCGCCTCCCTTGTGGACGCAGGAATGAATGTAGCGAGACTCAACTTCTCGCACGGTACGCATGAAGAGCATGCTGTGAAAATTGCGGCGGTGAAGAAAGTCCGCGAAGAAAAGAATGCCGCCATAGCGATCATGCTGGACACCAAGGGACCGGAGTTCAGAATCAAGACATTTGAGAAAGGCAAAATCACACTCAAGGACGGGGACGAGTTCGCCTTCACGACGGACGAGATCGTGGGCAACGAGAAAAGGGTCTCCGTCACATTCAAGGGCATCTGCGAACAGATGAACCCCGGGGACAGGATTCTTTTAAACAACGGCCTCATGATATTCGAGGTCAAGGAAGTCAAGGCCCCGGACGTAATATGCAACACTGTCGTGGGCGGCACCCTTTCGGACAGAAAGAGCATGTTCTTCCCCGAAAAGGAGCTCAAGCTCACATACCTCTCCGAGCAGGACAAGTCCGACATCAAGTTCGGCATTGAGCAGGGCATAGACTTCATAGCCTGCTCCTTTGTATCCTGCGCGCAGGATATCATAGATGTAAAGAATTACATCCGCTCCATAGGCTACCCGGACGGCACCGTGGACTTAATCGCAAAAATCGAATCCAGGGCCGGAATAAACAACCTGGACGCAATCCTTGAGGAAGCGGACGGCATAATGGTTGCCCGCGGAGACTTGGGTGTTGAAGTGCCTTACGAAGAGCTTCCCGCCATCCAGAAGACAATGATCCGCAAATGCCGCCTCTGCGGCAAGCGCTCCATCACGGCCACCGAGATGCTGGAGTCCATGATAAACAACCCCAGGCCCACAAGAGCGGAAATCTCGGACGTAGCCAACGCAGTCTATGACGGCACTTCCGCCATCATGCTCTCCGGCGAGACGGCGGTCGGCAAATATCCCGCCGAAGCCGTTAAGGCCATGTCCAGGATTGCCATGGAGGCCGAGGAGACATCCTACATTGCCTACATAGACCCGAACGACTATGTGACCACAACCCTTGCCGAGGCCATCTCCCACTCCGCCTGCACCCTTGCCCATGACATAGGCGCGAAGGTCATAGTGGCCTGCACAAGGACAGGCGCCACGGCCCGCAAGATCTCCCGCTTCCGCCCGGACATCGACATCATCGGCATGACCACGTCCGAAGAGGCATACAGAAAGCTCGCCTTAAGCTGGGGCGTAATCCCCGTGATGAGCGAAGAGTTCTACTCCGTGGACGTCCTCTTCCATTACGCCAAAAAGGCGGCCATCGCCTCCGGCCTCGTTGAAAAAGGAGACCGCATCGTCCTCTGCGGCGGCACCCCGAACGGCAAGAGCGGCAACTCCAACCTCATAAACGTGGAGACCATCTAAGCCTCAAAATTGCAGCATATATTATCCAAAACGCACCCTTTTACGGGTGCGTTTCTTCATACCTCCATTCATGCCGGAAGGAGCCGGCATGAAAACCGGGCGCAATAAAAGCCCGCAGAGCCGGGGAAGGCTGCATACGGACTTCAATTGATATGTGAATACCTACGGAATGATGTTCGTTCCCTGCCTCTCTCTCCTGACCTCTGCCGTTCAGTTCATTTCAGTTCAATAGTCATGAGGGCTTCAGTTTCCAGCGCCTGCTTTAAACACAGGCGTTTGCGGATGACGGAGGCCAAGGCCTCGGGGGAGGCTGCCTTTTCCCGCCGCATCCGGAGAAAGGGCCCCGGATGCAGCCTGGAAAAGATGCATATGCCATAGCTGTTGCTGAAAATCCTGTTATTGCTTATATCCGCCGTTCCTTGCCTTGACTGGCCGGAACAACCCATATGAAGCAGTTAGCCGATTATGCCAGTGACATCATCACAGGTAAGCGTTATTGCTGTGGAGATGCCGAATGTGCTGTTTTCATATGATATTGTTGCCAAAGTGCCGGTGAAGTTTGTGGTAAGTGAAGTTGTTCCGTTGAGCTTTACGGTGAGCGTTCCGTCTGAATATGTCCACGTCAGGTCAGAATTATATCCCAGACCGTTGTCGCATATTGCGGATCCGTCACTGTACATTGTAAGAGTTATCGTATTATCTCCGTTCTGGCCTGTGAATGTAGCTACAACTGTGATATCTTCACCCATGATTGCCGCAATCTGAGCTTTGTCAGTGCATGTCAGCGTGCACGTCAATAAAGTAGAACCATACATGGAGATTGTATATGTAAATGATACGGAACTGCTGGAAACGGACACGTCTGTGATTGTGGACATGCTGCCGTTCAATGAGAATGTAAGCGAGCCTTCGCCATTGCTTTCCGTATATGCCCATGTGCCGTCTGATGACATTGCCGACAAGGTGGAAGAGTCGTTTTCTATGACGAATGTCCCGTCACTGGACAATGTCGCAGTTACATTCACGCCATCAGTTGTGCTTCCTGTGAAAGTTGCAACAGTGGTGACAGCTGCATTCTTGAGTTTTTTAATCTTGCTTGCCTTAAGTGTGAATGTGGCTTTCTCCGTATCACCGGATTTGTAAGTAACTATATAATTGCCGGTTGAGGATTCATTGCCATCTTCATCGGTTGTCGTTTCTTCACTGACAACGCAGGATATGCTGCTGTCTTCCATTGTAATGGCAAGTTTGCCTGCAGCAAAGCCCCATGTTCCGGCATACTCGTTATCGCCGGCAGTTAAATTAACCGTAAGGTCATTCAGGAACGTTATTGAATAATTAGTTTCATCTGTCTCACCTGTGGCTGTGCCAGTGACTGATACAAGGGAAGAAGCCGGCTTTACAGGTGTGGTCCCCTCAACGGATGCCTTCCATGCGGAATAATCCGTCCAGTAATTGTCCGCCGATATGCTCTCGCTGTAAGTGCTTGAGCATCCGGACATGACTGCATAGTTGTCCACGTACATCGGCAGGTTGAAAGTTCCGAATGCGAAGTCTCCGTTCTCATCCGCCACCGCACTGATTACGACCTCGTCATTGGACACCTCTCCTGTGCCTGTGTTCTTGACTGTCGTATAGGTTACGGTAAGTCCGGTATAGAATCTGTTCTCCTCAATTTCCCATGTGCCGGCATATGTGTTGTCGGATGAATATGCGCCGAACATGTATCCATCCATGGTGTTGTCAGAATAAAGCGTCAAGATGCCCCAGCAGCTGTGGTCATAGCAGTATCCTTGGAACTGATACTGAATGTCCTTAGAGCCGCAGGCTGAGAACGCCGCAACGGAGCCGACTAAAGCAACCGCAAGGACAGCACCGGTAACAATTCTCGCTAATCTTTTCATATCATTAAATTTTTCTCTCACTCTCGACAAAATTCTAAAGCTGTGAATATGGAAATCCCGTCATATCCGTATTTTGTCCGGATCTTCAGGACAATGGATTTTCCGGTCAGCGGCATCGGGTTCCGGGTTCATCCCGGAACCGCAATGCCGGGCTTTAATCTGGTTTGCGGCAAAGGGCGCTTGCCGGCGGCCCTTCCGCCGTATCAATCATGCATCATGAAAAGATGCGGTTCATGTCATGCAGGGCATCTTATTTTTTGCCCGCCGCCTTGTTCTGCTTTGCCTTCCTGTAAGAAAGAACTGTAAGAACCACGCCGGCAACTGTCAGGACTGCAAATACGGCGCCGAGGCCCCAGATGAGCTTGGACCACCAAGGAAGCACGGAAACGACTCTCGTGCTCGCGTCAATGCCATTCATCGCAAGGGATCCGCTTATCGTGTAAGCTATCCACTTTACGCCTTCGCGGACCGCTGTAACAATGACAGCATCATTGTCAAGGCCGTCCAACTGGGCCATGCCCATGCTCATGCCGTCCCAGATGTTCTGGCCTGCCAGAACGCCGAGGCGGTAATCACAAGCTGTTGCGAACATCGTGCAGTCGGTTATCGCCTGTCCCATCATTCCGAACTCCTCACGAAGAACTCCGGTAATGAGATTGAAGTTTGCGCCGGACCATACAACGCCGAGACGGTTGAATGACGTCATGACACCTACCATGTCTCCGCTCTCAACCGCGCCCTCGAAAGGCCTGAGATATATCTCGCGGATTGCCTGCTCGTTTGCGAATGTGGAAAGTCCGTATCTGCCGCTCTCCATGTCGTTGAGCACGCAGTGCTTCATGTAAACGTATACGCCCTTGGACTCAATGGCTGCGCACTCCACGGAAGCCATCTCAGATCCGAGGAATCCGTCCTCTGAGTAATACTCGAAGTTTCTGCCGCAGTAAGGTGTCCTGTGGATGTTTCCGCCAGGGCCGTAGATGCCTGCGCAGTCTGCGTCAAGGAAGTCCTCGCCCATGCATGCGCCCATCTCACTGACGAGATCGCGGTTGAATGTTGCGGCCATGACGTCCTCTGACGTGTATGCCATTCCGGACTGGCTGCCTGTGATGGCGTTTGTGAATCCCTGAGGTCCGTTGAAGTCTATCGTTGAGGGAAGGCCTATGGAGTCAATGGCTGCCGTGTTTCTGAATCCGTTGTAAATGAGGTTGGTCATATCTGCGTACGTTGCCTGTGAAAGAAGCTTGTTCCAGGAATCATCCTTTATGTCAACCCTTGTAAGCGTATACGTGCCGTCCGCATTCTGTTTCGCGGTGACCATGTCCTTGAAGAGCTGCATGTCTCCGTCCTGTCCCATTGCCGGCACTTCCGTTATGGCCGTTCCGTACCTGGATTCATAATATGCGCTGAACGTCTCTTTTGCAGAAGATATGAGATTCTGCCTTACGGTTGAGCCCACTGTGCTTCTGTCCGGGCCCACTGAGCTGTCATCCGATGCCAGTCCGTCTTCCCACATCTGCTCTGTAACGGTCATGGAATAAGTTGAAGGCCATGTTCCCTGCCAGTCGTTTCTGGTAAGATATGTGACCTCTTCATTTCCGGTGCCGGTGCCTGTGTAATTGTTTACGTCTGCGCAGTCAAACTGGTTGGTGATGGCAACGCCTGTGGCAGCGGATGTGTTGTATGTAAGGTTTACGGACTTCACAGCGTTTGCGTCATAGCTGTTGGAGCCGTCCGTGTAAATATTGCTGGAATTGGTATCAAGAATCTCTGTATGCTTGACAACTACTGAAGTGTCTCCGGATGCGTCCATCTTCTCATATGTTGTTTTGTTGTCTAAAGCTTTCTGAGCAAGGATGTTGTTGATGGCGTCATGGGCATCCCTGCCTGCTGTGAAGTAATACGTGCCGGGATCCACAATGTATGTCTTTGCCCCGTTGGAATCATATGACGCCATCTCGGATCTGTTTACTTTGATGGTGAGTGTCTCTGAAGCGCCTGCAGCAAGGGTCTGAGTCTTCTCAAAGCCGACAAGCTCTACGGAAGACTTCTCCACGAGATTGTTCTTGTCATAATCCGTGTACGGAGACTGCATGTAAATCTGCACTGTGTGCTTGCCTGCAACGCCTGTGCCGTTAGTGACTTTGATTGAGAAATCGAATGTGTCCGTAGTCTCATTCTCAGTCATACTGAATTCGCTGTAATCCCATGATCCGGTGTAGTCCTTGCCATCTTCATCAAGATAGGACAGGCCGAAGCCGAAAGGATATGCAACATCCGAGCTGTATTCGTATTCTCCGGCATTGCCCTGGCCGAGAACGTAGTCTTCATAACGGGTCTCGTAGTACTTGTAGCCTACATAGATGCCCTCTTCCTCCACCACATATCTGGAATTGAGTTTTGTGATGTCCGAGTCTGTCGTGGAATCCGGATCCTCTGAAGCCGTGGCTGTGTCCGAGTTGTTCTGTGCGGAGGCAAGGCCTAGATCTTTGGTGTTGGTGTACTCATAGATGCCGAAGTTTGCCATTGCGGGTGATGACTGGTTGTTATTGAGGAAGGTGTCCACAATGCGGCCGGAAGGGTTGATGTCTCCCTTGAGGATGTTTACGACGGACGTGATTCCGGACTGGCCTACGTCTCCTACCCAGAGTACTGCGTCTATGCCGTAATCCTCCTCCGCTTTCTTAAGGAAGTCCAGCTGGATGGGATTGGATGTGTTGAGAAGAACGATTATCTTGCTGAACGTTCCGTCTTCCTTGAAATCCCTGAGATATTCCAGAAGCTCTATCTCGTCATCATTGAGAACGAGGTAATCGCCGTTGTTGAGATCCGTGGAATCGCCGGAACCTTCCGCCACGCTTGTTCCTCTGGGAAGGTCTGCGCCCTCGCCGCCGGAACGGGCAAGCGTTACGATGGCCGCATCGCCGTACTGCTCGTAGAATGACTCACAGGAGCTCAGCTCATCCACGGGAGCCTCGTTGATCTTGTAGTCCCTGGAATAGCCGCCGGTTGCACCGGCAACCTCTCTCTTGTACCTTGTGGTAAGCTGGTAATATTTTCCGGCAAGCGATCCGTTGATTCCGAATCCGGCGTCAAACAGTGCGTTGGGAAGGTCCTCGGCAGTGTCCGTCTTCACGGCGCCGGAGCCTGTGCCGCCGTACATGAAATCATATGATGAAATGCTGAAGACAGACAGGTTGTCTCCATCATGGAGCGGAAGAGCGTACTCGTCCTCATCCTCTACATAGTTGTTCATGAGAAGAGCCGCGCCTTCGCCTTCAAGCTGCTGGCAGATCTCGTCCTCATACGCTTCGAGGTCTTCCTTGCTGTCCCATGCGCTGGTATAGTAATCGGGAGCATTCTCTCCTCCCTTTTTCTTGGAAGTAACGATGTTGGGCAGGTAGTTGTTCAGCGATACGTTCACTCCCAATGAATAAACGATCGGGTTCGCGATGAACATGACAATCATGAGCACTGCGAACACGATAGTGAGAACAAGCCAAAGTATTTTATGCTTTAACATCTTTTCCCCTATTCTCTCCTGTTATTAGGCTGTATTAGGCCTGCAATACCGTCCGGCCGCGCCGGATGCACCCGTCCCCTTGCCTGAAATCCAGGCCGGATGCCTCACAAAAAGTCCGCCCTGGCACGCCGGACAGATATTCCAAATCACCTGTATAGCAGTATACCCGACCCGAAGGGTCCTAATCACCATAGGCAGTCGCAGGATGCGCCCAATCGCTCACGCCTTACATTTTTTAAGTTGAAACTGCAAAAAAAAGACCGTTCTGCAATGAACAGCCTTTTAATTATCATTTTTTTGGTATATAGTAACAAAAAATGTGAATTTAGCACTATATACGGCCAAAATCTGACAAAAAACCTGGCCGGTCGCCGCTCTCCACAATGGTGCCTGCCGGCGCATAGGAACAATCCCGCATAAGCGGATTCGGCATGCGGCATTCCTCATCCTGCGGATTTTTTGTCATGACGGCATCATGATGACGTCCAGGTTGAAGAGCCCCCCGGAAGCTGTCACGGACATCTCTCCGCCGTACTTTTCAGCTATGGCCCTTATGCTCTTGAGGCCGTACCCGTGGTTCACAGGGTCCTCCTTCGTGGTCTGAATCTCCCCTTCCTGACGGACAAGTGAGCCGGAGAAATAATTCTCCTGGTGTATATGAACCATCCCGCGGACCTTTTTGACCTCTATGAGGCAGACGCGCTTGTCCGGGTCTTCCACCGTGGAGAGGTACTCCTCGCTGTTCAAGAGGATGTTGTCGAACATGGTGTAGATGTCCGCCCCGCTTATGCCGGACAAAGCTTCCCCGTCCGCGATGCATTTGAGGGTTATGCCGTGGGAGCTGCAGTACGCGCTGTGTTCCGAAAGGATCACGTCCAGGGCGTCGTTGCCGGTGCGGATGTCCGAATCGTATCTTTGCACAACCTCCTCCATCTCGTCCGCAAGCTCCTCCGCGACGGGGCCGCGGAAACGGGCCATGTTTATATAGTTCTTGAGGTCATGGGACTTTATGTTGAGGGCGGCTATGTTCTCCTTGCGCACCTCATACCTGGCTCTGTCCTGCTTCCACATTGTATTGATGACCTCTTTTTCGCGGGCCGAAGCCCTGCCCTTGAGGTATATGTACACGGCGTACATGACAAACAGACTGTTGAGAATGCCTAGGGCTATGATGAAGATATTAATGGGCTGGATGTTGTAATTGTACGCCCCCACATACCCCTCGCGCACCGCGCTCATCACAAGCGTTATTATGATGCTGTACACAAGAAGCACGATTATCCATCCGTCCGTGTCACTGGACAGCAGCCCCCTTATCCTCTTTATATATATGAAGTACAGAGGGAATGCGTATGCGATGTCAAGGGCAGCTTCGCCGCCCAGGTAATACAGCATGTATGAGATGTCCTCCGTCCAGTTCACTCCGCAGCACGAGAAAATGAGTTCCAGGATGTTGTAAGTCATGAATGTGGACAGGTATACGAGGATGTATGCCGTGAGGATCTTTTTCCAGCTTTCCCTGTACAAAAGGAACATGCCGAGGAACTGCGCGAGGATGAATATGACCTCGAAAATCTGGGATGTGATGTAGCTCTGCAGCAGAAACTCATACACCAGATTGGTTGCAACAAGCACGGCCACAAGGATGCATATGTACCCTGCCATACGCACCCTGAAACGGTTTCTCCTATTGAACTTGTTCGCATACAGGCACATGACCGTTGCCATGAAGGGTATGTCTATGAGCCTGACAATGTACAGTATAACCCAGTACAGAGCTGTCTCTTTCATCATTCCCCCGGATGCGCGCGCCGGCCAAAGATACGGACGGACCATTCATGCAAAGCCCCTCACTGAAGGGGTTTTTTTTCAGCTTCCGCAGTACGCGGCAAGCTGCTCCATGAAATCCTTCCTCTTGGCGCGGCTAAGCGTAAGAACGGCGTCCCCTACGTGCACCCCGTCCTTGTCCACAAAGTCCACATGCCTCATGTTGGCGATGTAAGCGTTGCTGACCCTCACAAAGGCCTTGTCCGGAAGAGACTCCTCGATGCCCTTTATCGTGGAGTACACCTCTATGGCCTTGTCCTTTGTGTGATACACGCACTTGTGGCCCATGACTTCAATGTACAGTATCTGGGAAAGATACAGCTTGTACATCCCTTCCGAATTCCGGACCACCATTGACTTGTCCTCGTTCCTGCTGAGGCGCAGAAGCGCCTTCGAAAGGACCGTGGAAAGCGTATAGTAGCTGACCGGCTTTATGATGTAATCCAAAGCATCCACAGAATAGCCCTTTATGGCGTACTGCGGCATGTTGGTTATGAATATTATGACGGACGTCTTGTCCAGAACACGGATCCTCTTGGCGGCCTCCAGGCCGTTCACGTAGGGCATTTCTATGTCCATTAGAAGGATGTCGTATTTGGGAGCGTATCCGGCGAGGAACTCGACCGTGTCCGTAAAAGCGGTCACGCTGAAACTGACCCCGTACTCCTGTTCATACTGGCGCAGCATTTTCTTGTCCCGCTCAATCTCTTCCGCATCATCTTCAACAATAGCGATAGTTGTCAAACCATACCTCAAAAGGCGTACCTCGCCTTCAAGGCTCCGCCCAAGGCCGTTCCTTTGCGCCGCGCGCGCCGGAACAATCCCTCCCCGTCAGCGCACACGCCTCCCCAAGCGGATGCGCCTCAAAGGATACGCAAGGAAGCCGCCCTTCCTCTCCGCTTACGCGGGAAGCCTGTCCAAGGATAAAATACACCTACATTTACTTTACTCTTTTATCCCTCCTCCATGCAATACTGTTCCGAACTGTATTTTTGCCACAAAACAAGCTATTTATGGCAAAAATGCAATATTTATGGCATATTCCGTTTGATTTTTGTTGCAAATGAATTCTGCAAAGCAGGGCATACCCGGTCCGCCCGTCTGCCTCCATTACAAGAAAGCAGGCAGCCTGCGCTGCCTGCTTTCCCATACATCTTCTCCAGTTTCCTTTATTATTTCAGCCCTGCCTTGTGAGCTCTTCTATCTTCTCTTCGGCCAGCGCCCTGAACGGATCCGTTTCTATGGCATGGTCATAAACGTACTGCCACATCTCCAGTGTCACGGGCTGCCCCTGCAGAAGCTCCACGTGTATGCGGCACAGCTCCCTGAAGCTTTTGCTTATCGTGCACTTGCAGATATAGGACCAGTCTATGAGGGTCATCTTCTGCTGCATGCGGATCATTTCCGCGAAGCACTCCTCAACCTCCTCGTCCGTGAGCCTTGGCGCATGGAACCCGTCATACCACATGAAGTAGAAAGACAGTTCCCTGAGTCTCCGCGCCGGAGTGGACGGAGCTGACTGATACTGTTTTTTCATGGCCGGATCCTGCGTGAACCTCCGTACCGCCAGCTTGACCCGCTTCTCATCCATAATACACTCTCCCGGCTGAAAGCCGGCATGAAGCGGCATTAAACGGCACTTCATGCCACATTTGTGCATTATATCATCCATAAGCCGCGAGTGCAATAGCAAATATTCAACATATATTGCGATTTGTGCGGCATACTGTCCATTTTCCGCCTTTTTCTGTCAATTCCGTTCATAATGCAATGTGCACAATTAAAATTGACACATGTCAAAAACATGTTGAAATTCCGCCGCCCGGCCCCTTGAAGACGCCCGCATAATAGTCCGGATTATCTTTGTGCATACTGCACAGAAATCCTCATATCCTCTGTCATGCCAGGTGCTGTTTCTGTCCTGTGGGATTCCTGATGTCCACGCAAAACGGGCTTAAATGAAGATAACCTGCACCTGGAAAGGATGCAGGTTACTTGCAGATTTAAAGCAGGTTAAATGTAGGTTATATGCGTATCACATTGCTGCAGGGTCTATGGGGTCCTTGAGATACTCCTCAATGTTCAGCCATCTTAAACCGGAAATATCTGTGCAGGTCTTTCCAAGATACAGGATGTATCTCTTCAGCCTGTAGCCAAAAAAACGATTCATCTTTTCCTTCATGGATTCATCCGTTATGACACAGTTAAGAGCCAGCTCCATTTCTTCGCCGTACAGTACAGTGAAGGCTCTGTACGGGGTGAGCTCTTCATAATAAATCCAGCTGTCAACATCGAAACGGGGGCTGTGACAGGTCCGCATGCATGGCACGGCATCCTCCGGCTTGTTCCAGCATTGGATATCGTATCCTTCTCCCTGGAACAGCCTTCTGTTCTCACAGAGAATGATGTTCATGAGCGTGCGCTCTTTCCAGTCCTTGGTTCAGTACCACTCGCAACCGGAAAAGGCCGCAGCAAGCCAGGGCATGAGCAGCGCTATCCTGCCTTCAGCGCAGGAATATTTCTGCGTGACGGATGAGACAACTTCCATTTCCGCAAGGCACTCAAAAATCTTGCCTTCTATCCTGTCATCAATCTGTGTTTTGTTCCCGGCACTCACCTGCTCCAGGAAACTGTAAACTCTGCCGGCCAGCTCTTCCCGTGAAAGCCCGCAGATCTTTGCAATATGATCCTTTGTACTCTTGTGGCAAACCTGTAGTGCTTCATATATCTTGTCTATTATCTCTTTTTCAATGAACTTCCTTGCGCATGCCCCTGTATCCTCTGCCAGTGCAGACCTGAGGCCTGCCAGTCCATAATGCCTCATGTATGCCTCCAGATCCTCCTACAAGTCAAGCTTTTGTAGGTTATTTGTAGGTTATTTGTAGGTTATTTATAGGATCCTCCGAAATTCAAGCCGGGCATAGGCCCGGCTTTGCATCATGATTTATGCTCACACAAAGGTCATACGACATTCATTGGGCGTACACTAGAAGCGCACGCTCTCAAACATATCGTCCGAAGATATGCGCATGTAGTTGAAGACCCCGGACTCTTCAAGGTACTCCCACGCCTTTCCTCCCTTGTCATAGCGCAGGGATATGAGAGTCTGGATGTAATGCCCCAGTGTGCGCTGCTCCGCAAAGTATGCGCAGAGCTCCATGAGGCTGCGCTCGTCCAGCCCGGGGCAGGAGTCGTAAATCCTCTTCCAGTGAGAGTCCCTGGATGCCTTGGATATGGCTTCCTGCATGCGGCGGTTCTCCGTGAGCTCCTCCGGATAGGAGGCCGGGTCCGTGAATCTGTCCAGGCGCTCTTTGGCCACGGAGCGGAACGGGTTCTTCTTGGATATGTATTTGTAGATGTAGCGCCACTTGGGATAGCTGAGCGCGCCGCGCTCCAGAAGCTCGCTGCGAAAGTCGCAGATGCGCGCGAAGGTTGTGCCGGCGCTGCGGCGCTTCAAAAACGCCCAGTCTGCGGGCGCGAACCTGTCCTCTGATTCATACATCTCCGCAAAGATCTCCAGTATCTCCTGGCGGGAAAGCCTGGGCGCGGAAAAGCCGTTGTGGAATGCATAATACATCTCAAGGCGCAGATGCCTTGCAGAATCCGCGGAAGGGGCGGCCGCCGCCTCGGTTTTCCAGTATTCGTTCTTCATGCAGTCTTCCGCTGCCCTGTCAATTTTCTTCTCATCCATCCTGCTTGTCCTCCTGCCTTTTGCGGCGCCGGCCCTGCCTGCAGCGGGCGGCTTTTCTGGTAAGGGACCGGGGTTGCACCCCTGGTCTCCCACGCTGCCATTATACAGCAAAAAGCGTGCGGAATTCAACGTTTCCGGAGCTTGGGATGTGCCGCTATTTTAACAGCTCAAAAAAATAATTTTGTAGCAAAAATTGCCGTATATATGCCAGAACAATGGGTTTTGCGGCCTCGGAGACAGCAAAAAAGCCGCGTGCCAAGCGCGGCATGCGGCCTTTGCGGCTCTGGTGGACGGGCAGGGACTTGCACCCTGGTCTTACATGGTTTGTCTGGGCTTTCTACATACTTATTCCGCCTATGGTCTTAGCCTTAGGTGCCGGCGAACGGGCGCCTTTCGGAGCATGCCTCTTGATACTATCCTCTGGCGTCAAGGCAGCGCGCCAGGGGAAGTTACCCGTTTAGATGACGCCACATCCCCGCAAGCGGGATACGGGGTGTGACGGACAGCCGTCAGGCTGCGCAGGCGAGGCTCTCAGCTCTGAAAGAGGGGAAAGCCACCGTCTTGGATTCTGTAGAATCTGCGTTTAAATTTAGGTTTCCGTTTTGACAAGGCCGGACACTTGGTATGCTTTTCCCATTCTCCGCACGCAATCGAATCTGTAACTCGCCCATATGGAAAATGAGTTCCTCCGCGCTCCGCTCCCTCCCTTCCGCCTGTCTTTCCGCTCCCGATTCCTTGCCGTGGGCGTCACGGAAGAAGGACTTTGCTGCGGGCCTTTGAACAGGGGCCGTCATTAAGGCCGGAGTTTTTGGACCGGCCCTTGTTTTGGGGGCCGTTCTTCGGACCGGGCTTTTTGGAGCCGGGCCTATGAGGGCCGGGCTTCGGGTGCGGCCGTTCGGGCCGGGCTTCGGGTGCGGCCGTTCGGGCCGGGCTTCGGGTGCGGCCGTTCGTGCCTGGCCCGGAGGGCCGGAAGGCTTTGCGCTTCAGTCCATTAAGTATACAGGCAAAAAAGCCAAAAAGCAAGCATGTAAAAGCAATTTCATTGACTTTTATTGCGAAAAGTCTTAAAGTTTAAGTCGTGATTTATACGGTAACTTTCAATCCTTCCCTGGATTATTACGTCAACGTGAATAACGTAAGGACCGGCATGGTCAACAGGACCACGGGCGAACGCCTGGAAGTGGGCGGCAAGGGAATCAACATCTCGCTCGCTCTCCGCGAACTGGATGAGGAGACCAAGGCCCTCGGCTTTGTGGCCGGCTTTACGGGAAAATACATCAAGGACAAGATAAAAGAGCTTGGCCTGGACTGTGATTTCATAGAAGTCCACGGGCTTACCCGTATAAACGTGAAGATACGCAGCAACAACGAAACGGACATCAACGGCTCCGGGGCTATAGTTACGGACGAGGATGTCGCGAAGCTTGCAAGGAAGCTCAAGAAAGAGATCCAGCCGGGAGACTGGCTCGTGGTCTCGGGCAGCGTCCCTCCCTCCCTTTCGGACACCGCGTACGCGGACCTTTTCAGAAGGCTGAAATCCGTGAAGGACGTGAAGATTGTCGCGGACGCCTGCGGAAAGCTTCTCACCAACACCCTGCAGTACCACCCCTTCCTGATAAAGCCCAACATATACGAGCTGTGCGAGATATTCGGGTACAAGAGCGTGCCGTCGGACCTCGAGGAGCTGTTCGCCTGCGCGAGAAAGCTTCAGGAGCAGGGCGCAAGGAATGTAATAGTCTCCATGGGCTCCGGAGGAGCCATAATGGTCACCGAGACCATGCAGTCTCTGTACATCCGGGCCACGAAGGGCCAGCTCGTGAACTCCGTTGGAGCCGGGGATTCCATGATAGCCGGCTTCATTCATGAATACTTGAGATCCGGGAATTACTTCTCATCCCTCAACTATGCCACTGCCGCGGGCAGCGCTTGCGCCTTCACCAAAAACCTCGCTACAAAGGCGCAGATAGAGTACATAGAATCATTGATGTTATGATCGCCAATCTGGACCATCTGAAAGTTACGTTATATGAGAATCTCACAAGAGACGAGGCCCATGAGGAGATACGCAAGGCCCTTGCAAAAAGGCTGGGATATGTGCCGGAGATAGAGCGCACGGAAAACGGCAAGCCCTACATCCCCGGCAATCCCCTTTACTTCTCCGTCTCGCACAGCCGGAACAGGACCGTTCTGGCGGTTTCTGACGCCCCCGTGGGCATAGACATGGAAATCTTCCCCTCCGGAAAATCATATTCGCACATCCTGCGCCATATGACGGACCGCGAAAAGGCCGAAATCCAGTCCGAGCGGGACTTTTACACCCACTGGACTGTGAAAGAGGCATATATAAAAATGGTGGGCTCAACTCTCGCGGACATGTACAAGGACCTGGAGTACGTGGGCGGAACGCTCCTCTATAAGGGAGAGTCCGTTGGAGGCCAGAGATACCAGCAGACAACAGACAAGGGCGTGCTCTGCATATACAGCCCGTACAGGGGGTTATAATATTATGAAGTGCTTCGTTATAGCCATGGAATGCGAGGCGGCCCCGGTCATTGAGGCCATGGAGACAAAGGACCTGGATGAAAATCTCTGGGGATTCCATCTCGTTATGGGGTCAATCGGCGGCGAGAAGCTGTACGTGCTCGTGTCCGGCATAGGAAAGGTGAACGCCGGCAGGGCCACGCAGTACGCCATCTCCGTCCTTGGCGCGGACGTCATCATAAACATCGGAGTGGCCGGAGGGCTCAAGCCCTCCATGAAAGTGGCTGAGATTTACGGCGTCTCCGGCGCGGTGCAGTATGATTTTGACCTCGTGCAGATAAACCACACGCCAGTCGGAACGCTCAACGAGTGCGAAGAGCCCCTCCTTCCTCTGGACACCGCGGACCTGTATCCTCTGGAGATCGTTGGCTCCGGGGACAGGTTCAATGACGACCCCGCAGACTTCACACTGCTTACCAAGGCCTTGGGCGCCGGAATCCGGGACATGGAGCTTGCGGCCGTGAAGCAGGTGTGCATGCACTGCTGCGTCCCCTGCTACTCCTTCAAGATTATCTCGGACGTAGCCGGCGGCGAAGAGAGCACCCCGGACCAGTACATGAAAAACCAGGCCCTGTGCTTCGAGACGGAGCGCAGAGAGATACGCAGCATAGTCGCGGCCTGCAATTAACCTGGGCTGTCCAGGACAGCCGCAGGCCCTGCAAAGGGCCATATGGGCCATATGGGCCTTGTAAAAGGCCGTATGCGGCACATATGCGCGCATTTTGCGCACCATGGGAGAAAGACATGAAGCCTCTGGGCGGCGGATGGGACGAGCTCCTCGCTCCCCTCTTCCAGGATGAGAGATACACCAAAATACATAATTTCCTCCTGGAGGAATACAGGACAAAGGTCATATACCCGAACGCGTATGACCTCTATAACTGTTTCCGCTACACGCCCGTGAAAGACCTCAAGGTTGTCCTTTTAGGGCAGGACCCGTATCATGAGCCGGGGCAGGCGCACGGGCTGTGCTTTTCCGTGCTGCCCGGCGTGAAGCTTCCGCCCTCCCTGCAGAACATATTCAAAGAGATACATGATGACCTCGGCATCACGGAGCCGGACTGCGGGGACCTCACAAAATGGGCCCGCCAGGGCGTGCTGCTTTTAAACACCACCCTCACCGTCCGGGAGCACCAGGCCAACTCCCACTCCAGATGCGGCTGGAGCTGGTTCACGGACAGCGTTATCCGGATAATCTCGGAGAACACGGAAAACACCGTCTTCCTTCTCTGGGGCGGAAACGCAAGGTCCAAGACTCCGCTCATAGACGCCTCCAGGCATCTCATCCTGCAGGCGGTGCATCCCTCACCCCTTTCCGCATACAACGGGTTCTTCGGATGCAGGCACTTCTCCAAAACCAACGCATATCTCATCCAGCACGGCAAAAAGCCTGTGGACTGGGATCTGAATGACTGAAACATACGCAATCTGAACTGCTGCCGCTTCTCCTCCGTCTCACCCGTCCGGGAAATGAAGAGCCGGACCGGCGGCAGGCATATATGAATTCTTTGCAAAGAAGGTATATAACTGTTATGAAATACGCTGTTGTGCTCGGCGACGGAATGGCCGACTGGAAGATCAAGGATTTAGGGGACAGGACATGCCTTGAGGCTGCCAAGACCCCCTGCATGGACTCCCTTGCCCCGCATGCGGAGATAGGGCTCTGCAAGACCGTCCCGGACGGCATGAAGCCGGGCTCGGACGTTGCCAACATGTCCGTAATGGGCTTCAACCCCACTCTCTTCTACACAGGCAGGTCTCCTCTGGAGGCCGTGTCCATGGGAATAAAGCTCAGGGACACGGACGTGACCATCCGCACCAATGTCGTGACCCTCTCAGACGATGAGCCCTACGAGCAGAAGACCATGGTGGACTATTCCTCCGGAGAGATATCCACGGAAGAGGCCGGGGAACTCATCGCATACCTCAAGAAGTTCTTCGATGACGATACCTTCACACTCTATCCCGGCGTCTCATACCGTCACTGCATGGTAGTAAACAATGGTCCCACAGGCTGTGACCTTACTCCCCCCCATGACATCTCGGACAGGAAGATAACGGACTACCTTCCCAAGGGCCCCAATGCGGACGTTTACCTTGCAATGATGAAGCGCAGCTACGAGCTTCTCAAAGACCATCCCGTCAACAAGAAGCGCATTGCGGAGGGCAAGAACCCCGCCAACTCCATCTGGTTCTGGGGCGAGGGCACAAAGCCCGGCATGGAGAGCTTTGAAAAGCTGCACGGCCTCAAGGGCGGCGTGATATCCGCCGTAGACCTCGTAAAGGGCATAGGCCTTCTGGCCGGCATGGAGCTTATAGACGTTCCAAACATTACCGGCAACTATGACACCAATTTTCAGGGCAAGGCGGACTATGCCGTGGACGCCCTTTTAGGCGGCCTGGATTTCGTATACATCCACATGGAAGGCCCGGATGAGTGCGGCCACCATGGAGACCCCGCTCACAAGGTGTTCTCCATTGAGGAGATAGACGGCAAGGTCGTAAAGACCCTGGTCAGCCGCCTCTCTGCCGCCGGCGAAGACTTCGCCATCCTCGTCTGCCCGGACCATCCCACTCCCTGCGCCTGCAAGACTCACGTCTCCGACCCCATCCCTTACCTCATCTACACAAACGTGAAGGACCTCGGCAACGGCGCCTCCCGCTACACCGAAGACGACGCCGCAAAGACGGGCCTCTATCTTCCCGACGGCTATGAGCTCATGAACCGCCTGCTGGCAATAAAGTGAGCGGCCAGACGCAATTACCTTACCAAATTCCCTTACCATATTATATAATACAGACTTTTGCAGCGCCGCTTCACCCCTTTGAGCCGGCGCTGTTGCATAAAGCACAAGATCCAAATGATACGGAGGAAAAACCAAATGTCCAGCTTTGAAAACTTAAGGATGGTAGACAACTTCTACCAGACTTCCTTCTACTTCCCCATGCCCACAGTGGTAATAAGCACCCTCACGAAGGACGGGGCCACCACTCTCGGCCCGTATTCCCTCGTGCAGCCGTACTATGTTGCAGGCAAGGGATACTACGCAATGCTTCTGCAGTGCCGCAACTCATCCAACACTGCGCAGAATATCCTGCGCTCCGGCAAATGCGCCCTGAACTTTGTGGATGACAATCCCAAGACCTTCAAGGAATGCGTGAAGCTCTCATGGCCCGGAGACAAGCCCGAGGACAAGATGCCCCAGTGCAAGTTCCGCCTGGAGACCAGCCAGATTGAGGAAGAGACCGGCGAGAAGCGTCCCCAGATTCTTGCGGACGCCATAGAGGTTATGGAATGTACATGGATGCGCGAGCTTGACGGCGCCCAGGATGACAAGCCACTGGATGAACTGGACAACTCCCAGGACATCTCCGGATACCCCGGACCCTACCGCAACTTTAATGGAATTACGTCCGAGTTCGGCGCACACTTCATCCTGCGCATAGACCGTATCCTCATGAAGCACAAATACGCCCAGGCAATCATAGACGGCGTTCAGGCCAAGGACTTCCCTCCCCTTCCCGTGGACTACGGCTACCGTGACAGCAAGAACTTCTGGTTCCACAGGAAGGCCAAGACCCGCGCCGAGCTTCTGCCCGTCCGCGAGGCGTCCCTCATAAGCGTCCGCTATGCCGCCAACCGAGCCGATGACAAGATAAAGTTCACGGACGACGCCCTCCGCACCATCCTCAACGTTCCCCGCGTCTTCCTGCCCCTCGTCCTCAAGGGCTGCGTCCAGTGGGCCAAAGAAAACAACGTTGAGCTCATAACCGCAGAGCACATGAAGATCATAAACGACAAGCGCTCCAAGGAAAAGAACAAGAAGAAGTGACCCATCCTTCCCCACACACCGGAAAACATGCACATAAGCGGGCATTCTGCCCGCTTTTCTGTTGCCGTTTCACGCCCGCAGAACCACGGCTTCGTCATGAAACAAAAATAGTTTATGTGTACATGGTTTTATTTAGAAACTGTTGTTTGGTTCTAATTTTTGAATTTGAAGCCAATAAATGGCTCTAATTTATGAATTTGGAGCCAATAAATGGCTCTGATTATGATTTTTCATTGACTCAAACGGTCAAGGGAGTGTATAATGCCAGTATAATTAATATCCGCATTAACTGTACACTGGAGGATAAGATATGGAACGCCTTATAATGAACCGTTTAGTGGAATGGAAGAATTCCAGTGAAAGGAAACCTCTTGTCATTCGCGGCGCAAGACAGACTGGCAAGACGTGGATCATGAAGGAATTCGGAAAAAGGTATTTTACCAATACCGTGTATGTGAACTTTGATGTTCCCAACAGGCAGTATGATGAATTTTTTTCATATACCATTGATCCCTATACCATTATTAAGAATCTGGCAATCCTGTGCGGAGAGCCAATAACGCCTGACACTCTTTTCATCTTTGATGAGATCCAAACCTGCAACAATGCTCTTAATGCATTGAAATACTTCTGTGAAAATGCTCCGGAAATATATGTTGTTGCCGCAGGATCATTGCTGGGACTGCGGTTGTCAGCCGGCTTCCCTGCGGGCAAAGTTGATTTTTTCGACATGTGGCCAATGTCCTTTGAAGAGTTTCTGATTGCAAACGGCAATGCCAACCTGGTCAACTATATGAACAGCATAGACAAGATTGAGCAGGTTCCGCAATTCTTCGCAGATGATTTATATGACAAGCTTAAGATATATTGCACATTTGGCGGAATGCCTGAGCCTGTCCATTATCTGACAGAGAAGCTGGATCCCGTAAGTGCCGACAACGCAATTGATGATGTGCTGTCTGGATTTCAGTCTGACTTCGGCAAGCATAACGATAAAGTTAATTATGACAGGATAATGCATGTCTGGAACTCAATACCGGAACAGCTTGCCAAGGAATACAACAGGTTCTCTTACAAGGATATCAAAGAAAACAACCCGAACACCCAGAAAGAAAGCATACGGTCAAGAGAGTATTATTATGCTATAGACTGGCTGTCTCGTGTCAGCGATGTCAAGATATTGTACAGGATAAAAGCGCCCGGTCTCCCCTTAAAAAGATTCCGTGACGAGTTTATATTTAAAATCTACATGTGTGATGTGGGGTTGCTCAGGAAAATGTCGCATCTTGACACGTCGTTCTTCTCAGCAAATATCAGGCTCATTGGTAATTTCAAAGGTGCCATGATGGAAAACTATGTTATCCAGTCGCTTTTATCCCAGGGTCTTAAGGATATCGGATACTGGAAAGACGGCTCATATGACGTCGATGTGCTGATCCAAAGGAAAAACGACATTATTCCGGTTGAAATAAAATCCGGAACCGATGACAAAAAGGCCAGCATGAAGGCTTATCTTAAGTCCTATGGAGATGTTACAAAACTCATAGTAAGATACTCTCTTCTTAATCTAAAGCTTGACGGGAAAGTGCTTAACATCCCGCTGTATCTGGCAGACAAAACAGACAAACTGATTGGTCTTGCATTGGATGAACTGAGCAAAAACCAGAAGATTTAAAGCGGGCAGCAATGCCCGCTTTCTGCTATAAAAAATCTTATAAGAAGTTAATATCTGTTTACAAATGGGCAAAATTAGAAACATATGTTTCTACTCTGGTCCATTCACTTTAGCTCTTTAGCGCGATAAAGTACTTGATTCATTGCAATTGGTCTGAACGGCTGGTTTTTCCTGAGTTGGCTCTAATTATCGAATTCAGAGCCATAATTTGGCTCTGATTTCCAAATTTGGAGCCAAAAAAAGACTCTGCTAACTGTATGTACGGGCTACCCCCATCCTTCCTGTGACTGTACATGCCCTTATTCTTTCCCTTAATTCTGCCTTCATCCCTTTATATGGAGCCGATTTTATGGGAAAAGCCTATCATTAAGGGAAACGTGTGAGATGACGATATGATGCCCACAGCTCAAACAACAGGCATTCTAAAAGGCACTGACGATCCTGCAGTGCCCTTGTGGTTTATCGCCATTTTTTTGGTTTATCGCCACTTTTTTGAGGTTTATCGCCACTTTTTTGAGGTTTATCGCCACTTTTTTGAAGTTTATCGCCACTTTTTTGAGGTTTATCGCCACTTTTTGAGGTTTATCGCCACTTTTTTGAAGTTTATCGCCACTTTTTTGAAGTTTATCGCCACTTTTTGCCACTTGGATGAATAA
>JAJPZA010000153.1 GCA_021204625.1 Clostridia bacterium | reverse complement strand
GTACAAATTTTTGGGGAGTACGCTCTCCGAACAAGGCAATTTGTTTCAAACTTATCCGTCTTCAACGAGGCTCTCTCCAATACGGCGTCATATGAGGGCTCATACACCGCATGGCACAACCGGACGGCAAACAGTTATCATAAAGCCTCAAGAGATCCGTACATGCAGGAATCCCGTTATGATATCATGACCCTCAGCGCGGACACGCAGGAAAGGGCGGAGGTCATATATGAGTATGCAACGGAGGAGGACGACGTCACGGAAGACACCCGGCAAGGGCTGTATCACGTTCCGGACGGCCCGGACGGCGGCTCTGTATATTACGAGTATCTGGACAGCCTGGGCATATCCCCGTCCGTGCAAAAAATTCTGGACGGCGCGGAGGCAGAGGCCGCGCAGGAGAGGTATGACACATACCGGCAAACAGGCAGCGCTTTTTTTGCGGACGCCCCTTCATCATTCGGCTCCGTATCCGACATAGCGGAATACCTTTCCACATTTTCCGCATATGAATCCTCTGCCCCGTACAAAAGCTGGAGCACAGCCATATGCTTCACCAGGGATTCGAACATCCGCACATACACCGTGGATTACACATATGAGACTACGGAGCTCTCGGAGGACGGCATATTGTCCGATGTCACATATTCCGGAACATTATCCATGGACATTTCCACGGACATGCTGGAAGGAAGCAATGACCCCATGATATCCCGCATAGACACAGACGAGTTCAGAACTGCTGTCACGGACGGCACAGATCTCACGGGTTCTGTTACGGTCAGCATCTCAACATCCGTATGCTTCTCATATGAGTACCTGGATTCCCTAATGCCAGCGGATTTCAGCGGCTATGAGAATGCCGCAAACAGCGTATAATGCGGTTTGTTTGCATCCGTATATGAAATTGTTATGAATAGCGCGGGCGGTGTGCCTGCGCTTGCTTTTTAGGACGTCTGGTTATATAATTTGGGTATGCTGAAGAAGATTAAGGGCAGGAGCGCGCTTTTATGCTCGCTCGCTGCCGTATGCGCCGGCGCCTGCGTCCTCTCTGTCGCAGGGTGCTCCGGCACCAATGCGCAGACATACAATTCCAGTTCGCTGTATATGGACGCTGCGGCTTCCCTTTCCGTTACAGTGGACCCGTCCAGGACGGAGGAGGGGTATGCGGACAAGGTGCGCGGCGAGTTTGATGAGCTTGTCGCGGAATCCAATGAAATCCTCGGCACACTGGACAAGGACCTTTCCACTTCGCTCACCAGTTCGGAGCTTGCGGATCTGGAGTCCACAGAGGATGTCACATACTGCGTGTACAGGTTCAACCAGGCGGACCCGGGAGATTCCGTCCAGATAGATTATTACACCTATGACCTTCTCCGCATAGCTTTGGAAATGTATGAGAAAACGGACGGGTATTACAACCCCGCCGTGTATTACAACGTCATCGCATACGGTTTCGGGGAAGACGGAACGTATCCGGAAAAAGCCGGAGATCTTCCCACGGAGGCAGAGATTGAGGCGTACACAGACCTCGCCGGGCACTTCGGGGACGTGGAAATCCGTAAGGATGAGGAGACCGGCGCATATTATGCCACCAAGCCGGAAAATACCGCAACGGTGGATGGCGCGACTCTCGCCATGAAGATAGACCTGGGCGGAATAGGCAAGGGATATGCCACTGACATCGTGAGCAGTCTCATAGATGAGTACAACGCAAGGTATCCCGGGGATTTCAAATACGGGTACTTCACTTTCGGAAGCAGCTCGCTTGCCGTGAAGGAGTATTACGGCACGGACGATGGCCTGTACACCATAAGCCTCACCAATCCCAGGGTGTACGGCAAGAACTATGCGCAGTTCAAGGGCAAGAACTTTGTGCTGTCCACAAGCGGGGATTATGAGCAGTATTACAGGATAGACGATGTTCTGTACTGCCATATCATAAATCCGAAGACCGGATCTCCCATAAACACCGGCTCGGATGATACGGGCTCCAGCGTTGTTACCGTCACGCTTGCCGGCGGGCTGGCCGTGGAGGACGACGCATACACAACCGCCCTCATGGCCATGGGGGGAGAGCAGGCTCTGGCGTACATAAATGAGAATCTGCCGGACCTGGAGTACGTCATGGTCACATGCAGCGGCGGAAAATATGAGACAGAAACCAATATGGACAGTCTCAGGACAGTTAGCAGGATAAAGGGCGAACTGGAGTGATTCAAGCCCCGGGGCGGCATAGCGGAAAGATGATCAAGCAGATAGACCACATCAAAAAAGACAAGGGGTTCAGGGTATGGGACCTTGTTGTATACGCTGTCATAGCGGTGATTATCGTGGCCATATTCTGCGCCGTTTTCTTCACAAGGGACACGAGCTCTCTTGAAGGCGTGGAGATATACCTCAGGAACGAGCTGGTCTTTGACATCTCCTTTGAAGACTCTTCATACAACGTCTATTCGGATGCGGTCTCGGTGGAGGAGGAGACCTCATCCTCCATAACCCTTCGCATTGCCTCCGGCTCCGCATACAACGTGGTGGAGATAGACCTTTCCGGCCCGTCCGTTTCCGTAACGGAGGCCAACTGCCGCAGCAGGGACTGCGTGTACACTTCAGCCATTACGGACAACAACGGAATCATATACTGCTCGCCGCACTCACTCAAAATCATTCCAGCGGATTATACTGCAAATGATAACGGCAACATTACAATCGGCTAGCCAATGGCATAGCCAATGGCAGCGGCGGAATTCCAAACCAGCAAGATCTGAACTTTTTCATATCAAAGGCTCCGGGGCGCTCCTTAAAAAGGGGCGCCTTGCTGCGTGCGCGTGTCCCGGCCGGCCCGCCCGGCGGGAGAAATGTGCGGCACTGTGTCGATTATATTTGAAATTATGCGTTTTGAGCGGTCTTTTTACCGTTCATTTTGCAAGAATATGAAACAAACATTGCAGTTCTTTTTGTTGGAGTTTTCAAAATTGTTGTTTATCGTTTGACGGCAAAAAAGTTGGATGCTATAATGTGTGCCGTTATAGAGAAAAGAGCGCAAAGACAGGGCCGGCGCCCTGAAAAACCACGCGGCATCGCAGAATCCCACCCGGAAAAAGGGGAGATCCTTTCAAATCTTGAGTCAGCGCCGGAAGGTGCTTCACACCACAATAATGACAGTCTTTTCCGCCGGAAAAAGGCGGCGGGGCATGAGAGAGAGGGTTGAGATATATGGGAGTTGTTAAAAAGGAAAAGAAGCCGATTGATTTAGGCAATGCGAAGATAGGCAAGCTGATACTCACCTTCGCCATACCGTCCATACTTTCGCACCTGGTTGCGTCAATTTACAACATAGTAGACCAGATATTCATAGGGCAGAACATAGGCACCGAGGGCACTGCAGCCTCACAGGTGGCATACATGCTCGTGCTCTTCATGACGGCCTGCTATGTTTTAATTTCCACAGGCGCCGCGTCCAAGTTCAGCCTTGAACAGGGCGAAGGGGAGAGCAAGGAGAAGCAGGGCAAGGTAGTCGGAAACGGCTTTTTCTGGCTCCTCGCCGTGGGCATTGTGCTCATGATCATAGTCCTCTGCTTCAAGGAGCCTCTTCTGAAGCTTTTCGGAGCCAGGGACAATGAAGCGGTTCTCAGCTACGCATGCGACTATACCTGGATTATTGCCATAGGCATGCCGTTCCAGATGTTCGCGGCCGGCGGAGCAATCATCATCCGTGCGGACGGCAGCCCCACATACTCCATGATGACAACCCTTTCCGGCGCCATCCTGAACATCGGCCTTGACGCCCTCTTCATGATGGTTTTCGGCTGGGGAATCCAGGGCGCAGCCCTCGCTACAATCATCGGCCAGATTATATCTGCCATCATATGTTTTGCATACTTCTTCAGGTTCAAGACCATAAAGTTCAAGGCAAAGTACATGCTTCCTGAGGGCGAGGCGACAGGACAGATATTCCGTCTCGGACTTGCAGCAGGACTTATGCAGTTCGCCATTATGATTGTCCAGACCATAATGAACAACATGCTCAGCAAGTACGGTGAGTCGGATCTCGTCAATGTCGTAACCGAGAACGGCATGACGGTTCCTGAAGAGTATCTCGTTGACGGTGTGGCCACAGAAGCAGCCATCATATCATATTCAAGCGCGACGGCCCTTGCGGTCGCGGGTGTTGTCGCCAAAGTAAACTCGATATTCAATGCTACAATTTACGGCATTGCAACCAGCGTCCAACCGGTCCTGGGCTATAATTATGGTGCCAAACGGTACCACCGAGTATTGAAGACTTTCCTTGAGATAGTAGTCATCGCGCTGATCGTAGGACTGGTTGCGTTCACGCTCTTCCAGGTAATCCCGAAGCCCATACTTCACATCTTCCAGAAAGGAGATGACCTGTATGATGAATTCGGCACGCAGTATCTGCGCATATTCATGGGAGCCGTGTTCCTGACTGCAATTCCTATAACCGTCTCGAACTTCTTCCCGTCCATAAACATGCCTATACGAGGCATCATCGCCTCCATATCCAGGCAGATTATCTTCCAGCTTCCGCTCATTCTCATACTTCCTTTGTTCTTCGGAATGAACGGCGTCCTTTATGCCGGATGCAGCGCAGACTCCGCAGCATGCCTGCTCTGCATAATCCTTGTGCTTCCCACAGTCATCAAGCTTGCCAAGGCGCCTAAAGACCCTGACATTCTTCCCGAACAGACCAACGGCCAGCCCGCTCTTGCAACAGCGGCAGCCGGAGCAGACGGAAGCACACCCACAGCCGCAGACAATGCAGCAGACAATGTTCTGTATGATGCAGGCGCATCATCTTCCCTCAGCGCAGCACCCGCGGCTGATACTCCTGCCGAAGATCCTTTTGCGGATGATGCCGAAGTGACGGAATCCCCTGCTGAGCCGTGCTCAACTCCAGAACCCGCAGCGGATGAAGCCCCTGCGGAAGAGACTGCAGATGAAGTTCCTGCATCCGAAGACAGCACAGAGGTCACTGCAGAACCGGCAGCCGAAGTTCCTGCTGCAGAACCCGCGGATGAGGCCGCTGCAGAAAATGCTCCCGTGCAGGAAGAGCCTGCGGATGAACCCGCTATAGAAAATGCTCCTGCAGAAGATGTTCCTGCAGACGAGGAAGCTCCCGCAACATCAGATGATGCGGAAGGAGAGCCCTCAGACGAGTTTGGAGCCAGTGCGGACGAAACCCCGGATGATTTCTCTGATGATTCCTCTGACGATTTGGCAGACGATGACGCGGATGACTCTGCAGACACAGACGCGGCCGCAGAGGCTGCTCCTGTTGCAGCGGAAGCCGATGCAGCAGCAGATGATGGCCGCAGGTATGATTACAGCTTTATCGCCAGGATAATGCAGGCTCCGGAAGACCAGCGCGCCAGATATGCGGAAATCATCAACCAGTTCCAGTCATACAAGGGCACGAATACAAGACTCACCTGGAAGCAGTGCGCCGTGACATATGACAATGCCAGGATTGCGCTTATACTGTTCAGAGGCAGGACCCTTGCCATGGCCCTTGCCCTGGATCCCAAGGAGTTTGAGCAGACCAAGTATCATGGAAGGAGCATGGCCGGCAGAAAGAAATTCGCCAAGACTCCTCTGCTCATGAACATCACATCCGGCAGAAAGCTCACGTACGCAAAGCATCTCATCAACGTAATGATGGACCGCCTTGGCGCCCAGAAAGGCGGAAAGACGGCGGATGTAAGCTACAAGTACCAGACTACGGAAGAGCTTCTGGAGCAGGGCCTTGTAAGGGAAATAACTCCCGCGGCTTCTGCGGACGAAAAGGCCGGAGACAAGTAATTCCATATGGAACAGAGTAACCAATATGAGAAACACAGCGGATGCCAAGCGCGGCATCCGCTGTTTTCGCACATACGGGCATGATTTGCGGCTGTATAGTGAGGCATATGCAATTGCTTTTTGGTGTCTGCAATGTTATACTTTTCAAGTGTGCCTGGAAGTTCCTTCGCAGGGGGCCGGGCAGAGGCGGATCATGACCCACGAAGAGCAGAGAGCGTACCTTATACGCGAGATATCCAAGGACATGCCAAATCTGAAAGGTTTGGTGGTTCCGGAGGATGAAGAGGGGCAGAAAAACATTCTGCGGGCTCTCATGAACATCCGCATGCCGCTGCCCGTTCCGGATGAAGTCCTTGCAGTCCAGGATGAATACCTGCAGGAAGAGACGCGCAGAAAAGGCATAACGGACATCAAGGATCTCACTCCCGTTCAAGGCTCTCTGTATCTTTGGAAAGGGGATATAACCACGCTTAAATGCGGGGCCATAGTGAACGCCGCCAATTCCGGAATGCTGGGATGTTTCCAGCCCCTGCACGGGTGCATAGACAACTGCATCCACACGTACGCCGGAATGCAGCTCCGCCTGGAATGCGCCAGGATTATGAAGGAGCAGGGAGAAGAGGAGCCTGTGGGCAGGGCCAAAATCACAGGGGCGTACAATCTGCCCTGCGATTACGTAATCCATACCGTTGGCCCCACAGTATACGGCACTCTCACGAGCAAAGAGCGCAAGGCACTGAAGTCCTGCTACACATCCTGCCTGGACACGGCCGTGTCTCACGGCGTGCAGAGCATAGCCTTCTGCTGCATATCCACAGGGGTGTTCTCATTCCCCCAGGAAGAGGCCGCAAGGATTGCGGTGCATGCGGTGCGGGAATATCTTGGGTCTCACGGCACGGATATGAAGGTGATATTCAACGTGTTTTCGCAGAGGGATTACGGCATTTATGAAGGTCTGCTGAAGGGATGACTCATGCCGGGGCGTGACACAGAAGGTGAAGTGAATGGATTTGCTTAAGATATACAACACTCCGGAAAACCACGAGGCGGCAAAGAAACTGCTGAAAAAATTTGCGGATCCGGCCTATGAGTATGAGGAGGGGTTCTATGATTTCTTTGCAAACGCACTCATGTATGAGCTGTGTGACAGCCTGAGCAGCGGGCTGGACAAGCATGAGATAGCCAGCCGCGTCAATGATTATTACGATAATCCGTCCGATGATGGCCTCATGGCTGTCATAAGCGGGCTGAGGCATGCAAGGCTTGCCTATATTGCGGGTCCGGACGGGAAGATTAAGACATGTCCAACGAACATACTGCAGGATGACGGCAGTGTTGAAGTGATGGATGCCGTGACGCTCTTTTATGAGAAATCCAAGCATAACAGATGGATGGAAGACGGAGATTCCATGCATCTGACCGGCTTTAACAGCATTCTTAAAATGTGTGACAAAGCCGGACTGGACCTGTTCCTTATAGACCCTTCTCCGGAGGCAATTGTTTTCGGGCCTGAAGAGATAGAAAGCTGCTCAGTTCAGCTGGATGCAGCCGGAGAGGTAGTGAGAAAAACAAGGTTTTACGGATTCAGCAGGGATGAACTGTTCACTCCGCTTCTCTTGTCCTTCGACGGCCGCCCCGTAAGATGCGCACAGGGTGAAGGGATAATGGAAGGAATGGCATACATCTCCGCAGATTGTGACAACAGGATTACTATTAAGAATTTCCGGCCCTCTGTGACAATCACAATGCCTGTGGACAGCATCAAGAGCATCCAGGAAATCAAGGTCACATATGCTGTTTCTAAAGAAAAAGGCACCGGCACGGACTGACGCAGGGGGATTGCATAAATGGCGAAAGAAGTGGATCTTAACGAAGAGCCCGATTATGATTTTGAAGGGGCTTATAAACTGGCCGAAAGGCTGTACGGCGGCACGGATGAGAATTATGATCCGGATATTCTTATCAACGCTATTGTTCTGACCCTTGTGGATTCCGGCAGAGGGAGGCTCGCATCCGCTGAGTATGACAAGAGAGTCAAATATTACTGGAACGTGCTTAATCAGAAGCCGGATTTGTATGACCAGTTCATGCAGCTCTTCAAGGTAATGGATGATGCGGACATGCAGGCCCGCATAAATGTGTCCAATATGATCTCCGTTGCCAGAATGTCTGTGCTAAGCGGGCTGAGGCACACTACAGTGCTGCTTAGAGAAACCGGCATTTTCAAAGGGAATTTCCTGAGGGCCTATGTGGATGGAAAGAACTATAAGGCGTATATATATACCACGCCAAAACATGTTTCACCACAATATAAGGGAGACTGCTCCCGCTACAGCTACTCGAGTCTGCTGTTTGCATGCGGCATGCGCAGAATTTCCACGGTTGTGCTTAATCCGGACACATATAATCTAAGCTTCACGTTCGAGGAAATCAATGATGCGGGTTCCAGGCTGTTCAGCCTGGAGAAGAAGCTGCAGGAGGTTATCCAGGCGGGGATGTCCGGGGAAGACCTGTTTCCTGCACTGATGGAGCAGTATTACGGCAGATACGCAGAATGCGCCATGAAGGACGGCACGGTTTTCGGCGGCTGGGTTGAAGCATATGAAGTTCCGGACGTGTGGTGGCCGAAGGGATTTGTTTTAAGGACGGAAAAAGGCCCGAAGGTCATTTACACTGATAATCTTGGCACCATAAAGCATATTCCTGCGCCCAAGGGCAGCAAGAGCTACAAGAAGGCATAGGCGGCATGGCAGGGGATGGAAGATGGATTTGCTTGAACTGTACAACACACAGGAAAATCTGGAGAAGGCGAAAAAACTGCTGATGGAGCACGCCACTGAGCAGTATGATGCAGAGGAGTATGACTTCTTTGCCAGCGCATTCTTATGCGCTCTCTGCGACGATATGTGCGGCGGACTTGCCGCCGATGAAATAGAAGGACGCCTGCTGAAGTATTGCCGGGATGACTCTGATGAAAATCTTATGGCTGTCATAAGCGGATTGAGGTATTCCCAGCTTATTTGTATTGAAGACAGGGAAACCGGAAAGCCCGTAATCAGAACCGTCAACATGGTTGCAGATGACGGCACAAAGAGAAAATGTGACGTGATGACATTGCTCACCGCAGAATTCGGCGGCTTTGGCTGGATTGAACCGTCACAGGCAATGCACCGCACATATCTCAATGTCATTCTCAATCTGTGTGACGAGGCAGGAGTTGACAGTCTGCTCATAGATCCGGTAAAAGATGCGGTCAGCATTTGCACAGATACTGTCAAGCATTACACCTGGCATCTGAACACGGCCGCGGGTACAATCAGAATGATCAGGCGCGCGGGAATCAAGGGGGAGGATCTTTTTTATCCCCTGCTGATGTCATTCAGCGGAAAGCATGCAAGATGCGAAATCCCCGGCGGCGTTTTCTCCGGAAAGGTTTCATTAGACGATGACGGATATCTGTATGATGAATATTTAACTGATTTCACGCTGCGCGACTCAAAGACCGGCATTGAGCTCAAGCTGCCAATGAGAGAAGTCATATCAATCAATGAAATCGAAGCTTGACTCACGCAGGAAAAAAACAGGCAAGGAGACATGCAATGGCTGCGGCCCGGATGCCTGGCCAGTTTTTGCACAATGGACAGTGACGAATTCCATAATGATCACAGAAGGAAAAGACTGATATGAGCCATTCCCCGGCTGCGGGCAGACGGAGCGGAAGATGAACATTACCCTGTTTTACAACACGCCGGAAAACCATGAGGCAGCGAAAAGACTGTTGAAGAAATACGCGGCCCGGACAGGCTCCTATCCTGAGGACGAGGCTGACTATTTCGCAAGCGCGGTGATATGCGTGCTTTGCGACCGCATGAGCGGGATTGGCTGGTATGACATGGAGATGCGCCTGGATGGTTACATCAATAATCCGTCAGCGGAGACCTGGCTGCCTCTCGTGAGCGGCATGGAATATGCCAAACTTGTATATCTCTCCGAAAAGTCCGGAGCCAAAGGGAAACCGGGCAGACCGGTGTTTGTAAATCTTATCGAGCCCGGCGAAGAGGATATGAAGGAGAAGCATCTGCCGGTGATGCCCCTGTACTCCAGCAAGCGGCATAGCAGGAACCCTTTGGTGCCGGACACGTCCATGCACCAGACAAATCTCAAGGCTGTCATGAAAATGTGCCGCAATGCCGGGGTGGATTATGTGTATCTGGATCCGACATATAACAAAAGCCGTGTTTTTTCCATTGAGGGCATAGAACATACATTGGAAAACCTGGATTCCTCTCTGGAATTTATCCTCAGGCAGAAGGGGGAGGGTTTTAACGGAGAGGACTTCTTTGATTTTCTGCTCATGACGTTCAGCGAGAATTATGTGAAATGCAAGTTTAACGGCAAGATTGTGACCGGAGTGCTTTTCATAGACCGCGAGAGCAATGAGATGGCCGTCTCAATATATAACTACAATACGGACAAGGAGTACAATATGCCGGTGAGCGCAATCAAATGGATCAAGGAGATAGACCGCGGGGAAGTTTAAGATTCGCAGCACATCCGCAGCAGGCATAAAGCCAGGCGGAAAACAGCAGGCAAGGAGACATAAAATGGCAAAAGAGCCGATGCCGGACCAGTTCAAGCTGATATATTCAAAAGATAACTTTGACGGCATGCTGCGCCTCATGGGTTACTGGTTCGGGGATGCAGTAAAGCTTGATTCGATATCCGTCTACATAATGATCCTGTCCCTTGTGGATGAGGCGTGCGCCATTTTCGTGGACGCCGATGAAATAAAGAAACGCCTGGACGCCCTGGAAGAAGGGACAATCCGGCTGGAAAAGAAAACCAGGATACCGCAGGACAAGTATTATGCTGTGCTCAGCGGGCTGCAGCACTCCACGGTATACTGTGCCGAGGACAAGAAAACAGGCAGGCTGCTGATTGATGCGAAGCGTTCCAGGGATAATTATTTTGTGTCGGGCATTGCATTGTCCCAGAAGGCTGAGTCGGACCGTTACAAGGCAGAGGGCAGAACAATTGAGACGAAGATGCCGGACTTCATCTCCAGATGCGAGAATGAAGGCTGGGATGACTTCATGATATGCATGGCAGACGAAGACATAGTGTTCTCGGTTGAAGAGTACAAGGATGCCGTTGAGCTGTTTGACACATCCAGAAATGCCGTCAATCATGTTCTGGACAAAGGCATTCCCGGGAATTTGCTTTTCCCTGCGCTTGTGACCTACATGTACCAGATGATTGTGGATGTCAGGATGAAGGACGGCAGGGAGTTCACAGGCTGCCTTGTGTCCCTTCTGGACAACTTTTCTACCGTCTTCACGGTCCTGGACCTTAACGGGCGGCAGTCCATGTTTGTTGATCCGGAGGAAGGGGAGCTTGAATGGCTCAGGGTGTATATGACAGATGCGCCGGACGGAAGCGCGCCGGACGGACAGGGGGATGACGCATGAGTCCGTTTGAGCTTGTATATTCAAAAGAGAATCTTGACGGCATGAAGCGTCTGTTTGAATACAGCCAGAAGAAAGGGCCGGCGCCGAACGGCGGCATTCTCCTGCTGATGATCCAGACCATCGTGGACGAGGCATGCGCGGATCAGATTTCGGCAGAGGAGATGGAAAGGCGGATCAGGGAGCTGAACGGCGGCCTCAAGGAGAACAAGTATTATGCGGTGATGAGCGGCCTGGAGCGGAGCACGCCACGTTCTGCTGCGCTGTGGACTGTGACACGGGCAAGCTTGTAAAAACGGATTTTTTCGGGAGGGATGCCGTCACTTTCGTGAACACCAATGAGGATGTCGAGGACAAAAAATTTCCGGACGCGGACATTTACGAAGTGGACCTGGACAACCTGCTGGACATGTGCGCGGAAGCCGGCGTCACGGCGTTCATGCTCAATCCGGATTCAAATGTCATGATGTTCTGCCTGGATCAGTATGAGGAGAACCGCGAGGCTTTGGACAGGGCGAAAGGCATGGTCAATTATGCTCTTGTTATGAACGGTATCCCAGGGGACATGCTGTTTCCGGCAATAGTCACCTATATGAACATGAAGGCCGTGGACTGCAAGATGAAGGACGGCACTTTTGTCACCGGAATAGCGGTGTCCGTTCCGGACAATTATACGGACTCGTTTGCCGTCAGCACTCGGGACGGCAAAGTTGTTCCTGCAGGCAAGGAAAACCTTAAATGGGTCAAAATGCATTTGGCATATGATTAGCCCGTCCGCCGGCGCTGGCCGGGGAAGGGCAGAGATATAACAGAATTAACAGATACAAAGCGCATATTGGCGCACGGGAGAAAGATTTATGTATACAGACAGCTTGTTCACGGAAGAGAATCTGGAGGGAATGAAAAAGCTCCTCAAGAGGATATGTGAAGGCAATCCGGATTCGGATGAAGCTGAGGTCAGGTACTGCTTGTTCGCAATGTATGACACGGTCAACTGCGAGCTCATGGACCAGAAGAAGATGGAGGAGAGGATGACGGAACTCATGGATGAGAACGGCGGCGTCTTCAACTTCTACGTAATAAGCGGCCTCCGCTACACGCCGCTCATATACTTCTCCGCGAAAGAGAACGGCCAGATGTGCGGCCCCAGCCTTGTGTATGAAGGAATAGAGGGGGACGGAGTGGAGTCAGAGGCAATGCCTGTGTACACACGCAAAAAGATGGTCGCCCAGGATTTCTCTTCATTTCACTGGCACCATACGGACCTGGACACAGTGCTCGCGGCGGCTAAGGAGAGCGGGTTCAAGTACGTCATCGTAAATCCGGACACCACGCCCGTGCTGCTGGACATAGAGAAGACCGGGATGGTTGTCTCCTTCTTCGACGATATAGATGACTGCATAGACACGGCCATGGCAGACGGCATCCAGGCGGAGGAGCTGTTCCCCGCCCTTGTGGAGAAGTTCTTCTTCCGCAACGTGGACTGCAAAATGAAGGACGGCTCCGTTGTGAGCGGCCTCGTGCTCCTTCCCGAGGATGACTCCATAGACGGCTTTGAGCTTGAGACGGATGAGGACGAGGATGTCATCGTGCGCCTTGAGGACCTTGCCATGATACGCACCCAGGAGGAGGCGGATTACGGGGAGTACGGGCTCGAAGTGGATTCCGCGGAAGATGTGCCTGAGGACGGCGGGAACCTGCCTGCATAACGCCTTTTGGCCTTTGGCCATTGGACGGAATATAAAACCGGGCTATGAATGGAATATAATGGCCAGCCGCTCCGGGCGGGCCAGAAACAGTGGCATGGCTGGATGGCCGCACGGAGCCGCACATGCGGCTTTCAGGCCTGTTTGGGAGAATATGAATGTTCAACACAGAGGGATTTGACAAGCTCTACACCCATATAATGAAGGATTTCCCGGCATTGCCGGATGACTCCCTTTTGAGGGATATCTTCTGGATAGCCTTCTCGGACCTCACGCCCGGCATGAGGCCCTCAAGGCAGGATCTGGAAAAGAGGCTGCTCAATTATATGAACGGGGAAACGGACTATCTGGGCGGCGTGAAGGTGATGAGCGCGGTAAGCAGCCTGCCAATATACAAGCTCATGGATGACGGGGAGAACGTATTAGGCGAGGTTGAGATAGATGGCAGGAAAATCAAGCTCATGCCGCTGTTCACCTCGCCCGGGGACTGCCCCAGTTATGAGGGAGTGACTGTTGTGGCCACGACAATCTTTCATGTGGCGGACTTTCTGGAAGAGCACAAGAATGTGGAGGGCATCATTATCAGTCCCGAAACGGTGAACTTCGTGGTGAAAACGAAGGACATAGAGAGCTTCTTCATGAACTTCTCCACGATGTACGGCTTCTTTGAGGACTGCCTTCGCGAGGGCATTCCGGAAGATTACCTGTTCCCCATGATATTCGCCTGGTTTGAAGACCGGGACGTGGAGATGTTTTTCAAGGACGGGGCCTTCTGCGAAGGGCACGTCACGGATCTCATATACGGAGACCTGGGGGACGTCACATCCATCCGCGTCAAGACGGCGGACGGCTCCACAATAGCCGGCATAGACGAGATAGCCAGCATACGCGCCCTGCCCCTCAACAATGAGGAGGAGCGCAAGGCCATGGAAGAAGCTTTGAGCAATCTCAACAGGGCCATGACAAAGGACCGGCCCGGCGAAGAGGAGGATGAGGATTCAGGCCAGGATACGGACACGGATTCAGACCTGGACCTGGATCCGGACACGGATACAGATCCGGATACAGATCCGGATGATCCTGCGGGCGGTCTGCTTAACTGAAGGCGGCAGGACAGACAGAGGAAGACATGTTTTCAGACCCTAAATTTTCAAAAGAGCTGGACATAAACAGCCGGGAAAACCTGGAGGGCGCGAGGCGTTTCCTGGAGAAGTACAACGGGGAAGACCTGGACGGGGATGATTGCACCGTGCCCATGTTTCTAAGGTGCATTCTGGACACCCATCATGCGGCGGAGATAGACGAGCCGGAGCTTTTGAAGCGTATAAAGGACACGCAGGAAGATCCGGAGGATGACATGCGCCTGTATGCCGTCATGAGCGCCCTGCACAACATGGACGTGTATTACCTTGAGGACGAGGACGAGCAGGGAAAGAAAGTCATACCCGTAATCCCGGTCCGGATAGCCGGCAGAAGGTACAAGTCCCTTCTCGCCTTCACGGGCGAGGGCCAGATTCCGCCCCAGGTGCGGATGGACCACGGGGTGAGGAAAGGGAATCTCCCGTCTGTCCTCCAGAAGTACAACGGCGGTATGCTGGAGGGATTCAGGGCCCTGTCCTTAAACCCTTTCACAAGCCCTCTGGACATAGACATCTATGACTTCATGGATGCCATGGGAGACATGGACAACGCAAGACTCTCCTCGCTTCTGATAATGATAGGCGGGATAGACGGAGAGGACCTGTTCCCCATCATCACGGACGGCTTCATCGGCCGCAACGTCGCATGCTCCCTTAAAAACGGCATAGAAGTCACCGGCCGAGTGACGGATTACGCGGACGGCACAATCCATATAAGCCTCGGTGCGGGCGGAAAGGACATGAGCGTTCCTGTGGGCAACATACAGAACATTGCCATCCATATCCCGGCAGGCGTCATGGACACCCTCAGTGAATTCGGCCCCGGCAACTGAGCCGCAGGACATGGAGCGGAAATGATAACAGACCCGAAATACAAAGAACTGGCTGAAGGCAGCGAGGATGACTTGTATGCCGCCAGAAGATTCATGAGAAAATGCTTCGGCGAAGGCTTTGAGAATGATTACAATGGCCGGACGGCTCTTTTGCGCGGGCTTGCGGATGCCATCTATGCAGCCGACATTGACGAGGAAGAATTTCTTCTCCGAGGCAGGAGGCTGGCTGAGGAGCCGTATGACGATGACCTCATCATAAGCGCCTGTTCCGCCATGCGGTATCTGAAGTTGTACTGTCTGCAGAATGAAGACGGAAAGAGTCCGGTGTTCATTTTTGATGAAGTCTGGGGAGACCGCACCTGCCTTGCCTTTTTCACCAGCAAAGCCATGATTCCGGAGGATCTGCTTGACGAGTATTCCGTTCACAGGACTGGCATTGCACAGATATGCAAAAAGCTGGAAAAGCGCAGCAGAGCGTTCACCGGCATAGCCATAAACTCCGGCGAAGACCTGCTTACATTCGGCAAGGATGACTTTGCAAATGTCTTCAGGGATTTGGACCGTACAGGAGATGCCATTGCCTATGCCTTTGAAAACGGTGTGGACGGAGAGGCCCTGTTCCAGGCAATCGCGGCCCATTTCGCAGGCCATGGCATATCATGCCGGCTATCAAGCGGATCCGTTGCAGACGGCAAAGCCGTGTCCACAGGCTTTTCTGAAAGCGGGGGCGATGACGAAGACGGGCGCTTCATCAGGATAGATTGCGGAAAAGGACCTGTGAAAGACATTCCGTTCGCGGATATAGAGCATATATCGCTTTCCGCACATGACCTCGGATCCGGCAGGACACAGGGCAGCGGAAAGAGACGGAAGAAACCAACAGCATAAGGAAAGGAACCTGCAGCCATGCTTTTAGACCCTAAGTTTGAGAGAGAGCTCAGCATATACAACAGGATGAACAGGGACGGGATGAAACGCATGCTGAAGAAGTTCGGCGCGAAGTCCTATGACCGTGACGAGGAAGGAGTGTCCATCATGCTCCGGAGCATTCTGGATCTCCGCCATTCCCCGGATATAGATGAGGATGAAATTCTGGAGCGCATCAGGGAGACCAAGGCCAGAGGGCTTGATTCTCTGCTGGCCGTGTCCGTATTCTCCGCGCTCAGGGTGACGCCTTTTTACATTCTTGAGGATTCAGACGGACATATCCCGTATATTACGATACGGATGGAAGGAGTGGACAGGAAAACACTGCTGATTTTCACGGGCGAGGACGCCATCCCGGATGACATGCGCAAGTCAGGACAGGTACGCAAGGTTAGGATGAACCGGGTGAGGCAGGCGCTCACAGAGAAGCAGCGCAATGATTTTTCCGCCATTTCCATAAACGCTTTCACGGACCCCCTGGATATCTCAGCGGAAGAGTTTCTGGGCGCTTTGGATGAGATGATTCTTTCGGAGGCAATCGTTGCAATGGCCTACATGATGGGAGTGAGCGGAGCGGAGCTGTTTCCGATATTTGCGGACCTGTATGTCGGCTTCCCTGTTCAATGCACGCTCAAAAACGGGAAAGAGGCAAAGGGGCTGGCAAAGTCGGCAGACTGGAGAACGCACAGCCTGATTATAGAGAATAAGGACGGAGCGGGCGAAACGCGCATTTCGTTCTTCAGCATCAGCAACATTAACTGCTTCACATCGGATGAGGCTATGGACCTTCTCAAAGCCGCCGGATATGACCCGGATGAGGCCGGACTATAAACGCAAAGGAGCAACAGCATGCTTGAGATAAACAAGTTTGTAACGGAAGAGAACAGAGAGGGAGTGCGCAGGCTCCTGGAAAAATACACGGACTGCGCCGGTGAGGCGAAGGACGTTCCGGACGATGACCTGGATTTCATAATCCAGATTGCCACGGCGGACGCCGCTGAGACGGACCTGGATGAAGCGGATCTGGAGGGCGCGCTGGAAGCTCTTTGCGATGACCCGGAGGACGATGCCGCATATGCGGCCGTCATGAACTGCTTAAGGTACGTGAAGCTCGTGTATTTTGACAAAAAGGACGCGGAAGGCATCATGTATCCCATGCTGCAGGAGGACCCGGACAATGACAGCGAGAGGGCTTTTCCGGTGTACACCCGCAGGAAGATGGCCCTGAATCCTGCCTTCAAGAGTTTCCGCTCGCATCATGCGGAATTCGCCAGGATTGCGGACATCACGGACGGGAGCGGCTGCGCGGACATCGTAATAAACCCGGACACGAACGGATTCCTCTTCAACATAGAGGAGACGGCGGCATATGTGGGGGCCTGCGAGGAGACCAGCGGAATGTTCCAGGCAATACTCACGGACGGCATAGAGGGAACGGACCTTTTCTCTCTTGTCTGCGCCTGCCTGGACGGCACGGACGTGGTGTGCAGCCTCAAGGACGGCACGCAGGTTTCCGGCGTCCTGGTCCTTCCCCGGACTGAGATTTCGGAGAACGAAGCGGCGGCCGTTCCGGATGCGGACAGTTTCACAATAATAAAGGACATAGAGGCGGAGGACGAGGACAAGGACCTCGAGGAGGTCCTTGTAATGAAGTCGGACGTTGCCAGCATAAGCCAGGCGGCTCCGGAGGAGCCGGAGGAAGATGAGGACGGGGAGAGCCCGGATCTCAATTAACGGATAACGGATTAACGGCGCATATGCGCGTTTGCAGGCTGCCCATTGGCGGCCGCAGGCCGTCTTTGCCGGCCGGATTTCGGGGGAGAGAATATGAATATTTATGACATTATCTTCATGCCGGAGAATGTGGAGGGCATGAAAAAGCTGTTCACGAGGATGGAAGGCGGGAACGTCACGGACAATGACGTCCGGACTGCTCTGCTGGCTCTTGCGGACAGCGTCAGCGAATATGAGCCGGACGATGCCGAGATCAAGGTCCGCTTTGCAAAGTACAGGGAGAATCCTAAGAGCACCTTTGCGCTCAACGTGCTCATAAGTGGCCTCAGCTACAAGACTCTGCGGTATGCCGCAAGATACAAGAACGGCAGGATGCAGATACAGGTCCGCAGAACCGGCGAGAAGAAGATGGACTCCCTCATCGTGTACACGTCTGAGGAGGCCACAAACGTGCCCTCCCTGGATGACGCCACTTTCTATGACACGGACCTGGATGACATCATAAAGGTGTGCGAGGAGAACGAGCTCCGCTTCATACTCTTCAACCCGGAGAAGGACAACGTGAAGATCTCCGTCTCAAGCATAGAGGAGGCCCTTGAGACCTTCTATGAAATGGATGAGTTCGTAAGCACGTCCATGGAGCAGGGCGTTCTGGGCGAAGACCTCTTCCCGGAGCTTCTGGAAGCCCTCGTTCATGACCATGTGAAAGTTCTCATGAAGGACAACAAGGAATTCATAGGGGACGTGATGCCCTGGCGCAGGGACAGGCCCGTCATGGAGCAGATGCTCACCGTTCGCACACAGGCCGGCGAAAACATCTCTGTCCTCATCCCGGACATAATGCACATATGCTCCTTCATGGATGATTTCCCTCCCATTGAGGATTTTGAGCCTTTCTCCGGCCCGCAGGATTAAGGCCGCCGCAAGAGCAGGAAAAGAGAAATGTACCCCGCAGAATATATACGATACAGGGAGATGCTTATATGGCAGCCAAAGATGATATGTACAATGTGAAGCAGTTTCTCAATGATGAGAACCGCGAGGGCCTTAAGAAGTTCATAAGCAAATATATAGACGTGCAGGATGAAATGGATGAAGCCTTTTTGAACGACGTCATCCAGATTCTCACGGATGACGCCAACGGGACCGTTATGGTAAGTGAGTTCCACAGGCGCATAAAGGCCTTCATGGCAGACGAGGGCAATGATTTCCTTTACGGCGCTGTTATGAGCGGCCTTGCGCACGTCAACCTGTACACCTTCGATTCATGGGATGATGGGGGCGTGACATATCCTTTGATGGAATCGGATGAGCTCCCCGGCAGAACCATCTTCCCCGTGTACACGCGCAAGGCTCTCACCCATGACCCGGAGCTTGAAGGTTATGAACTTGAAGAGGATGTCTTCTACGATATCCAGGACTGGATAGCGGACAGCGGAGCGGACTGCTTCGTGCTCAATCCCGGAACACACGGATGCGTGCTGGATCTGGAGGATGCCTGCGGATATTACGCCTGGGAGGATGTTTTTTCCGGGCGCCTTGCGGACGTCCTGTATGAAGGTGTCTCCAAGGAAGACCTGTGCCCCATCATAAAGGCGCAGTTCACATGTGCCGCGGTGGAGTGTTTCCTGGAGGACGGCACATATCTCAAGGGCGTTTTTGACAAGCCACTGAGCCTGGACTATGCCGGATTCATCCTTCTTCCTGTGGATGACGAGGGATACCCCACGGACGATGGCGAAGAGGTTTTCGTGCGCTACGAGGACCTGAAGATCATCCGCTTTATGGAGGAAGACCCCGCAAACGAAGATGCGGATGCAGATGATGCAGAGGACGGGACGGAAGAGTAACGCGCGGAGGATGATATGGCGCTGGACTACAGCAGAAAATATGACCCCACCCAGGTTGATGCCCCCGAGAACCGCAAGGGGATGGTTCATCTTCTGGAGAAGTATGGGAAGGATTTGAAAAGCGGCGAAAAGTTTGTATATACGGACCAAGACGGCAAGGTTGACCTGACTGTGAGCATCTATCTCCGTGTGCTGGCGGATTATGCCAGCCAGCCGCGGAACAATACGCAAAGTCTTGAAGCTGCGCTTAAACTCCGTGAGCAAAATCCGATGTCGGTTGAATGCATGATGACAGTGTGCAACCGTCTGAGATACAACAAGCTGTTCTATGAATCGGCTGATGATAAAGGCGCCAAGATTGAATCATGCGATATTTCCGGGGATTATGGGCCTGAGAAAGCGCTTGCCTTATTCACAAGTGTAAAACAGATGCGTGATGAAGCTGCCGACAGAAAACATGTCCACCAGGCGACTGTCTCCAGTTTTCTCAAAGCGTGCGAGGCCGGGGGAATAAAACACATCATTATCAATCCGTACAGCACAACCTTGGCATATAATCTAAAGGATATAAGGACGTTTATCGGTTATTGTGATCTTGTGGACACATTCTGGAAAAACGTCAGAGTCAGCGGCGTGGAAGGAGAAGACCTGTTCCCGCTCCTTGCACAGGACTTCACATACAAAATCATTGCCTGCCAGTACAGCGGCGTGAAAACAGTAACAGGCATTGCCTCCCCGTACACGGACGGCCAGGCTCCAGGGTACAACATCCTGACCCCAAACGGCAGGACTGTGTATGTTCCTTTGAGTGAGATAGTGGAGATATGTGAACCTGCGGATGAGAAGCAGCAACAGATTTTAGCGGGGATTTTATCGCATGGATTGCGAATTTGAACATGACATCACCAAAGGGGAAGACATGGATTACGAGAGAGAGTATGACACAACGAAAGTTGAGACACCGGAAAACCGCCGCGGAATGGTACGCATTCTGGAGAGGTACACAAAGTTCAGGGACGGCGGAAGCCCGGTTTATGAAGACCCCGAAGGAACGGACGACATGGCCGTAAGCGTCTATCTCCGGGTGCTGGCGGATTATTCCGACACGGCATCGGACAAGCCTGAAGGCCTGGAGGCCGCCTATGAGATATGGGAGAAGAACAAGGATTCCGACACCTATTTCACGTCTCTTTTTGACCATCTGAGATATATAGACCTCATATACCTGTCTCCGGACAAGGGCAGCGACGCCTGGCCCGCTTTTTGCATGATAGGCGTTGACGGCGAGGAAGCCGGAGCCCTTCCCGTGTTCACTCGCAGAAAACTGATAGGCAAGGAGATCATGGAAGGCATGTACACGCATCATGCCAGCATATTCGATCTTCTTGACGTCTGCGAGGCCGAGGACATCAACGACATAATGATTAATCCGGACACCACGGATGAGACATTCGAAGCGGACAACCTCAAGGCCTGCATTGAGGAATACGAGGAGATAGACAAGTTCTGGAAGAGCCTGAGGCGCGGCGGCGTCATTCGCGGTGACCTGTTCCCGCTTCTCGTAACGGATTTTCTATACAGGACCGTCCGCTGCATATACGGAGACGGCCAGGAGGCCATAGGAACCTGCGTTCCGTACGCCGAAGGGTACAATGCTCCTATGTTTTTCATAGATACGGAAAGCCATGAAATGGTCCGGGTCCCTCTGGCGGAGATACAATTCCTCCAGGAGCTGCCGGACGAAGAGGAAGAAGAGTAATCCCGGGAAAAGGGCAGGAGGGATGATGCCGGATTATAACAGATGGTATGACGCAACACAGGTGGATACGCCGGAAAACCGCAGGGGCATGGTGCGTTTTTTTGAGAAGAACACGCTAGGACCGGACGGCAAGCATCCGAAGTTCAATGACCCGGAGGGTTGGGATGATCCGTCCGTAACCATATATCTGCGTGTTCTGGCTGATTACAGTGACCCGGACATTCTCAAACCTGAAAGCCTGGAGGCTGCCGTGGAGCTCTGGCAAAAGGATATTCATGTTCATACTAACATGGTTGCCGTCATTGACCGTATGAGATACGCCAGCATGATATATGTGTCAGAGGATTCAGACAGACTGGGATGGCCTGTTTTCACCTCATTTGTCAAGGACGGAAAAGATATCAGATGCCTCCCGGTGTACACCCGCAGAAAGAAGGCGGCAAATGACTTTACCGGCACGTTCTATTGCCACCATATCAAAATAGAGGAAATCATAGACACGTGTGAGCGGGAAGGCGTTAAACATGTTGTGCTCAATCCCGGTGAAAACCACGGAATCTTTCTTGCAGACAATCTTAATACATGCATTGATGAATACCGTCAGATAGACAAATTCTGGAGCGGCATCCGCCATGGAGGCGTTTCAGGTGAGGACCTGTTCCCGCTCCTTGCACAGGACTTCCTGCAGCGGAAAGTAGGCTGCATATACGGAAACGGCAAAACAGTCCAGGGTTACTGCCTGCCGTACAGCACGGGAACGGCTCCCGGATACGTCATATTAACTGACAGCCGCCAAAGGGTGTACATTCCGTTAAGCAATTTGATTGGAATTTATGAATTGCCGAATAAAACAAAATGACCTGCATATACTATAGGAGCGCTGCATGGATTACGAATTTGAGTACGATACGACAAAAGTGGACACGCCGGAAAACCGCAGAGGCATGGTGCGGCTGTTCATGAAATATGCACAGAGTGAAGACGGGTCCGTGCCTGTGTACAGCGACCCTGAGGGCAGTAAAAACACGGAAGTGGGCATCTATCTCCGTGTTCTGGCAGATTACTCTGACCCGGATCTTGGGACGCCTGAAGGCCTGGAGGCTGCTTTGGCGCTTTGGAATCAGGATCAGGGTGCGGACACATACTTTGTGGCTGTTTTTGACCGTCTGAGATATGCGGACCTGATATATGCCGCAGTGCCCGGCGACACTGCCGGAACGCCTGCCCCGTGTGAGATGGAGTATGAGGATTGTACCGGAAAAGGGATTGTCTTATTCACACGCGAGGAACTCGCAGGGGAGGACATGGCCGCCGGTTTCAGCTTCCTTCATGCCGGCATAGACGAAATAATAAGCATCTGTGACGATTTAGGGATTGACGGAATGGCAATCAATCCGCCGGATATAGAAAACACATTTCATATTGACAACCTCAGATACTGCATTGAGGAATACTATGACATAGACGAGTTCTGGGACGGAATCAGAAAGATGGGAGTGGAAGGGGAAGACCTGTTCCCGCTTCTTGCCCAGGATTTCCTTGGAAGGAACGTGTACTGCGTATACGGCAAAAGCGAGAGAGAGGCCACAGGATATGTAACCCCGTACAAAACCTGGCAGGCTCCCGGATACAACATTGAGACTGCCGGAGGCAAAACGGTGTATGTTCCGCTGGACAGAATAAAGTTCATCCAGGAACTGCCGGATGAAGAAGAGGAAGAAGAGTAAGCCCGCGAAGCCGGGCGGCGTGCTGCAGGGGTAGGTTATATGGATTTCAGTACCGAGTATGACACAAACAAAGCGGACACCCCGGAAAACTGCCGGGCCATGCGCAGGATACTTGGGGATTATGCCCGGATGATACCCGTGGACGGGGATGCGGACCAGGAAAAGGCTTTGAATGACGCAGTCAGATGCTTCCTCCGCGTCCTGGCTGATTACAGTGATCCGGAGCTTACAACAACCGAGGGGCTTGAAACGGCCATACAATGCGCCCTGGACAATTTTTACGACGAAACCTATTACCTGTCCGTCCTCAATCATCTGCGTTATGCAGACATTGTCTTCCTTTCCGCGGAGACCAGCGCATACGGAGACAGCATCCTTAGCAAAGGCTTGAAAGGAGAGAAGTGCATTCCGCTGTACACGCGCAGCAAGTGGATTGAAAAGGACCTAATAAGCAAATTCCACTGGCACCGCACGAACATCTTCGATATTCTGGACCAGTGCGACTGCGCGGAAGTGGACACGCTCACTCTCAACCATTCATATAACAAGGCCTATTATTCCGCTGAAGACATCCGGTCCGCATTTGAGGAATTTGAGGTCGTGGACGAATTCTGGAAAAACCTCAGGCACAGCGGAGTGGAAGGCTCATATCTTTTCCCGCTCCTTGCGCAGGACTTTCTGGACCGGAACGTATGCTGCATATACGGCAGCAATGAGAAAGAAGTCACAGGAATTGCAGCCCCCTACAAATCCTGGCAGGCCCCCGGATACAATATCCGGACCTCCGGCGGAAGGACAGTGTATGTTCCACTGGATGAGATAGTTGAGATCCGGGAACTGCCGTCCGGGGATAAAGGAGAGTGATTCCGAACATAATTCAGGTTCCAAAATCACCAGTCTGGCATTTGCCATAAGGAAGGATCCGGCCTGTGTCTGTGCCGGGAGCGGTTTGTGCAAGCCATAGAGGCGCACGCGCGATAAATAACGGGCACAACGGTGATGAATGAAAATAGACAGGTGCATCATTTATGATGCAAAGGAATTCCTCACGGATGAGAACCGCATTGCCCTCAGGAGATTTCTTCAGAGGTATGCGAAGGATCCGGAGGATGTCCTGACAGACGGGTATCTGGATATGGTCATCCAAATGCTCACAGATGACGCCAACGGCAAAATGCTGGTGAGCGACTTCAACAAACGCATAAAGGCGCTTACGAAGAATCCGGACAGCGAGTTCCGCTATGCAGGCGCCGTGAGCGCAATGAGGCACTGCGACCTTTTCTACTGTGAACGCTGGGACAAGGATGCAAGAATCACAACAAACATCTTCATGCAGTCCGCAGATCTTCCCGCAAAGGAAACACAGGAGATGCGCGGCTGGAAAAAGGTCACGGGAGCGCCTGAATCAGAGACAAGGTATTTACCGGACAATCTGATTTCCCCGCTGTATTCCCGCAAGTGCCTGACGGAAATACCGGAGCTTGAAGGCCTTAAGCCTGACAGAATGCCGCTGGACTGTTCGCTGGATTATGTGGAGGGCCCGGGAAGCTTCTACTTTGTCATCAATCCGAGCGACGGAAAAGACAACTATGTATTTTCTCTCGGCACCGTTTCAGCCTATTTCGGCTGGATGGAAGATCTTAGCAGTCATGTCAGTCATGTGCTGAACAGAGGAATATGGCAGGAAGACATCTTCCCCCTCATGAAGATAATGTTCAGCTACAAGGCCGTTGAGTGTGTCCTTGCTGACGGCACGTATCTCAAGGGATTTTATGTCCCGTTCGATAATGAAGACCCTGAGGCCTTTACGCTTCTGCCTGTGGATGACAGGTATAATCCTATAGAGAATGAGGAGTGCACGGATGACAAGGTGATTCCGTACAGCAGCATCCGCCTGATCCGGCTGGCCTTGGACCTGGATATAGAAAGCAGGGAGTACAGGCGGCAGCTTGATGACATGGAGGAAGAGGATAAGATGGGATTCATGACCGATGACCTGAAATATGTCCGCAAATCCTTCTATGTGCGTCCGCCAAAGTATGTGACCGATGATGACTATGACGATGACACTTATTGACCCTGTTTTCCAATGATTATTGCCAATTCATGATGCTGATGCCAGACTGAAGTGCAAATGACGGAACAACACTTGGAACGCATATATGCGCATCTTAACGAGGATGCTTGATACTGCAATATTGAAGCCCCTGCAGAGATGCGGGGCTTTATCAAATGATGCTTTGTCAAATCACGAGTTAGTAACACACGAGTTGGTAACACACGAGTTAGTAACACTTGTGTTAGCATCATGGGCCAGACAACAAAAGCCATCCGCTAGCGGATGGCTTGAATTCGTTATAATGCCAATGTTTTTCCTGCGGGGGTTACTTCGTCATGGCTTCCTGGACTGCAACGGCGGTTGCGACTGTTGCGCCTACCATCGGGTTGTTGCCCATTCCGATGAGACCCATCATCTCAACGTGAGCGGGAACGGAGGAGGAGCCTGCGAACTGGGCGTCTGAGTGCATTCTGCCCATCGTGTCGGTCATGCCGTAAGAGGAAGGGCCGGCCGCCATGTTGTCCGGATGAAGGGTTCTGCCCGTGCCGCCGCCGGAGGCTACGGAGAAGTACTTCACGCCGTTCTCTGTGCACCACTTCTTGTACGTGCCGGCAACGGGATGCTGGAATCTCGTGGGGTTCGTGGAGTTTCCGGTGATGGAGACGGACACTTTTTCAAGCTTCATGATGGCAACGCCTTCGGGAACGTTGTCCGCGCCATAGCAGCGGACCTTTGCCCTGGCGCCTTCTGAGAAGGGAACCATGTCCGTGACCTTTACGGTCTCTGTGAAGGGGTCGAATACGGTCTTGCAGTATGTGAATCCGTTGACTCTGGAGATGATGTAAGCTGCATCCTTGCCGAGTCCGTTGAGGATGACGCGGAGGGGCTTTACGCGGACCTTGTTGGCGTTCTCTGCAATCTTGATTGCGCCTTCGGCTGCAGCGAAGGACTCATGGCCTGCGAGGAAGCAGAAGCAGTCTGTCTCTTCGGATAAAAGCATGGAGCCGAGGTTGCCGTGGCCCAAGCCTACCTTTCTGTTCTCTGCTACAGATCCGGGAATGCAGAAGGACTGGAGGCCGATGCCGATTTTTGCCGCCGCGTCGTTTGCTTTCGTGCATCCGCACTTGATGGCGATGGCGGCTCCCACGGTGTATGCCCACACGGCGTTGTCGAAGCATATGGGCTGGGTCCCGCGGACGATGGCCTCTACGTCGATTCCCTTTGCAAGGGTTATGTCACGGCACTCCTCAATAGTGCCGATGCCGTACTCTTTCAGTGTGGCGAGGATTTTGGCCTCACGTCTTTCATAGTTTTCAAACAGTGCCATCAGTCAACCTCCTTGTCTGTTCTGGGGTCAATATGCCTTACGGCTCCCTGCTCAGCTGTGTATCTGCCGTATGTGCCGATGGACTTCTCCCAAGCCTCGTTGGGGGTAAGGCCTTTCTTTATGAAGTCCGTCATCTTGCCGAGGGACACGAACTTGTATCCGCAGATCTCGCTGTTCTTGTCCAGAGCAAGTCCGAGCACATAGCCCTCTGTCATCTCAAGGTATCTTGCTCCCTTGAGAGCTGTTCCGTACATTGTGCCGACCTGTGAGCGCATGCCTTTTCCGAGGTCCTCGAGGCCCGATCCGATGGGAAGGCCGTCTTCCGAGAACGCGGACTGCGTCCTGCCGTATACTATCTGAAGGAAGAGCTCGCGCATTGCCGTGTTGATGGCGTCGCACACGAGGTCTGTGTTGAGAGCCTCAAGGATTGTCTTGTGGGGCAGAATCTCCGCTGCCATTGCCGCGGAGTGCGTCATGCCGGAGCATCCTATTGTCTCTATCAGAGCTTCCTGAATGATTCCGTCCTTGACATTGAGAGTGAGCTTGCAGGCGCCCTGCTGGGGAGCGCACCAGCCAACGCCGTGCGTGAGGCCCTTTATGTCCCTGATTTCCTTGGCCTGGATCCACTGTCCTTCCTCGGGGATGGGGGCGGGGCCATGTTCGAACTTGCCGGACACGCCCTTGGCAACGCAAACCATGTTCTCAACTTCTTTCGAGTATTGCATTACTTTAATTCCTCCGACACATAAATGAGTAATCTTATACTCATAAGTATATCAGCTCCTTCAATTAAAAACAACCATTACACGCCCCCTTGCTGCAAAATTCTCGCAATTCTCATAATCCGGTCATCCGGCTGTTTCTTTCTCACACCGGCGCGTGGACAGCGAAGGGGGCATATCCGCGCAGCAATGCCAGGTAGCCCGTCTGCCGTACGGGCATATATCCAGGAGCCCGGAGGCATTGAGTGACCCGGACGGATATGCATGAAATATTACGGAGCGCAGGAAAGCCGTTCATAAAATCTTTATTTTTTCAAAAAAGTCGTTCATAAAATCTCTATTTTCTTAAGAAAGTCGTTCATAAAATCTTATATTTTCAAAAAAAGTGGTTCATTTTTTTCCATATATGACTTGATTTATCTGGATATATATGCTAAAATGACCATATTATTTTATCACGAGGGTTATATGGCTGATTATTTGAAGAGAAAGATAGATAATTATCTTGAACGATGGAAAGCTAATCCGGACCATCTTCCTTTGATTATCAAAGGAGCCAGACAGGTGGGGAAGACCGCATCAATAGAACACTTTGCCTCAATGAACTATAAGAGCATCATTGAGATTAATTTTGCAACCATGCCCGAGTACAAGCAAATCGTTGATAATGGTTATACTGTTCCCAATGTTATAAAAGCCATTTCGAGGATAAATAGCAAAGCTCAGTTTATTGATAATGCCACGCTTTTAATCTTTGACGAAATCCAAGCGTTTCCGGATATCACTACAACACTCAAGTGCTTCGCCATAGATGGCCGTTATGACGTCATATGCAGCGGATCATTATTGGGTGTTCATTATCATAGCATATCAAGCATAAGTGTCGGTTATAAAGAGGAAGTTGAAATGAAATCCATGGATTTTGATGAGTTCCTCTGGGCACTTGGATATGACAATTCTATACGAGATGACATGCTTGAGCATATGCGCACCTTCAGCCCGTTCTCTAATGCTGCATTAAATCACTATGATGATTTATTCACTGACTATTGCATTACAGGAGGCATGCCGCAGGTTGTTTCCAACTTTGTCCGGAAGGGCACCTTTGAAGACACTCTTAAACTTCAGGAGCTGATAGTCGAGGGCTATGAGGAGGATATAAAAAAGTACTCAACAGGTATAGACAAGGCCAGAATCGAGGCTGTCTTCAGAGACATTCCTTCGCAGCTTGGCAAAGCAAACAAGAAGTTTCAGGTATCCAAAATTAAAAAAACTGCAACTTTTAATGATTACAGCGGAGCATTTGACTGGCTCTTGGATGCCGGCATAATCAATATCAGTCATGCTTTGAATCCTCTCGAATTACCTTTGAAAGGAAATTGTCTGCCTGGTGTATGTGTGATTTATTATGCGGACAGCGGCCTGCTGCTGTCTCAGCTGGACGAAGAATCACAGAAAGACTTCAAGACAAACAAAAATCTTGGGACATACAAGGGCGGTCTATTTGAATGCATAATAGGGGAAGCTCTTATTAAGGGCGGCTATAAAATGCTCTACTATTACAAGAAAGAAAATTCCCCGTTGCAGGAGGAGTTTATTGTTCGCAACAATAATAATATTGTTCCCATTGAGGTCAAGGCACAGAACAACCAGTCCAAATCTTTGGCAACTCTCATAAGCAGTCCGAATTATAAGGATATTATTTATGGGATGAAGTTTATACGTGGAAATGTAGGATATAAGAATAATATAATTACATTTCCTCACTTCTGTGCATTTCTGACCAAAGAGTTCCTTTCTGGATTCTCCCCAAACTGACAGCCAATAAAAATATTTCACAAAGTTTTCCCGTTTGTGTTTAGAACAGTCGAAAAGTGTTTATAATTATAGTGAAGGGGTTTGCGATTTGCGGCCCTATGGAGAAGAAATCATGCTTTGTCAGCGCTGCAAGAAAAACCAGGCCACAGTGGATTATAAAGAGATAATAGGGGACAAGGTGTTCGAGTACCATCTTTGCCCGGCATGCTACCAGGAGATGTTCGGAGGCCTTAACGCCACAAACGCGGACATACTCACGGACCTTCTTTCGCCGAGAGTCAGAAAGACGGAGAAGAGATGCCCGGTGTGCGGGACCAGTTACAGCGAATACCAGAGGACCGGCCTTCTGGGATGCCCTTCATGCTATGACGCTTTCAAGACGGAGCTCATGCCTGCCATAGAGCATCTGCAGGGCCATACGGAGCATGTGGGCAAGGCAAACACCAATGCGGACAAGAGCGGCTATCACCGCAAGCTCAGCCAGTTGCAGGAGCAGCTTGAAGAGGCCATCCGCAACAAGGAGTTTATGAAGGCCAACGACATCTATGAGCAGATAAACGCCATCAACGCGGAGCTCAACCCGGGGGACGCCGCCGGGGAAGGAGGGGAAGATGTCTGATTTTGACAAGACTGTAATCTCCACAAGAGTGAGGCTGGCGAGAAACATAGAGGGGTACCCCTTCCCGGGGCATTTCAAGGATGAGAAGCAGGCAAATGAGATAAGGCGCAATGTTGCCAGCGCCATCTCAAAGTACAGTCATGATGATTTCAACCTGTACTATATGAACACCATCTCGGACGCAAAGGCACAGTCCCTTGTGGAGAACCACCTCATATCCCCGAACCTTCTGAAGACCAAGCGCATTTCGGCCGTCCTCATAAACGCGGACGAGAGTGTCTCCATAATGATAAACGAAGAGGACCACCTGCGGGAGCAGTGCATAATTAAAGGGCTCAAGCTCACTGAGGCATATGACAGAATGTCCGCCATCGACAACGCCCTTTCCTCATACATGAAGTTCGCCTATGACGAGCAGCTGGGGTACCTTACAGCCTGCCCCACGAACGTGGGCACAGGCCTCAGGGCGTCCGTCATGCTTTTCCTTCCGGCCCTTTCCATCTGCGGCCTCATGCAGAGCGTGAACCGCAGCGCATCCCGCCTTGGCCTGACCGTCCGCGGCACGTACGGAGAGGGGAGCGACGCCGAAGGCTACACGTATCAGATTTCCAACGAAGTGACCTTAGGCCTCACCGAAGAGCAGATTCTTGAGAAGGTGTACAACGTGGTCCGCCAGGTTTGCGACCTTGAGAGCCAGAGAAGAAGGGACCTCACTCTCGGCGAAAACGCTCTTGCCATAAAGGACCAGTGCATGCGCTCATACGGCATCCTCACCAACTGCGCCCGCCTCACTTCCGGCGAACTGCAGAAATACTCATCATATGTGAAGCTCGGAGCCGTCTTAGGCTACATCCCCATCCGGGACATAACGGCAATAGATGACCTGGTAATCCGCATGCGCCCCTCCAACATAACAGACGCAGCCGAGCGCGAACTCACGGCGACGGAGAGGGACGTGTACCGCGCGGAGCAGACCGGCAAGTGCCTTAAGAGCCTTGTTTCCTAGCCAATACGGAGCCAAGCAGCCGGCCCAAGCAGCCGGCCCAAGCAGCCGGCCCAAGCAGCCGGCCTGGACAGCCGGTCCAAACAGCCGGCCTGGACAGCCGGTCCAAACAGCCGGCCCAAATCATGCAAGCCAGAGCCAAAAAAACAACAGTGCACATAACGTGTTTTCCGCCGGAGCCCGGCATATATGCGGGTTTCATGACCGGATTCATCGGACCGGAGGGCGGGAAGACAGAAGACATACATTTTTTAACAGACGGAGGTAATTAACTATGGATTATCCTTTCAGCCAGTATACAACCAACCTTTTGAACGTGCTCAGGTGCACGGAAGAAGTAGCAAAAGCAAGCCACACCACCTATATAGGCAGTGAGCATATAGTATATGCGATGCTCGTAGTGAAAGAGGGCAAAGCATACTCCATCCTTTCCACATGCGGAGTCACGGAGAGGGAGTACCTGAATTACTTCAGGCAGACAATAGACCCCACTTGCACAATCAACGGCTACACGCCCAGAACCAAGAGCCTTCTCATCGCAGCCGCTGAGATTGCGGAAGAAGTCAACAACGGAGAAGCCCTGGCCGGAACGGAGCACATGCTCTGCGCCATTATGCGCAACAGGAGCTGCCAGGCCATGAGAATCCTTAGAGCCATGAACGTGGATTTTGAGGAGCTTGCGGCAAGGGTTGAGATGGCCATAAACGGAGACGATGACCCACAGAGCAGCGGCTCAGGCCGCGGGAATGACGACCTTAATGAGGCCGCAGCCAATTTCAACAGAGCGCGCCAGCAGCAGCGCCAGGGGCAGAGGCCCCGCGACGACACGAAGCGCAGCCGCCTGAATCCGGAGATCCTTTCTTTCGGAACGGACATCACTCAGAAGGCAAGGGACGGCAAGCTGGACCCCGTAATAGGCCGCAAGAAGGAGATAGAGAAGATTATCCAGATCCTTTCCCGCCGCACCAAGAACAACCCTGTTCTCATCGGAGAGCCGGGAGTAGGAAAGTCCGCAGTGGTGGAGGGCCTTGCACAGGCTATCGTGAAGAACGAAGTGCCCGACCTTCTCAAGGACAAGATTGTGTTCTCCCTTGACCTTTCCAGCATGGTTGCCGGATCCAAGTACAGGGGAGACTTCGAGGAGAAGCTCAAGAACGTAATCAACGCCGTTCAGACGGACGGCAACATCATACTCTTCATAGACGAGTTCCATCAGATAGTGGGCGCCGGTGCAGGCTCTGACGGCAGCATGGACGCGGCCAACATCTTAAAGCCCATGCTTTCCCGCGGCGAGCTCCAGACCATTGGAGCCACAACGATTGAAGAGTACCGCAAATACATAGAAAAGGACGCGGCCCTCGAGCGCCGCTTCACTCCCGTAACCGTAGAGGAGCCCACAGTGGAGGACACTGTCGAAATCCTCAGAGGCCTCAGGGACAAGTACGAGACCCATCACAACGTGGTAATCACGGATGACGCCATCATAGCGGCGGCCACCCTTTCGGACAGGTACATCACGGACCGCTATCTTCCGGACAAGGCCATAGACCTCATAGACGAAGCAGCGTCCAAGGCGCGTATCAATGCCATGAACAGCCCTCAGGAGATGAAGGAGCTGGAAGAGAAGCAGAAGAGGATCAACCTCGAGCTGGACAAGGCCGTTAAGGACAAAAACTTCAAGGAAGCCCAGAAGCTGCAGGACCAGCTCAACGAGATAGACGGAAAGCTCACAGAGATGCAGAAGACGTGGGACGGCGAGAAGTCCACAGCTGAGCCGGAGATAGGCAGCAACGAAATCGCGGCCATCGTGAGCGAGTGGTCCGGCGTGCCCGTCGTGAAGCTCACCGAGTCCGAGAGCGAGAAGCTCCTGCACTTAGAGGAGAATCTCCACAAGAGAATCGTGGGCCAGGACGAAGCCGTTTCCGCCGTGTCCAAGGCCATCCGCAGAGCCCGCGCTGGACTCTCCGATTCCAACAAGCCCATAGGCTCATTCATATTCGTAGGCCCCACTGGCGTGGGCAAGACAGACCTTGCCAAGGCTCTTGCCGAAGAGATGTTCGGAGACGAGGACCTAATGATCCGCATAGACATGTCCGAGTACATGGAGAAGCATGAAGTCTCCAAGCTCATCGGCCCTCCTCCGGGATATGTAGGCTACGATGACAACAACGGCGGCCAGCTCACCGAAAAGGTTCGCCGCAAGCCCTACAGCGTAGTCCTCTTCGACGAAATCGAGAAGGCCCATCCGGACGTCTTCAACCTTCTTCTCCAGATCCTTGACGACGGCCGCCTGACGGACTCCAAGGGCAGGACCATCAATTTCAAGAACACCATCATAATCATGACGTCCAACGCAGGCGCCTCCCAGATTAAGAAGATGAACACCTTCGGATTCGGCTCAAGCGCGGACGAGGCCCAGGACGAGTATGACAAGATGAAGGATTCCATCAACGAATCGCTCCGCGCCACATTCCGCCCCGAGTTCCTGAACCGTGTGGACGACATCATCGTCTTCCGCAAGCTTTCCAAGGACGAATGCCGCCAGATCTGCGGCAAGATAATCCAGAACCTTGCCGGCCGCCTCAGAAACCGCGACATCGAGCTCGAGGTCACAGATCCCGCAACGGACAAGCTCCTGGAGCTCGGATATGATGAGACCAACGGAGCCCGCCCCTTGAAGCGCGCGGTCCAGCGCCACATCGAAGACCGCCTCTCGGACGAGATTCTGGCCGGACGCATCCTTCCGGGCGAGAAGGTCACTGTGGATGTCAAGGACGGCGAGTTCGCCTTCAGCTCCGCCAGGCGCGAAGCCCAAGCCTGACAGCCATCCAAATCAATAACCACAGATTACAGACCGATTGTCATATAATACCAAACCGCAAAGCCTTGCACCCGTCCGGCGCAGGGCTTTTTCCTTGGCGAAAACTCTCTCAGACCTGTAAAATGACCAAAAGCTCCTACATTTCATGTGTTGTATATGTCGATTTAAAAGTTTACGGGCAAATTATGGTAGGATAGCGAAATTTACCAGTTAAGAATTTACCAGATTACACGCCTACTCTGGAATGCTAAGCTAAGAAGAAACCCGGCAAGTGCTGTAGTGTGAAGGTGTAGGCATTCTTATTGATGAAAAATGTGTAGTAAAATTGTAAAATTCGTAAAAACAACTGCGTTCAGACACATGATTTTTGATTTTAGTTATGATATAATTACGTTATAAATTAGCGAATAAGCAAAAGGAAGGGAGACAGACAGGAAGATGACAGAGGAGACTTTCGGGAGTTATGTGCGAAGCAAGAGGCTTGCAAAGGGAGTCAATTTAAGAAAATTGGCAGAGGATCTGGGTATTGCGCCGGCCTACATGAGCGATATTGAAAAAGATCACCGCTACCCGCCTGACAGGGAAAAGATTGAGATTATTGCCAGGTGCCTTCAGTTGACACAGGAAGAGACGGATACATTGTTTGATCTGGCCGCAGGCAAGAAGAACAATGTTTCCCCTGATATCGCAGAGTATATCATGAGCACGAAGGCTGCCCGCATCGCGCTGCGCAAAGCAAGGGATAATGGCTGCGGCGAAAAGGAGTGGGAGAAGGTGATTGAAATGCTTGAGAAAGGAGAAAATCCAGGGGGTGAGTAATATTTGACAGGAGTGATGCGTTTTCAGAGCTATACAACAAAGGATCTTGAAAATATTGCAGATCAACTCAACAGGAAATACAATCCTGAAAGACTTGTCAAGCCAATGCGGTTTGATCCGTATGCTTTAGTAGATGCTCTAAATTATAGCCTGACTTTAGCATACTTAACTCCTGACATGTCAAAACTTGGGATGGCTGTATGTGGGGACACTATGTACTATGTATGGCCGTCTGTTCCATATTATCCTGGAATGCTTCCGCATAAGGAGTTGTATCGTGCAGGAAGCATCGTGCTGGATAAGCAGTTTAAGGGAAGTGGAGATGAGCAAAGGATTCGTAAGGGACTTTTTACAGTTGTGAACCGGCGCCCTTGTCAAGTACATAACCCCTTTCCTGACCAAAAAATTTTGAGGGTGCCCAGAGGCCATAGTGAGACTTAATCTCATGTAAAATGCACTTGTTTTGTAGTGTCTGATGTTGTAAAATTTGGATGTAATGCGCGTTACCCTGGGGAATGGGGTTCCCAGGAAACGCGAAGCTGCGCTGAGATTAACGTTTGACAGCGCAGCCAAGCGTTTGTCTTAGACTTATGACTCGGACTTCTTCGGATCGTTTGATGACGGATCCTTTGATTTCTCCGGGTCATTTTCTTTCTCATGGGTGTTCTCATGAGACTTGCCTAACTCTTCGACAGGCTTTTCCGGCTTCGGAGCAGGCGTATATGGGCGTTTTCCTGAAGCCTGGAGAAATCTTCTTCCCGTGCCTATCATTGTATGCAAGTCCTATTGTGAAATGAAGTGGGGTAAATAGTATGGGAAGGGGGATGGGCGGATATTATGCTGTTACTGAAGATGGCAGGTATGCTGACACCAAGAACTATAAGGTGAAAGACCAGGGAGCAATATATGTCGCGGAAAAATATCTGGATGCAAAGTATCGAGTTGTGTTCCGTCACGAAGGAGACAAGCAAGGCGTAAAAACATACGACTTAGTAGTAAAGGCAACAGACAGGGACGAGATTTTAGACAGGGTTGAGGTGAAAAGTCTCGCCACTGAACACCCGGGGCAAATAGCTAAAGAAATCAACAAAGGTTTCGTCAAGTTTAATAATGGCTACTCTGGGACAGTTGAGTTGTGTTTATCTGGGTTGAGCAACAACGCCTTTTCTCGTAATCTTGTTCAACAGGGAATAGATTATGCTAATCGGAAGGGATACATAAAAGGTCCCATCAGAGTATGGTTTTCAGATAATTCAAATATTATCTATTCGTATAATGGGCGTGAGCCATTGCCTTTAAAGAATAGATAATTGTTTGATACGATATTGTCTAATTTGGCTAAGGAGATATAAAATGGCAGGATTATTATGCAAATGCGGATATGAAATGAGCGACAGCACATGCCCGTCTCCGTGTGAGCTATATGTATACATTGAGAAAGAAGTGCAGGATGCTATAACATACTGCCCGACTTTGGAATGGTTTGACTTTATATGTGGTTGGGATCCGCTTACGGAAAGCAGACGCAATTACTTTCAGCGCAGCGAGGAAATGGAATACTGGTACTGCCCCAAATGCAAGCGTGTTCATGAGGTTGAAACCAGGACTGGAAGAGTGATAAGGATATACAAACGGACCAAGAGAATTCCTGCAGAGAGCGAGAAGACAAACTCTCTTTGCGTGTACAGTGCAGTGGAAGTCTATCCATACACAGAAGCAATTCACGACTTAACATTGGACTGGTTCGTATATCATATCCCGCACAAGTACAGCTACAAAATCTCAGAAGATGAAATGAAGGTCACCGCTTACGACCATGAAGGGAATCCAGTATTTGCATATGTTTTTGAGGAGGGAATAGATTGGTCCAAGAGATCAGATGCGTCTGAGGATGTATGATGGCCACGCAAGCGTGGAATTGTCCAATCCGTGTTTTTCGACCTGTAATCTTTAACACTTTACAAGGCAAAATGATTCCGGATGCAATCCGGCATAATCAAAAAAACAAGAAGACATGCCTAAAACAAGGAGATGCAGGCAACATCTTCTGCAACTACACCAAGCGCGAACCACAAGCCTGACAGCCATCTAAATCCATACTCACAGATTACAGACTGATTGTCATATAATATCAAACCGCAAAGCCTTGCACACAAATTTACCGAGAGTCAAGCGAATTA
>JAJPZA010000005.1 GCA_021204625.1 Clostridia bacterium | reverse complement strand
CTTTGCGTATGACACAGATTGCAAATATCGCCGACAACATGACCGAATCGCAGAAGAACGCATGGAAACTCCTCATTTCGAAATGTGAAATGGATTCGGAAACAATTGATTCATGTTTGAGAACAGCGGCTTTGTTGTATCTTTTTAAGAAAAATGCATTAGCCTTTAAGTTTGACTCGGAAGTTCCGGTAGATAAGGTTTTTTTTAAGATTAATGCAAATACTATCTCAGAGAAAGATTATGAACAGTTGGGACAGCAGAAACAAAAGGAATATAAGACACTTAACTTCTTTTCTATTCTGACCGATGAAGATCCGTTGTGCAAGGTCGTGAAGAATTCACTTGAGGGTCTTTCTCGGCATGGGTTATCATTGAATGCAAGGCCGCTTATAATTGATATTGTCTCTGGAAAGAAAAATATATCCGAGGCGAGTTATTTCTTTGACAGTGTTATCAAACGCGGTCGATATGGCGCAGAGATGTTAGTTTTTCCATCCGAACTATACGAACTCGCTTCAATGTTAATCGAGTTTAAAGACAGAACAGTCCTTAACCTTTTTCAGAATGGTTTTATATCTTTCGCAAAGACTATATCTGGATACGCCACATTTACAGGAATAGGGATTAATTCACCAGCATGCGATTTCATTTCATTATATTTGTCTTTGCTCGACAAGGAATTACCTTTGAAATATGTTGGAGTAGATGAACTTGTAGAATTTGAAGACGGGAAATATGACGTGATAATCTCCAATCCAAGCTTTTACAGAGCCGTAATAAATGGCAAGGCAATAGACTTGACTACTTTTGCAATGGAAAGATTTAATTCTCTGACTAATGACGAAGGAGTCCTTTTAACTTTTGTTCCTACAGGCGTCCTTTCTGGGTTGGTTAAAATTAAATGCATTAGGCAGAACTTAATAGAGAACAATTTTCTTGATGCCGTCATACTTCTTCCGCAGCGGCTGCTATATGGCACAAGTATACCTTTGGCTTTATTAGTACTCAAGAAAGGACGTGCTGCCGGCAAGAACATACGTATGGTTGACGCTTCCAGTATGTCCATCAAATCTAACTCCAGTTTAGCTGACAGGCTTGATGTAAAGTCTGTATATGACGCGTATCTCAATGACGGGGCAACTAGTGTAAGTGTTAGTACAGAGGAAATAGCGGGCAATCTCTTTTCTTTGGACGTACCTCTATACACGCACACTCGTGATGAAATAAAGGGCTCTAAATTCAGAAAGGGATTTGATATTAAAACTCTTTCAGAAATATTGGTTGCCATTCCGGTTAACAAGAAATTTGATGAGAGGGTAGGGCGCATCGTGCGGGTGAAAGACATTCCGTCAGACTGGACTGACAATAAGATTGACATCGGCAAACTTAAGTTGAACGATGATTTGAGAAATACTAGAAAACTTACTCAGTCAGCGCTGTTGTTGAACACAATCGGCGATAAAATCAAGATTGCCTGGTGCGATGCTACAACGGAGCAGCCGGTTTTCCTTGGGTCAAATGTGAACGCGTATTCTTTTAAATATGAGAATATTAGTATTGACTATCTTGCCATGGAAGTAAGTAAGCGATATATCCCTGGCTCCGGTACGTTTGTGTCGCATATTTCTCAGGAAACTCTTTCGTTGGTTCGTATTGACTTTCCTCCTTTTGATCGTTCGGATTGTAAAGATCTACAGAACAATCTTTTTAATGAGGCGAAATCAGCTTTTCTCATGGGCAAAGCCGAGGAGATGGGTTTGCAGAAGGAGATCGATAGAATGAAGTCTCAGTACATTGATGAGATCAGAGTGCGGAAGCATAATATTGCACAACATCTCAATGAGATAGTAATAAGTAATTATATCCTGCTCAGTCATCAGAATGAAATCCCGACAGAACTTGTAACGACATTAAAGAATCAGGAGAAGGCTATCAATATTCTTTCTGATTTGGTCAGCAAACTTTCTCAGGAAGAGGAATATGGGGAGCCTGAGCCGATAGATCTGTGTGACTATTTCAAAGGTTTAGAGGGTGAGCATTATGGCAATCCATTTTATACCACACATTTTGTCATTGACGCTCAGTCTATCTTTAACTGCGGAATAATCGAGAATTTAAACGAGGAGGATCCTCATATATATGTCAATATGGCTCGGCCAGATTTAGACAATATCGTTGAAAATATAAAGACAAATGCTGAGAGGCATGGGTTTACGGATTCGAATAGGTACGATTATGAGTTTCGGATTATCTTGAGCGCCGAAGAACAAAGAGTTACAATAGATTTTTGCAATAACGGAAATCCATTCCCGTCCGGCATGACACAGGAGTTGTATGAACTTAAGGGAGAGAAAGGCGGAAGGTTTGGGGGTACTGGCATTGGCGGCAGTTTTATCAAGGATACTGTAAAGCATTATCATGGGACTCTTGAAGTTTCTGGCGAATCTTCTCCTGTCACAATTAGAATATCTTTACCAATCTATAATAAGGAAGAACATGAATGACTTGGAAACAAAATACAATGTTTTGTGGATTGACGATCAATGGAAAGACCAGAGTGATTTCATTAACGCTTGCCTTGTTCATCAAATAGGTATTACTCCCTTTGATACCATATCAAAGGGAGTGGCGGAACTTAGGACTAATCTTGCGAAATGGGATGCCGTTATTCTTGATGCTCATGTTAATAAGGAAGAAAACGACGCGGCTGTCAAGAATAATTTGAATTATGCATTGAGAGAAATAAGCCCTTTACAAGAAAAACATCGTTTTCCTTGTTTTATTTATACCGGACAATTAAATCGGGAAGAGGTTGACAAGAATTATGACGAATCCTTTAACGTATATTTTAAAGGCGACATACGGGAATTGAAACGTATTCTTCATGATATTCCAGCGAAAATCAAGGAGATTAACTCACCGGAATTTGTTCTTCGCAACAAATATTCAAAAGTTTTTAAGGCCACCAAACTTATACCCAATGCAGAAGAGCTCCTTTTGGATGGACTGCGGTTTGAATTGTCTGACCATGAATCGGAGGAAGAAATTCAGGATGACTTCAACGCCCTGAGAAAGATCTGCGAGAAGATTATCTACAAGTGCCAGAGGGACGAGTATATCCCTTACCTCAACTCCTTGAATTCGGTTCCGGATTTTCTCAGTTTCAAGGAAATCGACGGTTTCAAGTTGAGCGTACAGTTGATGCATCCGACTCTTGTGCAGTCCTTGAGATATGTCCTGTCTATAACTCAGGACGGGTCTCATGATCGGGAGGACTTGAGCTTACAGGTAATGGATTATGTGCGCAGCCGGCAAAACAACAATTTGTACAAATCCGTACTTTTCGTCGTCATGGACCTTCTGCTTTGGTACCGGGAATTGATCGAAAAACATCCGGATCCTGCAAACATTTGGATAGGAGAATATGAGGCTGAGGGATGCGTTTCGGTGGAGAAATACGGAGATAAGACCTTGTATATTGTTGATGGTAAATATTCATTGGAGAGCAACGGGAAACTCGTCGAAGGTGATGAGGTTGTCATTTTAAGCAGCATTCCAAATTCACACCCCTTTGAAAGAGTTGATAGATTTGTAAAAAAAGGAAATTATGTAATCAAAAAATAATTTCTGTGTGGAAAGGTTGCACAGAAGAAGATTATCTTTGCGGATGAAAATAGACAGGATTAATTTTCAAGAATATGGAGAATGAGATTTCGAAACAGACAACAGTGAACATACAAGAGAAGGCCAATCTGATCTGGGCGATTGCAGACAAGTTGGTTGGGACATACAAACCGCACGAGTACGGCAACGTGATACTGCCGATGTGTGTGATCAAGCGCTTTGAGGACACACTGGCCCCGACAAAGGCGGCGGTACTCACGAAAAATAAGGAACTTGACGACAAGGGCATAGTCGTCAAGGACAGCTTTCTCAGGGAAGCTGCGGGACAGCAGTTCTATAATCTCTCGAAGTTTACTTTCAAGACCCTGCTCAATGATCCCGAGAACATCAAGGACAATTTCGAATCCTACCTCAATCATTTCTCAGAGAATGTCATTGACATAATCCATCACATGGACTTCGACCGAGAGATCCAGAAGATGGCCGGCAACAACATTCTATACCTCGTCATCAGCGAGTTTTGCACTCCTAAGGCCTATCTGGGTGCGGATGTGGTCACGAGCGTGGATATGGGTTATATTTTCGAAGAGATCGTAAGGAAGTTCTCCGAGAGTTACGACGAGCAGGCCGGAGCGCACTTCACCGCCCGCGACATCATCTATCTGATGACGGATCTGTTGGTGGGAGAGGATGAGGAGGAGCTAAAGAACCAGGGCATTGTCGCCGACATCTACGATATGGCGATGGGTACCAGTCAGATGCTCGGATGTCTGACGGAACGCTTCCGGCAGATCGACCCCAATGCGGAGGTGGCCAGTTACGGTCAGGAAATCAATGACCAGACATTCGCCATCGCCAAGGCTGACACCCTGATCAAAGGAGGCAATGCCAATAATATGAAGCGGGGAGATACCTTGGGCAACGACCAGTTCGCCACCTATAAATTCGACTATATAATCTCCAATCCGCCTTTCGGCATTGAATGGAAGACATCGAAGGATGCCGTTGAGGCTGAGCACAACCTCGGTGAAGCCGGCCGTTTCGCTCCAGGACTACCGTCCATCGGTGACGGACAGATGCTTTTCCTACTCAACGGCGTGGCCAAGTTGAGGGAGGAGGGGCGTATGGCGATAATTCAAAACGGCTCTTCGCTCTTCAAGGGCGATGCGGGAAGCGGCGAAAGCGAGATAAGGGGCTATCTGTTGGAGAATGACTGGCTCGAAGCGATCGTGCAGTTGCCGAGCGATTTATTCTACAACACCGGCATCGCGACCTATGTCTGGGTCATCACTAAGTCCAAGAACGACAACCGAATCGGTAAGGTTCAACTGATTGACGCATCTGGGTGTTACGAGAAGCGCCGCAAGAGTCTAGGCAACAAGAGGGTGGAGATAACGGATGCCTGTCGGGATCTGATCATGAAGGCCTACAGGGATTTCAGCGACTGGGAATATGAGAGCGAGGACGGACAACAGAGGGTGGAGAGCAGGGTGTTCGACAACGACTACTTCAAATTCTCCAAGTTGTTCATCAGCCGTCCGTTGAGACTGAAATACGAAAATCTTGAGATGCCGGCAGAGGACGCAGGAATCACGAAATCCTCCCGCGCTCTTTTCGAGAAGATCGTCAAGGCGTACAAGGACAATTTCAACGGGCAGGCTGCCGATGACTACGAGTTTTTCGCAATGCTGAAAAAGCAGGACATCAAAATCTCTGTGGGGGAGATCAAGGCAATCCGGTTGTGGTTCGGGACAAAGGATCCGGCCTTCAGTGAAGTCCACAAGAAACCGTTGGAGAAGGACGGCACCGATTTCGAATGGGATCCGGATCTCGCTGATACAGAGATCATCCCATGGCAGGAGGATATTGCCGAATACCTGGACAAGAACGTCCGGCCTTACGCTCCTGACTTTGTCGTGGACGAGAAAAAGACCAGAATCGGTTACGAGATCCCCTTTACGCGTGAGTTCTACAAATACGTCGCTCCGCGCAGGAGCGAGGACATCTTCGTCCACCTCAAAGAGTTGGGCCGGCAGGAAGCGGAGTTAATGAATAAAATCCTTGGGTAGCCATGAGAGTGATGCAAGACAGCGGAATCCCTTGGATTGGCGAGATCCCATCAAGTTGGAATACTATAAGGGCTAAGAGAATATTCTCCTTGGTTGTGGATCCAAGTGATAATCCTCGGAAAATTGCCCTCGAAAATATAGAGAGTCATACTGGAAGATTTATTCAGACATCGTCAATCTTTGACGGGCAGGGGATTAATGTCAAAATAGGCGACATTGTATATGGAAAATTGCGGCCGTATCTGTGCAAAGCATGGCTTGCGGATTTTGAATGTAATGCTGTCGGAGACTTCTGTGTCTTTCGCTGCTCACAGGATGTATATGCTGGATTTATTCACAAACTATTCCTTTCTCCTCAATTTGCCTCAGTAGTGAATGCTTCAACTTATGGAGCTAAAATGCCAAGGATTTCTCCTAATTTTGTGCTTTCTTTAATATTGCCCGTTCCTCCTCTTAATGAGCAGATCACAATATCGAAATTTATTGATTCTCAATGTGTTGAAATTGACGAATTGATTGCAGTGGAGGAGGAGACGATCACCGAACTGCAGGCCTACAAGCAGTCGGTCATTGCCGAGGCTGTGACCAAAGGGTTGAATCCTGATGCTCCGATGAAGGATTCCGGCATCCCTTGGATCGGTCAGATCCCGGAACATTGGACAGTAGAAAAGGCAAAGCATATATTTAATTTGCGGATGACAAAGGGCAATTCCAAAACAATATTGTTATCTGCCACTCAAGACAGAGGCATGTGCCCTCAAAGTATGTTGGCCAGTGTAGTGCAAGTAGCTGAAAATACTGATCTACAGATATTCAAGACAGTTCATAAAAATGATTTTGTTATTAGTTTAAGGAGTTTCCAAGGAGGTTTTGAAATCTCTAAGTATGAGGGAGTATGTTCACCTGCATATCAGGTCTTTTATAACAAGGCCAATATTAATCAAGATTATTTTAGAATTTTGTTTAAATCAAGGAATTTTATAGATCATATTAATTCATTAACGGAGGGAATAAGAGAAGGGAAGAATATTCAATATGCATCGTTTTCGTATTCATATTTGCCAGTGCCTCCTTTGGATGAGCAGAAATCAATAGCTGAATTTATAGACAGAAAATGTTCAGAGATTGATTCTTTGATTGAGATTAAGCAGCAGAAGATCGCCGAGTTGAAGGAGTACAAGAAGAGTCTGATCTATGAATATGTGACCGGTAAAAAGGAGGTTCCGGTAGAGGCGGATTGAGGCGGAGCGAAGGATTATTTATTGAATGTAAATATGTTGGATTTTAAATAGACTTGCGTTATGGCAGAGAAAGGATTGCTCGAAAAGAACCTCGAAAAGGACATTGAGGAATATTTTATCACTGAAGGCGGCTATGTCAAAGGCGATCAGAAGACCTACGACAAGGTCAGGGCCATTGACCTTGACACCCTCATCCGTTTCATCACTTCAACCCAGCCGAAAGAGTGGAAAAGGTTTGTGCGGAAATACGGAGAGGGCGCCAAGGCCCAGCTGTACAAGACCCTGCAGGGAGACATCTCCAAGTACGGGCTCATCCATACTCTGCGCACGGGCATAGACGATTACGGGATCCCCCTGAAAATCTGCTATTTCGCCCCTGCCTCCTCTCTCAATCAGGATCTGACGGAGAAATACGGCAAGAATATCCTTGAGTGCACACGACAGTTCGTCTACAGCAAAGATCTGAAGAACTCCATCGACATAGTGCTGTCGCTCAACGGGATCCCTGTAGTGGGGATTGAACTAAAGAGCCAGTTCACTGGCCAGTATGTGTACAATGCCGAGATTCAGTGGATGAACGACCGCAATCCGAAGGAGCCGCTTTTCCAGTTCGACAACAGGATGCTCGTCTATTTCTGCTGCGACCTTTATGAAGTGGCCGTTGCGACCGAACTGAAAGGCAGGAAAACTGTGTTCAGACCGTTCAATCAGGGTAGCAACGGTGCCGGAGAGGTCGGCGGAGCGGGCAATCCGCCGGCAGAGGGAGGGGATTATGTCACTTCCTATCTGTGGAAGAAGGTGCTCCGCCGGGATATGCTTTTGAACATTCTTCAGCGGTACATCATGCGGCAGGAGGAAACTTCAATTTCTCTCATTGTCGACAAGCACGGCAAGGAGAAAGAGGTGAAGGAGACGAGCGTCAAGATCATTTTCCCGCGCTACCACCAGTTGGACGTTGTCGAGAAGCTCGTCCGCGACACAGAAAGGAACGGCTCGGGACACAATTATCTGATCCAGCATTCAGCCGGCTCCGGCAAATCGAATTCCATCGCATGGCTTACATACCGCCTTGCCACGCTTCATGACAAGGACAATTCCAACATATTCAACGGGGTGTTTGTCGTTACCGACCGACGTGTGCTGAACAGACAGCTAAAAGACACGGTGCTCGGCTTTGAACATATTGACGGGACCGTAACCGCGATTTCGGAAACGGATAGCGATGCCAGTGGAAAACTGCGCGATGCCATCAATGCCGAAAAGACGGGAATTGTCATAACCACCCTGCAGCGTTTCCCTCAGATCTATAATCAAGTTATCTCTAACGCCGGCAAGCGGTTCGCAGTTGTGGTGGATGAGGCGCATTCAAGCCAGAGCGGGAAGAGCGCGGAGAAATTGAAAGCCGCAATCGCGGACACCACCGAGGCTATGGAAGAACTGGCGGAACTCGAAGAAAAAACTGTTGAGGAATTGGAGGAGGAGCAGGACAGTCTTATGTTGGATTTGGTGCGCCAAGGCCAGCACAGCAATCTGTCCTTCTATGCCTTTACAGCCACTCCGAAACCTAAGACGCTTCAGACTTTCGGCATTCTTGCCGAGAAGGGAGAGACGCCGGACAAGGACAAGTACAGGGCATATCACATCTATTCCATGCTTCAGGCCATCGAAGAGGGATTCATCAAGGACGTGCTTGAGAATTACACGACCTTCGAAACTTCATATGAAATCGCGCGCAAGTCGAAAGATAACCCCGAATATGAGGAGTCTCCCGCCACAAGGGCTCTCAAGGCGTTTCACGATGGTCACCAGGACACGATCAACAGGAAGACGGCAATCATTGTCGAGAAGTTCCGCGAGGTGACGATGACGCGTTTGGGCGGGAAGGCCAAGGCGATGGTCGTGACTTCAAGCCGTGCACACGCTGTGAGATATTTCTGGGCCGTTCAGGAATACTGCATGAAAAACGGGATTAAGGACATTCATCCAATGGTGGCCTTTTCAGGGGTGGTGAAGTATAATGGCGAAGAATACACCGAGCCGAAACTCAACCGGCGCGGGGACAAGAACATTCCTGAGGATAGACTTCCGCTTTACTTCGCGAGCGATTTCTACAACATGCTGATTGTGGCGGAAAAGTATCAGACGGGCTACGATGAGCCGAGGCTCCATACAATGTTTGTTGACAAGAAGCTGAAGAATGTGAAGGCCGTGCAGACCCTGTCCCGGCTGAACCGGACGTACATGGACAAGAACGACACTTTTGTGTTCGATTTCGTTAATTCGACGGATGAAATCAAGAAAGCTTTCGAGCCGTTCTACAAGGGGACGGAGCTCATCAATCCGGTGGATGTCAATTATGTCTATCAGTTCAGAAAGGACATTGAGCTTTACCATCTGTGGAACGAGGAAGACGAGAACGAGTTTTATGATCTGTACGAAGAGACTCGCTCAGAGGAGGGTGCTTCCCTCAGTGCCATGTCGAATCTGTTGAAGAGCATTGTGGACAGATTCCTGGAATTGGATGAGGAAGAACGTTTTGTCGTGCGCGGCAAGATCAAGAATTTTGTCAGGTTCTATTCCTATATGGCTCAGATAGCGCGCACATACGACAGGTCGCTTTACAAGTCATACCTGCTCGCCGATTATCTTTACAGGGTTTTGCCGAAGACTCCGCACGAAAAGGTGGATGTGGCCACTAAGGTCCAACTTGTGAGAAATTCAATCAAGGCCAATGACACAGTTTCGATCGCTCTTGAAGGGAACAAGCCTGTCAAGGGGGAGAACCCCGACAGCGGCCTGCCACCCGAGGATGAATTGGATCTGCTTGACAACATTATCCAGAAGATTAACGAGCGTTATCACGGTGAATTTACTGATGCTGATCACGTGATGGTAGAGGGTATTTTCAATGAGATCCAAAGCTCCGCCACCGGCAGAATGAAGCGGCAGATTTCCAGGAATGACAAGAAGCAGTTCGTGGAAAGCCTGTTCTCCGAAATATTCAGTAAGGCGGCAATGAAATGCTACAATACTCAGACGGAGGCATATCAGAAACTGTTCGAAAATGCGGATTTCTACAATGTGTTGATGAGTCAGATGGGGAATGCCATCTATGAGCGTTATAGGGAGGATGAGACGATGGAAGTTTCTTCTGATAAGGAGCGGTTGGAGGTTACGATGGATCCGCGATACGACCTGTCCCGCGAGCCTTCGCGCAAGGCCGCCCAGCCTAAAAGGGATTATATCTCCGGCGGAAACGAATAATGTTTTTGCGTATATTAAAGGAGCTGTCGAGGATGGACCGGGGTGGGTCAGAAGGAGCCGATGATGAGGGAGCGCTTGAGGGCGGGGCCGTAGCGGTAC
>JAJPZA010000062.1 GCA_021204625.1 Clostridia bacterium | reverse complement strand
TCATATTCCGGGGCTGTTTGCAAGAAATTAGTTGACGGCACTCCAATGTGCCATGATATCCGGGGCTATATCCAAGATGAGAGTTGATACCCATTCAATGCCCCGCAGACCATCCCCAAAAGCTTCATATTCCGGGGCTGTTTGCAAGAAATTAGTTGACGGCACTCCCAGTGTGCCATTATGCTAATCAGGGGCTAAATCGCAGAAAAGATCAGACAAGCTCTCCAATGCCCCGTATTCCACCCCTGTGGCTATATCTCCTGCAGGGTGCTGTATACAAGAAATGAGCGGATTCATTCTCCAGACTCACGCACACGCACATATAACGCAATCAGGCGGCAATGCCGGCCGCGCATCACACCATATATCATACTGTAAATCACACTTTGAACGGAGATTATTTTGAGCACGAAGAAGACAACACATTCCGGAGCGGCCCGTTCGCTGTCCGGCACATACATAGGGAATTCCCTCAAGGACAAGGCATCCGGTTCGGATCATGCAGAGCAGAAGCCTGCGGCGGCCAGGAGGCCTGCCGGAGGTGACGGGAACGGCAGAGGGTCCAAGGAGCCGGTGAAGATAATATTCCTCGGCGGCGTGGGAGAAATCGGCAAGAACATGACGGCCATAGAGTACGGCGAGGATATCGTAGTCATAGATGCCGGAGCCATATTCCCCAATGACGAGACTCCCGGATTTGATCTCATTGTTCCGGATATCACGTACCTTCTGGAGAACAAGAGCAAGATACGCGGGCTCGTTTTGACCCACGGCCATGAGGACCATATAGGCGGGGTGCCGTATCTTTTGAATGAGATACGCGTGCCGGTGTACGGCACGGAGCTCACCCTGGCCTTAATAGACAACAAGCTCCGCGAACACAAGATAAACGGCATTAAAATGAATACAATAGCTCCCGGGGACGTCATCCAGCTGGGAGTGTTCAGAATACAGACGGTCAATGTAAACCACTCCATTCCCGGCTCTCTGGCTCTTTCCATACGCACCCCGCACGGGGTTATCTTCCACAGCGGGGATTTCAAGATAGACCTGACTCCTGTGGGCGGGGAGCCCATAGACCTTCGGACAATCGGAGAGATAGGGGACAAGGGAGTGGCCCTGTACCTTTCGGAAAGCACCAACATAGAGCGTCCGGGATACACCATGAGCGAGAAGACCGTGGGCGCCACAATGGACGGCATCTTTGCGGACAACGTCACAAGGCGCATCATAATAGCCACGTTTGCCTCCAATGTATACAGGATCCAGCAGATAATAAACCTGGCCGTGAAGTATAAGAGGAAGGTGGCCCTGTCCGGCAGGACCATGATAAGCGTGGTGGAGGCGGCGGAAAAGATCGGCGAGATAAAGGCCCCGGACGATATCTTCGTGGATATAGGGAAGATAAAGAAGATGGCGGACAGCGAGCTGGTCATAATCTCAACCGGAACCCAGGGCGAGGCCATGAGCGCATTAACGCGCATGGCAAACGGCGAGAACTCCTCCGTGGTTGTGGGGGACAATGACACCATAATAATCTCGGCATCTTCCATTCCCGGCAATGAAAAGATGATAGACCGCGTCATAAACAACCTGTACCGCAGGGGCGCGGACGTCATATACGAGAGCATAGAGAAGATTCACGTCTCAGGCCACGCATGCATAGAGGAGCACAAGATTGTGCACTCCCTGGTAAAGCCCCGCTTCTTCATTCCCATTCACGGCGAGTACCGCCATCTCAAAAAGCATGCGGAGCTTGCGGAAGAGATGGGCATGCGCCCGGGCAGCATAATAATCCCGGAGCTGGGAGACTGCATCCTTCTAACATCCCGCGGAATCCGCCGCGGGGAGCAGGTCCCCGCAGGGTCCAGGCTCATAGACGGCGAAGGAATAGAGGATGAGAAGGCAAGCGTAGTGCTGGAGGACAGAAGGCAGCTCTCGGATGACGGCATAATAATCGTGGCCCTTTGCGTCTCTGGCGGGGAAGTTGTCGGAGAGCCGGCCATAAACTCCAGAGGCTTCGTGTATGACTTCCACAGGGATTACCAGAAGGAGATGATGGACGTAATCAAAAAGACCATCTCAACATATGACCTCTCCCGCGGCTCCATAGACGAGCTCAAAAAGAGCATCAAGAGGGCCCTGTACTGGTACATCCAGCGCAAGATGAAGCAGTCCCCCATGATAGTTCCCATCGTGGTGGAGATATGATTTTTCCGGCCGGCGGGCATATGGCTTATTAGGCCGGGACAGCCCGTACGCAGCGGGATATAAGCTTTCAAAGGATTTTCCTTGGAAACCCAGGCAGGGCCTCACAGAGGCCGCATAAGGCAGCATGGCAGAAAGAGAAGAAGACAGTTCATATGATTACGCCCACAGGAACACGGACACGGACGTGAGGCGCAGCAGGGTGTCGCAGTACAACGCATACAAGGCGTCCGGTCCGGTCATGACGGAGTATATCCATGGCATACGCAAGGCGTGCGTGGAGAGGGAGATTCCGGTGTCTTCGGAGGAGACTCTCAACGTCATCTCCAATCTCGCAAGGATAAAGAGCGCCAAAAACATTCTGGAGCTTGGAACGGGCACAGGGGTGTCCGGGCTCGCCCTTCTGGACGCCACAGACGGCTCAAGGCTCACCACTATAGAGCGCAGAGAGGACTTCCTGGAAGAGGCAAAGGAGAATTTCCGCGGAGCAGGATATGAAGGCAGGGTGCAGTGCATTCCGGGAGACGCCGGGGAGGAGATCCAAAAGCTCCGCGAGGACGGAAGAGTATATGACTTCATTTTCCTGGACTGCGCAAAGGTGCAGTATGTGAAATATCTGCCGCTTCTTAAGGATATGCTCTTACCCGGGGGGGTCCTTGCTGCGGATGACGTTCTCATATACGGCTGGGCAACAGGGGAAGCGGAAGTGCCTCAAAAGAGGCACATGCTGGCAAAGCACATACAGGAATATATAGACGCCGCCATTGCGGATGACATGTTTGAGACCTCAATCCTGGACGTGGGAGACGGGCTGGCTGTAAGCGTGAAAATATCATGAACAATCTGTTTCCGCAATGGACTTCATATGTATGAAGGGCGTATAACAGATGCAGGCTCGCATGCGGGCATGAATACAGAGGATTACATGAGCGTGGAACTTCTGGCTCCGGCGGGGAATTTTTCCAAGGCAAAGACAGCGCTGTACTTCGGCGCGGATGCCGTATATATAGGCGGGAAACAGTTCTCTTTAAGGGCCTTTGCAGACAACTTTGAAGACACGGACATCTTAAGGGCGGTGCAGCTTGCCCACTCGCAGGGAAAGAAGCTGTACGCCGCCGTGAACATCTTCGCAAAGAACAAGGACCTTGCGGGCATGAGGTCTTTTTTGGCGTATCTTGCGGACATAGGCGCGGATGCCGCCATAATCTCAGACCCGGGTGTTTTCGCCATTTCCCGCGAGGCAGCTCCTTCCCTTCCGGTCCATATCTCAACCCAGGCCAACATCCTGAACAAGGACACGGTTAAGTTCTGGAGGGACCAGGGTGCCGCAAGGGTGATTCTGGCCCGTGAGCTTTCCTTGGAGGAGATTGCGGAGATACACGCCTATGTGCCGGACATTGAGCTGGAGGCCTTTGTGCACGGGGCGATGTGCATCTCGTATTCCGGCAGGTGCATGCTCTCGGACTATCTGACCGGCCGCAGGTCCAACGGCGGGGAGTGCGCCCAGCCCTGCAGATGGATATACAACATCCGGAAAAAGGATGTCCATTCGGACACCGGATGGCTGGATATCTCGGAGGATGAAAGGGGCACGTACATCCTCAATTCAAAGGACCTCAACATGAGCGCGCATCTCAAGGAGATGGAAGAGGCCGGAATAACGTCTTTCAAAATAGAGGGCAGGATGAAGTCGGAGTATTACATAGCCACTGTGGTGAACGCGTACCGCAGGTGCCTGGACTCTGGCTTCACGGCCGGGACGGAAAGGGAGCTTAAGACCGCGGCCCACAGGGACTACACAACGGCTTACGCTTTCGGCCCCAATAATGCCACGGAGAATTTTGAAGACGCCCAGACGCAGGGGGACTGCGATTACATCGGCAATGTCACAGGCTATGAAGACGGGTATGCGTATGTGGAGATGAGAGGCCGTTTCCGCCAGGGGGACACCCTGGAGATCCTCTCGCCCACTGAATCGTTCGGCAAATCATTCGTTGTTACGGAATGCCGGACGTCCGAAGAGGAGCTGGTCTCAGATTGCAAGCTTGTGCAGGAGATATACAGGGTCAAATGCCCTGTAAAGGTGCAAGAGGGAGATATCCTTCGCCGGAGGAAATAATGGATTACGAAGTGCCGTGCATTTACGGCAAAACAACAACAGATCCCATAGAGATTGAGGTTCCGGGCTCCAAGTCCGTGACGGCCAGAGCCCTTCTTCTCGCAGCGGTGGCCCAGGGGGAGTCCGTGCTCCGCGGAGCGCAGTTCTCCAATGACTGCCTCACTTTCATAAACTGCCTTCACGCCCTCGGCGTGAAGTGCGAAGTGGAGGGGGAGACCATACGCATCCAGGGATGCGGCGGAAAGCTCAGCGTGAAAAAGGCCAGAGTGAACGTTGGCAGCGCCGGAACCGCCGCCCGCTTCATAACAGCCCTTCTCGCATTCCAGGACGGATGTTACGAGCTGCACTGCTCCGAGCAGATGAGGAGCCGTCCCATACAGCCGCTCCTTGATGCCCTTGTGGACACAGGAGCCAAGATCACCTTCCTTGAGGAGGAGGGCAGATTCCCCTTCATAATAGAGGGCACGAGAGAGCCCGCGGACGAGATCACCGTGGACATTGAAGAGAGCTCCCAGTTCCTGTCCGCCCTTCTCATAGCCTCCATCTGCGTTCCGGACGCAATGCGCATCCACCATACCGGAATCCACGGCCTTGAGTACGTGCGCATGACGCTTGCCATGATGAAGGCCTTCGACATTGACATTGCCCAGACCGGAAACTCATACACCGTCTTCGGCGAGTGCCACGGCCGCGAATACGACATAGAGCCGGACCTTTCCTCTGCCGCATACTTCTATGCCGCCAACAAGATCCTCGGCACCAACATCCGCGTCAAAGGCGCGGACGAGTGCACCCTGCAGGGAGACCGCAAATTCATCCAGCAGCTCGCCGGCTTCGACGGCGGAAAGATGGAGATGGGCTCATTTTCCGACCAGGCCTTAACTCTCGCCGCCATAGCCCCTTACCTTTCCAAGCCCACGCAGATAACGGGAGTGGCCCATATACGCAAGCAGGAGTGCGACCGCCTGGCCGCCATCTCCGACTGCCTTACAGCCCTCGGCATCCGCAAAGAGGATTTCATGGACGGCATCAAGATCTGGCCCGGCCAGCCCCGCGCCGCCGAACTGGACACCTTCGGAGACCACCGCGTGGCCATGGCTTTCGCCATAACCGGCCTCCGCACGCCCGGCATAGTCATCCGCAACGCCGAAGTCTGCTCCAAGACCTTCAAGGATTTCTTCACCGTCCTGGATTCCGTCTGCGCCAAGCTTACAGCAAAATAAGCAAGTAATTTTTGCTGAAAGTGCATAAAACGCATTAAAACGTGGTAAAATATATGTGAAAGGAAAGACAATTTGAATTGCTGCAAGGAGCAAGAGCATATATGCTTATTGATTTGAGCGTAAAGAAACGAATACCAACTGGAATAGATGATTTCGAAAGAGCTGTTTCTTCATATTATTATGTTGATAAGACACTGCTTATCAAGGATCTGATTGACCGTGGTTCAGAAGTTACATTATTCACACGCCCTCGTCGGTTCGGAAAATCTCTGAACCTCAGTATGATACGCTCATTTTTTGAAAAGACGGATGAGGATACATCCGTATATTTCAAAGATAAGAAGATATGGCAGTGTGGTTCAAAATATACGAGCGAGCAGGGAACATATCCGGTTATCTACTTAAATTTCAAGGATATGAAGAAATCCACTTGGGAAGAGACACTTGCCGGGCTCAAGATGATAATTGCAGTTCAATATGCAAAATTCGGCAATCTTGTCAGGAACACAAAACTTGAGGAGATACATAGAATCCTGTACGACAGCATATCAAGAATGGAAGCTACGCAGGCAATACTTGAGGGAGCTTTACAGGAGCTAACAGAAATAATAAAGCTAGCTACGAAGAAAATGCCTGTTGTACTCATAGACGAATATGATGCCCCTATACAAAGCGGATACGCAAATGGCTTTTATAATGAAGCCATATCCTTTATGAGAAATTTCCTTTCATCTGGCTTAAAGACAAATGTAAACATATCATTTGCTGTTCTTACAGGGGTGCTGCGTGTTTCCAAAGAGAGTATCTTCAGCAGCCTAAACAATGTCAATGTATATTCAGTTCTTAATGAGCGTTTCTCTGAGTATTTTGGTTTTACAAAGGAAGAGGTTAAAGAACTGCTTTCATATTATGGATGTGCAGATGCATATGATGATGTAGCCAACTGGTACGACGGGTACTTGTTTGGAAGTCATGATATGTTTAATCCTCTATCGGTGTTGATGTTTCTTGAAGAAGGCGTTCTCGATGTTCACTGGGGAAACAGTTCGGATACAGGTTTGATTGGCAAAATGCTTCTGTCTGCATCCTCAAACATTAAGAAAAAGATCAGGGACTTGATGGATGGTAAGTCTGTTTATGTGCCCATAAATGAAAACATTGTGTATCCGAAGCTTATGCAAGGATCAAATATCTTTTCACTGCTGCTTATGTCCGGCTATCTTAAACCAGACAAGGGTGAAGGTGAAATACAGCATTATGCTGCACCCAAGAGGCCATCAGCTACTAAGAATATGAATGTTATAATCCCCAATACTGAAGTGCGCTTGGTATATATCCAGGAGATTGTTGACAGGTTTGCCAATATTGACGCTCCTATTGATGATTTATGGGAAGGCATTCTTAGTTGTGATGCTGAGGTATGTGAGGAACTTCTTAGAAATTATCTCATTAACTCGGTAAGCTATCACGATTATAGTGAAGATTTTTACCAAGGGCTTATAATGGGTTTGTGCTTTTACAAAGATGGTGAATACATTGTTGATTCCAACAAGGAGTCAGGTCTTGGCAGATATGATGTTTGTATGGAGCCCGCATTGCCGGATCTCCCTGGAATTATATTTGAAATAGAGAGTTATAAGATTCAAGAAGGCTCAGAAACTGGACGTGAAACAAGATCAAATTCACGCAAAACCGGCGAAATCCTCGATAAATTAGCCAGGGAAGCAATAGAACAGATAAACACAAAAATGTATTGTCAGAATCTAAAGAGGAAAGGTATTACCAACATAATCAAGGTTGGCATATCTTTTAACAAAAAGGATGTCCGCGTTCTTATCAGAAATGAGTAATGGATGCCAATGTTTGTTAACAAGCCTCTTGCTTCCAGGTTATGCAAAATGACCGCCTTATAAAATGTGGAATTGAATTCCATATTTACATAAGTTCAATAAGCCTGATTGCCGCACAAAAACAGCTCCTTGCTCATTCCGGGCAGGGAGCTTTTTCATGGACTCCGGAGTAGCAACTGTTCGTAAAACCCAACTTGCCGGCCGTATGCCCGCACAGAGCCGGGAGGAGGAGCAGCGCCGGGGTGTCAGAATTGCGCTTTTATGCAATTATGCAAAAACCTGCATAACCAGATTTGGACTTAGCATGAACATATGTTCGTATTAAAATTAATCTAAATTGCATATATATAAATATTTCACTATTTTAATGCCCAGTTTTCACATAATATACACTTTAATAGCCAATACGTCCGTATATACTGTTGCATAAATATATATAAACTGCATAATTATGCATAAAAAAGGATACACAGGTCTTTCGCTGGCAATTCTGAATCAAGGCATGAAAAAACACCTGGAGAGCAAACGTTGATGTCCCAACACCAGTTTTATAGTACTGGTGCGCCCCAACCCTAAAACGTCCTAAGCGAATTCACTCATTTCCAGATGTTATCTTATACTTAGATTATACATTTTAATGACAAATGTCAATAGGCTAATTGCTAGATTTGAAAAATATTTACGGCAATATTTACGGCCAATACGATTTTAGTGCTTGTTTTCCCTTGCATACGGCTGGGACAATTCCCACACAGAACAGAAGAGGGTGGAGTATATGGAAATTACAAATGCAGAATCCAGAGTGGAAATAACCGTTACGGAACTCAGAAGGCATCTTAAGAAATATCTGGACCTGTCACAGAGCGAAAGGGTGTACGTCATCTGCCAAGGCAAGGTTGTGGCTATAATCTCCAATCCTTATGAAGACCGTGTAAAGGTCATGAAAGATCTGTTCGGCTGCATCCCGGCAGATATCACATTGGAAGAGTCCATAGAAGAGCATAGAAGCAAGATATAGCCGTTTCAATGCTTTTGGAGGTCGGAGGAAACAGAGGCGTGCCGGCTTGCTGTGAAGGCATATGAGCATGTCTGCGGGCGGGAATTGAAGCCGGAATATGCAAGGATTGCCTCGTGGATATGAGACAGGCATGGAGCAGAGACCGGAGAGGAAGGAAGAGGCCGTCAGAGCTCATAGGAGCGGAGATATGGGAAGTTTATGGACGGAATTAGGAAAGAGCGCCTGCCGCTGTGGCAGGCGTTCTTTCTGTTCAATATGTCATTTCGTTGTAAGCGGTTTTGGGCGCGGGTCACTGGCTGGCGAACTGCGAGTTGTAGAGGTTTGCGTAGAAGCCGTTGAGGGCCATGAGGGACTCGTGGGTGCCCTGCTCCACGATGTTGCCGTCGCGCATCACGAGGATGAGGTCGGCGTTCTTGATGGTGGAAAGCCTGTGGGCGATGACGAAGGACGTGCGGCCTGCGGTCAGGGCGTCCATGGCCTCCTGAATGATCTCCTCAGTTCGGGTATCGACGTTGGAGGTAGCCTCGTCAAGGATCAGCATGGGAGCGTTTTCAACCATTGAACGGGCAATCGTTACCAGCTGCTTCTGGCCGCCGGAGAGCTCGTTTCCTGTCTCCATGTAGTAGTCCAGGCCGCCCGGAAGGGTGTCAACGAGATAGTCGATGTTCGCGGCCTTGCAGATTTTTTTAAGATCGTCGTCGGAGCATTCCTTGTCGTAGAGAATGTTCTCGCGCAGAGTCCCCTCGAACATCCAGGTGTCCTGGAGCACCATGCCGAAGATGTCGTGGATCTCCTCTCTGGTCATGTCGTGGATGGAGACGCCGTCTATCCGGATGTCTCCGCTGTTCACTTCATAGAACCGCATGAGAAGGTTTACCATTGTAGTCTTGCCGGCGCCGGTGGGGCCTACGATAGCGACCTTGCTTCCTGCCTTCACGGTTGCCGAGAAGTCGGGGATTATGATGCGGTCTTCGTTGTAGCCGAAGCATACGTGGTCGAATACCACGTCGCCGCGGATGCCTTCCGTGAGCTGCGGCGTCTTGTATGACTCGTCCTCCATTTCGGGCTCCTTGAGGAAATCAAAGACACGGCCAGCCGCAGCGGCTGCGGACTGGAGTGTGTTGAACGCCTGGGCGAGCTGGGTAAGAGGACTCTGGAAGAGACGGATGTATGCGATGAATGCTACTATTGTTCCGTATGTCACGGCCCCGTTCCCGTTGGTCATGAGAATGCCGCCGGTGATGAGAACCGCCGCGTATGCCACGTATGCGATTACGTTCATGACAGGCATCATGATGCCTGAGATTGCCTGGGAAAGGATGGTGGCTCTGCGGAGCTTTTTGTTGGTTCCCTCAAAGTCCTCGGATGTGCGCTGTTCAGCGTTGAATGCCTTTATTACTATCTGCCCGCCGTAGAACTCCTCAACCTTGCCGTCCAGGGCGCCCAGTTCATTCTGCTGCTTGCGGAACTGGGGCTGTGAGAAGTGCATTATGATGACGAGCACGACTATCATGATGGGTATCACGCATATGGCGGCAAGGGCCATCTGCCAGGATACCACGAACATTGCGATTAAAACGCCCAGAATCATGAAGACTGAGTTGAAGATCATGTTCACGGACTGGTTGAGTGAAACGCCTATGGTATCGACATCGTTCGTCACTACGGAGAGGGTGTCTCCGAACGCATGGTTGTCGAAGTACCGGAGAGGCACTTTGTTGATCTTGTGCGAGATGTCCGTGCGCATGTTCTTGCACATTCTCTGGGTGACCACAACCATGAGCCATGAGGACACGTACCTTAAGACGGCCTCAGCGACATAGAAGATAATGAGGATCTCGGCACAGTACCATATGTAGCTCATGTCTATCCCGTTGAGCACTCCGATGCCGTTGGCCAGCTCATCCGTGAGGTTGCTCAGCCATGTGGGCGCGATTATCGCTATGACTGTGGATCCCGCAGCGAATACAATGGAAATTACAAGCGATACAATGTAAGGCTTCATTGTGCCAAGAAGCTGTCCTATGTTCTTGGCGAATGCTCCCTTCGGAAGCTTTTCTACGGCCTGCTGACGGCCTCTCGGTCCCATC
>JAJPZA010000147.1 GCA_021204625.1 Clostridia bacterium | reverse complement strand
TCGCCCACAGCAACATGGTCAACTACATGACGCCTACAGCCCATACCGTAAAGGTAATGAACTGGTGGCGTTCAACATACACCGCCCTTGAGGTAATCGGCGGCGTCATCGCAGGACTTTCACTCGTAGCTTATGTACTGGCTCTTGTGGTTCCTGGAAAGAAAGAACAGGAGGCTTAATTGCAATGAAGAACTTTTTCTCTAAGAAATCCTGGGCCTCATATGTAATGCTTGGCGTGGCAGTGCTCGCCATCGTTGCTCTCATCGTCAGCGCTCTTTCCGCCAAGAACTCAGCCGCTGCGGATGATCTCGAGACGTATGCCATAGGCGACATCGGCGGCATCATAGCCATGGATGTCGTGGCAATCGTCCTTGCCGTAGCAGTGTTCGTCATAGACGGAATGTTCACAGGCAAGCTCTTCTCCATCGTTCTGGACGTTTGCAGGTTCGCCGCAGCTGCCCTTCTCATCGCTTCCATGGCTCTCATGATAAGCGCAATGGAGCTTCCCATGGGCTACATCTGGTTCTCAGACCTCGAAGCCGGCAATGATGTCCTTATCGCAGGCCTCAACCAGGCCGTTGCATCCTGGGCTCTGTACCTTGTGGCTGCCATAGCTGATGTCGTATCCATGTCCAAGTCCCTCTGCATAAAGAAGGCAGCACAGGCAACAGACGCTGCGGCATAACCGCATTTTCTTCCGGCGCCGGCCTATGCGGCGCCCTGGCATGAAAACGGCATAAACCCGGCTCCATACAGATTCCGGCCCCGTGCCGGGCATGCAATGCCCGGCATGAGGGGATGTTTAAGGCCGCTTTCATAAAGCGAAATGTCTTAAGTGCTGGAAAAATAAAACTGCCGCAGGCAACGCAAAAGGCGCTTCTGCAGCAGCCGTCACAACATTACAAAATCTTTCCTTTGTGCACGCACAACGGAATCATGTCAATCACACCATGATTACGGGAGAGCCTTCGCTCCCCCGTGATTTTATTTACGGAAACGGCCAGCGCCCTGCGGCGCCGTCATCCATTGCCGGATAACACAGGAGCCGTGCTGTCCGCTTATTTCCATTTTCATTTCCGGGTGCAGGGTTCCTGCTCCTGGTCTTTTTTTCGCCTTCATCATTTCCGTATCAAAAAAAGGATGGAGCCCCTGCGGGCTGCCATCCCTTTTTGTTTCAGATATATGCTGTCTGAAGATATGAATTCTGCGCCTCTCCTTTGTGCCGCCAGCTTTTTTCCGGGCCTTTGGATACGGCATTCCGGACTTCCCGTCATTTGACGCTGTTTCCTGTGGGAGGAACGCCCTTTGCAGACACATAGGCCCTGTAAAACGAAGAGTAGTCCGCATAGCCGAGTTGCTTTGCGACATCAGTCGGATTGGACTTGTTTGAAATGAGATATTCTGCAAGGTCCATCTTCTTTCTTCTCACATAAGTCATCACGGGCTCCCCTGTGGCGGAGATGAACTGCTTCTCTATGTATGACGGCGAGCGATGGAAATTTTCCGCCAGGTCCTGCACAGTTATTCTCCTGGTCAGATTCTCCTCAACATACTTCTTGATGTCAGACACAAGTATGTTTTCAGACTCTGCGGCATCGCTCGGGGCATCGTTTCTGGCCAGGTAAAAAAGTATGGAAGCCAGCCAGGAGCTGAGGCCGAGATAGAGCATATCGTCGCTGTTCCCCTCCTCACGGTACTGTTTATAGAAAGAATCCACTTCCTTTATGAACACTATTTTCGGATCCCAGATATAGAATGTGCCGAGCCTTTTCAGCTTTTCTGCAATCATCTCAGGCACGAATATCGCCGGGAGCCTGCAGACCATGTACTCGTACGGAACATCGTCCAGAATTTCAACTCTGTGCATCTCATACGGCATGATTACGGCAAGGTCCATTTTCTCGAGAACCTTCTGCCGGTTCTCAACCTGCATCCTTGCCGCCCCGTCCAGAAACACGTAGACTTCTATGCATTTCTCATGATAATGCGGCTTGAAACCTTCACCGTCAGACTCCATCGGCTTTTCCATAAGCTGATGCGAGATGTCCATATCCATGTATTTGAAAGAAAACATCCTTTTTCCCCGGATGCGCAGCACGCCGGATTGAAAGCATAAAGACCGTATGCAAGGACTGAGCAGCAGTCCTTGCCAAAGGGGGCGCCCCCTTTGCTTTCTTTACCGGTATCCGAGCATCATTTATCTGCCTCCGTCCGAAGGCAGTCACACAATGTCTTATTTATACCATACAGTCTGCTTTCTGTCAACATACGCATGACCGCCAGACCTGCGGTATTCCACGCATATCCCCGCATCTTTGCGGGATGCAGTTTGTGCAATATGCACATATGCTGAAAGGCCCGCAAAAGAGCCGGCAAAACAGAAATTCAAGACACGCAAACAAGATTCTCCATTTTTTTGAAGTCCGGATTGTGCTAACATTTTCCCGGTGCAAAGAAGCCAGGCACCTGTTCCGGGCTCAGCTTTCTCAAAAGGCTGCAATACCAGTTTACCGGCATCTTCCCTGTGCTGCCGCACAGGAAACGTGCAAAACCACACCATACGCTATGGGAGAGCATCCCCGCTCTCCCATAACTTTTGCCCCGTACCTGAATGGCTGAATCACAATCTGAAAAGGATGGCGGAAAACAAGCTTCGCCATCCTTTCTTTTGATTTTGTTTTGCATGTCATGTTTCCGGGCCCTCATCTGTCTCCTTTTTTCCTTCTTTCCTTTGGAGGAACGCCGAATTCTGTGACATACGCTTTGTAAAATGAGGAATAGTCAGTATAGCCCAGCTCCCTTGCCACATCCACAGGCTTTGACTGGCGGTCCACGATGAGAAAACGGGCTGTCTCCATTTTTTTCTTGCGGATGTATGTCATGACCGGCATGCCGGCGTACGCGCGGAACTGCTTGCCTATGTATGAGACGGAATGATGGAACTCGTTGCAGAGATCCTGCAATGTGATCCTTTTGGTCAGGTTCGCGTCTATATACTCCGCGACACTCCTGCCAAGTATGTTTTCTGTATCTTCTGATTTCTGCGGGGCATTGTCCTTACGGAACATGAAGACAAGAATGGCGGAAAGCCAGATGCCCATGCCGAGGTACAGCATCTCATCCGTATCCCCTTCGGCCCTGTACAGGTCATAGAACTCCTCTATGCGGTCCAGGAAAACCATAACGTCCTCCGGCCAGGTGTAGAACACTCCGCCGGACTTTATTCTGTCTGCAAAAAACTCAGATACAAACACAGCGGGAAGTTTGAAGTCCATCCACTCACACGGGCTGTCATCCATAGATTCAATATGATGCAGCGCATACGGAGGGATTATGGCCGTGTCGTGCCTTCCCATGATCTTCTCCTGGTTCTCCACAACCATCTTCACAGACCCTTCCAGCAGGACAAGCATTTCATAGCAGTTCTCATGATACGTGTTCTCTCCGGCGTCCTTGAACGTCTCCACGGGATGTTCCGCGCGGCTGTGTGAAAAATCCATGTCATTGTATATGAAAGAAAACATTTCCGCCCCCCGCTGGGCCGGCATGCCCGCAGGTCATGCCGGCCCGCAGGCGCAGACATCTGTCTTGCTGGTCTGTCCCCGCTTTGCCGGAGGGAAACTCTATAGGGAGTATGCACGGACTACGCAGTAGTCCGTGCCAAAGGGGTACCCCTTTGCAAAACCGTGTCATCTGCCGATTCTGTCCCTTTCCTGCTCCACGCAGCATCAATTCCGCAGGGTTGGAAAGGACGGCGTTTTTATATCATACTGTTGTTTTGGTGTCAACCAGCCCTTAATCCGGCCTGTGCCGGCCGGCGGGCCATTATCCTCCTTCTTTTCCGTGTGGCTTCATTGCGTTTGCATGAATTGCTTTTTCAATATACTGAATGCCGTTTTAAAAATATATAATGATATTTTTTCTGCCCGTCCATGACGCTTAAGCCGTCTTCCCTACAGGCAAAAACAAAGGGTCCGGCCCTCATAAAACAGTTTTTTTTAATCTCTAACAAACCAATTATTCAATGAAGCCAAAACAGCCAGTCAATATGACTGAAAGTCCCTTTGTGATAATCTTTTTCAAGCAGGACGCGCGTGCTTTGGGACTGCAGAACTGGAGACCGCGCGTTATGCATTGCAAGAGTTTTGAGTGACTGCAGACAGTGGCACCGTCCGGCTTTCCGGACTCTGCAGCGTACGTTTCTGCACCTGCATCTTCCTACGGCGCTATAGAGGATGATGACAGGCGGGATTGGGAACGTTCCGTCATAGAAATCTGCTGTTCACGAAAAACAGGTTTGAAGCAGCATCCTGCCTGTTCTGCGGCTGCCTGGCACGGGGATTAAGCCAGGGGATAAAGGGCTGCGCATCGGGCGGATGCACGTCCAAATGAATAAGGAGGAAAGATGCAAAAATTTCTCAGCTTCCTCGGGAAGCACAAGGGCCTCTGGCGCGTCCTTATGGTCGTCTTCGCCCTTATATTCCTGTTAGGATTTGTTGTCGGCTCACTTCTCGAGGCCAACAAGTCTCAGGTAAACCGTTATCTCGGCACGACAACCGAGAAGGTTTCCGTTCCTGAAGACTCAGATTCATTCGAAACATACACACCTGATTACGAAAGCACCAGCGCTCTCAAGGCAGCCCACATCGAGTTTGGCGAAAAGCTCAGCCAGGAAGGCACAGTTCTTCTCAAGAACGATGATGATGCCCTGCCCCTTGTAAACAACGAGACAACAAGTGCCAGCGATGTTCACATCACCCTTTATGGCGTATCCAGTGCTCCCAGCGGCGCATACTACGGCATGAACATGGGCGGCATCGTAGATGCAACCCAGAGCGTTTCCCTGTATGATGCCCTGACAAGCGTAGGCTTCGATGTCAACAAGGACATGAACGACTACTACGAGGACAAGGCAACATCTGACGAGAACACCAACAACATGGGCACTCTGTTCTACCTGCCCAGTGCACCCATCACATATCCATACTATGAAGTAGACACCACAGCATCCGGATTCCCCGGAGTGACCGGCAATTACGCAAAGGGCGGATCCGGCACATCCGTAGGCATCGTGGTAATCGGCAGGCCTTCCTCCGAGGGCGGCGACTACACACCCGGCTCACAGGGCATAGACTCCAGCTTCGTGACACAGTCCGACACGAAAAACGTGCTTTCACTTACAGACCTGGAGCTCGGCACTATCAAGACAGCCAAGCAGAACAGTGACAAGGTCATCGTGCTTCTCAACACGACCAACCCTATGGAAGTCGGCCCTCTCATGTCCGGTGACTATGAAGCAGATGCCATCATGTACATAAGCTTCCCCGGAAACTACGGCATGTACGGCGTTGCGGATATCCTTAAAGGAACAACCAATCCTTCCGGACATCTTTCAGACACTTATGCGTTGAACTCCGCTTCCGCTCCCTCCGTGCAGAACTATGGAATCTACGAGTACACAAACGCCTTTGATGCAGACGGCAACCCTACTATGGTAACGACTGACGGCACTACGATTACAAGCGACTATTATGCTTCCAAGTATGTTGTACAGGCAGAAGGCATCTATGTAGGATACAAGTATTACGAGACCCGTTACGAAGACAGCGTCCTGAACGCCACAGCCAGCGGAGCAACATCCTCAGACGCCAACGGCGGCAAGTTCCTTTCCACAAACGGCTGGAACTATGATGAAGAAGTCGCTTATTCCTTCGGATACGGAATGTCTTACACGACGTTCGATCAGGAAATAGACACAACCAAGGGCGACGCGGAAACACCTGGCATGTCACTCTCCCAAGACAAGACAGAGCTGACCATATACTACACCGTTGAGAACACAGGCGATGTTGCCGGCAGAAGCGTTGTCCAGGTATACGGCCAGGCTCCTTACTATGATGAAAACGGCAATGTAATCAGTACAGACAATACAGAGAAGGCTTCCGTACTGCTCCTCAACTATGAGAAGACTCCTTCAATTGATGCAGGCAAATCATACAGCGGCAGCATCACCATAAACCTCCAGGACATTGCTTCCTATGACGAGAGTTATCAGAACACCGCTGCAGAAGGCAAGACCGGCCAGTACATCATGGACCCCGGCACATATTACTTCGCTCTCGGCTGCAACAACAGCACAGAGGATTCTAAGGAAGGCGCTCATGCCGCTCTGAACAACATCCTTGCAATGAAGGGCAAGACCGTTTCAGACGGAATGGATTATGACGGAGATTCCAGTGCAGTCGCTACCCTCGACTGGGCAGATACCGACAAGAACATCTTCGCCACGGATCCTACAACCGGCGAACCCGTATACAACGAACTGCAGGATGCAAACATAAACACGTTCATGTCTGACAGCAACAAGGTGACATACCTCTCCAGATCAGACTGGACATGGAACAACGGCTGGGAGACAACATGGTCCGCTGGCCAGCAGGGAGTCACTTCCCTCACTGCCACACAGGACATGATTGACCTCCTTGTCGGATCAACCTATACAATCCATACTGATGATGATGTGTCCGGCATCAAGTTCGACCAGAAGACAGACCTGACGTTCGGTGACATGATCAGCTCGGACGGCACTGTCCTGGATTACGATGATCCCGCCTGGCTTGAGCTCATGGACGCCCTCAACCTTGAGGAAGGCATCACCTTCATCGGCTGTGGAAACCGTCAGTACTATGACCTCTCCGGAATCAACTTCATCGGCGGAACATACACAGAGAACGGTCCTTCCGGAATTGCAATCAAACTCCCGTCAGACTATGACGCTCCCTGGTTTGATGCAAGTGATTACAGTGCGAATGCCAACTACTCATGGAACGACATGGGCTGCGCAACGCTGCAGGCCTGCGCATTCGACCAGGATCTCCTGTATGACCTCGGCGTACTCTGGGGCAATGACTCTCTGTTTATAAACCTTCCTGTTCTCTGGGCACCCAGCCTTAACATCCACCGCACACCGTACAACGGACGTTCTGCAGAATATTATTCAGAGGATCCCATCCTTTCCGGATATTCCGCTTCCGGCGTTGTAATGGGCGGACAGACCAAGGGCCTTGTCGGAACAGTAAAGCACTTCATCTCCAACGACCAGGAGTACTGCCGTTATGCACTCAGCGTGTTCGCTAACGAACAGCAGCTGCGTGAAGGCGAGCTCCGCGGATTCCAGATTACATTCGAGTACGGCAATGCGGTAGCCCTCATGAACGCATACTCACGCATAGGATGCACCATTTCCAACGCAAGCGAAGGACTTATGTCCGGAATCCTCCGCGGCGAGTGGCAGTACAAGGGATATGCAGTAAGTGATTACGCTTCTTCCGGCTATGCATGGCCGTTCACCGAGTCTGTAAAGGCCGGCACAACCAACTTCGACATAAAGGAAATATCATTCTGGAACACCACTTCAAAGGATCTTGCAAAGTCATATGCAGGAGACGCCACAATGCTGCAGTCCGTAAAGGATGCCGTACATGAGACACTCTGGGCATTCGCTCACAGCAACATGGTAAACTATATCGTGCCCGGCGCAAAGAACGTATCAATCATGAACTGGTGGCGCAGCACATACTATGCAATGGAATATATAGGCGGCATCGTAGCAGGCCTCGCACTCATTGCATACGTGCTTGGAGAAGTTGCGCCCAGTAAGAAAGAGGAGGCTTAAAATAATATGAAAAACTTTTTCGCTAAGAAAACATGGGCCTCATACGTAGCTATAGGATGCGCAGTGCTTGCAATCGTTGCAATGGCACTGAGCATTGTAAGCAACAACCTCGGCGGATCCGTCAAGTCCGACTACCTTGTCAGCGGAATCGGCGGCGTCATCGCCATGGACATCATTGCATTCCTCCTTGCAGTCTGCGCATTCGTTGTGGACGGCATGTTTGAAGGCAAGCTCTTCTCCATCCTCGTGGATGTAATGAAGATTGCTGCGGCAGCTCTTCTCCTCGGCTCCCTTGCCATCATGGTTTCAACACGCGGCGACATGATGGGCTACATCTGGTTCTCAGACCTTGAGGGCAGTGAAGTTGCAGCTTCATCACTTACCATTGCCGTTGTATCCTGGGTATTCTATGCTCTCGCCATCGTTGCGGACGCTGTGTCCCTTGGCGTAACAGCATGCGTAAAGAAGGCTCCCAAGAACGACTCCGCTGCTTAAAATATCCGCTCCCGCCAAATGAGCTTTTCCAGCGCACACGGCGGACGAGAAAACAGCACAAATGCCTGACACCCCGGCCGGGCATGCGCCAGGCCCGGCCAACGGGGAGAGGCATCCAAGGCTGGTTTCTGAAAATGCCCTGCCACCCCTGCAGACGGCATTGCATTCCGGAATGTCCTGGTGTCAGAAGAATTCAGAAAAAATAAAGTCACAAAAAGGCGGATATGCTCAAAAGCATACCCGCCTTTATTGTGCCATATCTTCGCGTCAAAGCCTTTTGGGTCCCTTCCTTTTCTCCGCTTTCCTTTGCCTTACTTTCATCCAGCCTGTGTCATGCAACCCTGGGATACATCTTCTCCAGCACTGAAAGAGAGTCCTGAATCTGGTGTATAACGCTGGGCGGAGAGATTACCTTCATGGATTTTCCGAAGGAGCACACCCATGAAATGAACCTGGGGCTTGCCTGCACGTCCGCGCGGAAACGGACCTTGCCATCGTCTGTGACAGTGAACTGGACGTCCTCGCCGAAACGGTCCAGGATGGTGTCTATGAGCCTCTTGTCCGCTTCAAGGATTACCTGTGTCTTCTCGCCCGCAAACATTCCGAACAGCCCTGCCGTGTACTTGGAAATGTCCAGATCCCCTTTGGGAACCGCGTCTTCTTCCAGCACCCTCACGTTGTCCATCTTGTCCACGCGGTAATGGGTGTAATGCATGTAATCCTCGTTGTACGTGAGAATGTAATAATTGTCATCCGCATATATCGTGGCGTACGGGCTCTCCTTGTACAGGCCGCCGTGCTTGCGGTACACCTTCTCCTTCTTCTCGTTGTAATCAAAGTACCTGAATGAAATCTTCTTTCCGGACTCTATGGCCTCCGCAATCTCGTTGACATTGTAGTATATGTGCTCGTTCGTGTGCTTCCTTGAATTGAAGCGCACATTGTCCTTTCTAAGCTTCTCCGCCGCCGTGGCTCCGCCGAGTGAATATATCTTGTACATCAGCTCGCTTGTCTTGGCCGGGGTTATGAACGTTGCCGCCTGCACCGCATCCAGCAGAATCCTTAGCTCCGGGACAGTGAAAGTCCTGTCCTCCATATAATACTCATTGGCCACGCCGCGCACCTTTTCTATCCTGTATCCGGACTGCACCAGAAGCCCTATGTCCTTGTACAGCGTCTGCCTCGTGCAGCTCATCCCCTCTGCCTTGAGCCTTTCCAGTATCTGGGTCGAGGATATGGGATTGTTCACGTCCGTGTCTGAACTTAACATCTCCAGTATCCTTACCAGCCGTATCTTCTTTCCGTTGTCCTTGCTCATAATCTCACCTCCTTGCACTAATTTTCCTGCAAATGCACATCTTTTCCTCCTTGCTCTTATATTATATATCCCGTCCGCCACTCTGGCAATATTATGGGCCATCCGTGATGTTAAAGAAAATTAACACCTGCATTTACCTGTTACATATACTCACATTTTCCCTTGCCGGACTGCCTGCAAAACAGCAGGATCCGCAGGCCGGACGGCTCCGCCTCCGCTCCAGAGGTCTATGTACTGAACTGGATTTCAGTGAATTTTTATTCAGCTGATGACCACAGGAAGAAGCAGGGCTTGGATATGGATTATGGGGCCGTCAACTCGCTTCTGCGATATAGCCCCGGGCCTTCGGAAGCAGTCAACTCACTTCTGCGATATAGCCCCGGGCCTTCGGAAGCAGTCAACTTCCTTCTGCGATTTAGCCCCTGTCTCCGGGTGCCGTCAACGCCATTTTGCGATATAGCACCCGGCCTTCAAGGGCCATCAACTCCATTCTGCGATATAGCACCCGGCAGAGATGGCCACAAAGACGGAACTGGTAACGTTGAATTATTTTTCAGTGAAATTTTCTTCAGTGAATTATTTTTTAACAGCTTTCGCAGGGCAAAATACAAGCCGGAAAGATTGCTCCTTCCGGCCTTGTTTTTGCTGTTTCGTGAGGATTATGCAGGGTTTAATGCCTGGATGAGTCCAGGTCTTCCTTTATCTGCGTGGTGCTTATCTCCGGCGTCCTGGGGAGATATACAACCTCAACGCCGAGGTCTTTGAGATAGTCAAACTTGCCCTTCCAGTCCTCGCCAATTACGAAGGTGTCTATATGATATTCCTTCATGTCCGTGGCCTTCTGCTCCCAGCAGGTTTCCGGGATTACGAGATCCACATATCTCACGGACTCTAAAAGCTCCTTGCGCTGCTCATAGTTGAAGTAGCATTTCTTGCCCTTCTGCACGCTGTTGAACTCGTCCGTGGAAAGAGCCACGATGAGATAATCCCCCAGGGCCTTTGCACGCCTTAAAAGGTTTATGTGCCCGTAATGCAGAAGATCGAATGTGCCGTAAGTTATTACCCGTTTCATCTCTTAAGCCCCTGTATCATGCATATGCGCCCTGGGGCAGGCGCTAGCCTTTAAATCACTTCCTGTGGAAGAGCCCCTTCTTCTCGTACTCTTCAGACTCGGATGAGAGCACCCTGTACCCCTGTTTCTGGATGGCTGCCGTAATGGCCTCCAGGTCCGGAGCAGTCTCCGTTATGATAACCGTCTCTCCCTTCGTGTGGGAAGATGTTACCTTCTTCACGTCCACGGCGTCACGGACCATGTCGTTCACGTGGGCCTCGCACATGCCGCAGTGCATGCCGTCTATCTTAAGCGTTGTTCTGTACATATTCCGTATCTCCTGTACGGTTACAGTGTACCTAAATCCGGGAGAGATGTCAACTTTCTGCCCGGCCGCAAAACTCCAAAATAGGCTCATACAGTCCCTCCGGCGCGTCTTGAATCCTATGACGGATAATTCCTCACGCACGGAAAAGCACCCGTAAAAACCGGAATTTTGCCGTTTCAGACGGAAACAGTTGTAGACAATTTGTAGACAACTGCTCTCAACTGGACTTTGATCCATGCACCAAAACAGTTGCCCTTTGCGCTGGAGCGGTGTATACTTGCTGGTAGGAAAGTAGGAAAATCCAACTGCTCCACAGGAGAGTGAGAATGTATGATAACCGTATTGCGGGCAAAAGCGCAGATAACTGTGCCGAAGGAGATAGTGTTCCAGCTGGGACTTGAGACAGGGGACAAGCTGGATGTGTTTGTGAAGGACGGCATGATTTGCATGGTGCCCGTTGCAGTGTATCCGAAGCAGTATATAGACAAGCTTATGAGCGAGGTTGAAGATATAAAGGCCAAGATAGCGTCCGGAGAGCAGCCGGTGTTTGATTCCGTGGACGCAATGCTGGAGCACCTGGAGAAACAGTGACAGCATGAAAAAGATACGCAACCCGTTCCGGCATCTGAATAAGTTTGACTGGACGCTGTGGATATGCTCCCTGGCGGCTGTTATCGTGTCCTTTTTTGCCGTGGGCAGCACGGACTGGCTGACATTGGTCACGTCCGTCATAGGCGTCACATCGCTCATATTCGCGGCCAAAGGGGATTTCTTCGGCCTCATTCTCATGCTGGCCTTCAGCATCATATACGCCACAGTAGCCCTGTTCTTCCGCTATTACGGCGAGACTATCACATATCTTGTGATGGAATTCCCCACGTGCCTTGTGTCGCTCATTAACTGGCTCCGCCATCCCGCCTCCGAAGACGGCTCAGAGGTCCGTGTGGGAAAGTTGAAGCTGAAGCATGTCATAATAATGGTTGTCCTGGCAGCTGCCATTGGCGTGGCCTTCTATTTCATCCTCCGGGCTCTTGACACGGAGAACCTTGAAGTCTCCACCGTGTCCGTTGTGACAAGCTTTGCAGCCCTGTATCTCATGGCTCTCCGCATCCCGGCATACGCCGCCATGTATGCGGTGAACGACATAGTGCTTATAACCCTCTGGACCCTCGCATGCATGCAGTCCATATACTACCTTCCAATGGTTGTATGCTTCGCCGTGTTCCTTATAAACGACATATACGGCTTCATCCTGTGGATACTCCGCTCCAAAAAACAGAAAAGCCCCGCGCCGGACGGCGCAGAGCCTAGTGATAAGCCATAAGAAGATCTACTTTTATTTGGAGAGATAGATTACTGCCTGTATATCCTTTATCCACTTATTCCCTTTTTTGCGGTTTTTTTCTCCTAGAGGCAGGAACATCTCCAGTATATTGGTGCTTGGAACCGTATTGATGTCTGTTGAAATCTTGCCTACCTTTTCCAGCATCAACTGATAGTTGTCTTTAGTAAGCTTCCTGTATATGTCTTCTAATTGCGGTTCTTCACCATTATAGCCATCAACCCCGGTATAGTACCGAACAAGGCCCCTGTTCTTAAACTTATCGTTCGTTTTGAGATTACGATCTTCCTTGTCATCGGTTTTAAAGTGCGACAGGACAATCTGCAGGGAACAGGGATTACAGAAAAAAACAACCTTATCTGCAGTCTTACCCGAGAATTTTTCAGTGATTTTATCACGCAAATCCGTATAATTGCAAAAATCCAGCTCAGTATCGCAAACAATTAACACAATATTATAAGACCGATCCCTGACGGCTTTGGTGAATTTGACATAGAGGTTGCCGCTCCCTTCTGCATTCTTAACTTCTACTTTAAAGTTATGACTCCATACATCGAGTTCATTGAGCCGTTCAAAATACATTTTCTCCTCTAACCCTTCACATAGTATGAGTATTTTTTTTGCTTCATTTGGTTTCTGTTCGTTCTGCTTGTTATTGCTCATAAGAATCACCGCTTTCCGGAATGTCATCATCAAGATCAAGATAGTCAGTGTCTGGAATCGCATTAAAAAATCCTGACAGATATTTCTCCAGCAAATCGCTTTCCGAACGAATCTTGTCATTCAAGGAAGTAAAATCCGCCAGAGAATATATGCTGACATCATTTCTGTTCCTGTTCACAAAACATATCTGATCCTTCCTGAACATGGTTCTGCAATCCATCATCATAATGTTGTGAAGAGTAAATATCAGCTGCCCGCTATAATTAGAGTCACAGTTGAACAGTGTCACCAAAGCCCTGATCAATGTTATGTGCAGGCTGCTGTCCATTTCATCCACCACTAGGACTCTGCCGTTGTCAAGCGAATCAATTATATAGCTTGCCAAAGCAATCAGCTTCTTAGTCCCTGCAGATCCGGTAAGCGCAATCTGCTCCCGAACACCATCATAGTATGCATACAGCCTTTTATAGTCATCCCGACTCACTTCCTCAGTATCAAGCCCATACTTGAGATCTCCGGCTACATCATGCCTATACTTTATAGCATAGTTGCCTGGCGTCATTTGGTGCTGGACATCTGCTGATTCGTCCATATATTTGAAGTCGTCTATATACAAACCCGACATCTTTATCAGGCGAAGGACCCTTTCCTTAATTGGCTTGTTGTACTTGAATATCTTGATTGTCTTATCAAGGGAAATGTCATCCAGGTTCACAACATCAATGCTGGAGGCAAATCCAACCAATATATCCTTGCACTCACGGAGGAAAGAATCATTGTCATCATGCAGGCAGTATATGAATATGGCATCGTCTGACACATCACACCGTCTGCTGATGGAATCATCGCCACCAGGCCTGCACAATTCTTTTGATCTGTCGAGGATAAAAAGTTCTTTCCCTTTCTCGTTACCATGCTTATCTTTTACGAGTTCCTTGAAACACTCATATACGATGCCTCTTGTGGCTGAACTTTGCCCTCCACAATCATAGCTGAAGTCATAGCTGTAGATCTTCCCCCTATAATAGAATGTAACTCCTAGTGAACTTACCGTACTGTCAGTATTCCAATTAGGGATAATGTCGTTAACTGCAGAGTTGCCTAGTATGATATCTCTGATGCACTTGATTGCCCTCACGAGACATGTCTTGCCTGCTCTATTCGGACCAAAAACACAAGCCGCCTTCAGAATATTATAACCATCCCCCGAATAGACGTTAAATCCGAACCTTTTGGTCCTCATATCTGCCTTCAAGGACATTTCCACGTTGCTTGAGAACACAAGAAAGTTGTTTGCCCTGACACTTAAAATCATCAGCTCTGTTTCCTTACAGCTTATTTGAATCCTGTTTGGATTCACCAGCTGTATTATATTACAGTAATATTTTTTGTGCAATAATTTTTCACAAAAAATATAATTTGTCTTTTTTCTGCAGTACCCCTCGCAAAGCCTTCATTTATTGACAAGCCAGTTGGTCCAATGAATCAGCTGTTGCTGCCGCTCCGGCTATTCATCCCCAGCCCGTCTATTATCAGTTCGCTGTAATCAGGATGCTGGACGGACCCCAGCTGTCCGGTTGAATATCTGTCCAAAAGATAGCTGTCTGAATCCATTCCGTTTCCAAGCCCCTTGAACTCATTCAGAGAATAGAGGCGCACCTTGTCTTCATCATCAACATCCGTCTCTTCGCCGTATTCGTCCTCATAGTCCGCATGGTTGGCCGTGAACCATATCTGGTCTTTTCTGAACAGCCATTGTATATCCAGCAGGTCCACATCCTGTGCAGTGAATATAAGCTGCCCGCAAGGATTGGAGTCCAGCAAAAAGCAGGATATGATGGCTCTTGTAAGCTTGTAGTGCAGGCTGCTGTCCAGATTGTCCACGACAAGCGTCCTGCCGTTATCTATGGCATCTATGATATAGCTTGCCAGGGCAATAAGCTTCAATGCCCCATCCGAGTCAAACGATATGCTTTTTACCGGATGTCCTCTGTGCACGGACACAAGGCAGTCCAGATCCTCCGGATAAACCGCAGCGCCGTATGCCGGATTCATCTTACATTCATTGCAGGCCGAGTAATAACAGTCCTCTATCCCGATATCCGAGGCCTTGATGAACTCGACCACCCTTTCCTTTATTGGCTCATTGCATTTCAGGACCCTTATGGTTTTTTCCAGCGGAATGTCCTTCATGCAAATGACATCCACCGTGCCTGCGAAACCTGCTATGATATCCGCTATTCTCTTCACCGCAGGACTGCCGCTTATGCCTGGGTCATATATCATGATCCTGTCTCGGGGGATTGCCATTAAGGCATCATTCAGTGAGCTGTCCTCACGGATTCTGTACAGAGATTTTCTCGTATCCCGCAGGAATATCTCCCTTGATTTTTCATGTCCGCGAACCCTCTCAAGCTCCAGGAAACGCTCATACACAAAGCCTCTGCTTGCAGGGTCTTCACATGCATCATACTTGAACTCATACCGGAATGCCCTGCCTTTATATAGAAAAGACATGCCAAGCGAACAAACTGTATGTTTCCAAACCTGTACGGCGCGATATCTGCATCATCCACTCTTCCGAGCATCACATCCCGTATGCATTTGATTGCGCGGACCAGACATGTCTTCCCGGAATTGTTGCCTCCGAAAAGGCACGCCGCCTTCACTATGCTGTATCCGTTCCCGGAATGCGTATTTTCCGGAAACCTTTTGTTTCTCATGTCCGCTTTGAGCGAAAACTCCTCTTTCCCCGCGAAAATGGCATAATTGCCGATGGATACGCTTATTATCATGATGCATCATCCCGCATTATAAATGCCGGTTCTTGTACCATGCCTCCTCTCCCATGCCATCATCAAGGTACAGATAGCCTGGGTCTGGAATGGCATCGAAGCAGCCGGCCTGGTATTCATACAACAGCTCATACTCCGAATGGATTTCGTTACACAGTGAACTAAAATCCGCCAAAGGATAGATGTCTGCATCATCATTCTTCCGGTCTGCAAACCATATCTGGTCCCGGCGGAACAGATGGCGGATATCCATCATCATGATGTTTTGAGTGGTGAAAATCAGCTGGCCCCGGTAATCCGTGTCGCTGATAAAAAGCCCTGCCAGCTCCCTGAGAAGCGAAATGTGCACACCTTCGCCAAAGTGGTCTATAACCAGAGTTCTGCCGTTGTCTATGGCGTCCGTTATGTAGCTTGCAAGGGCTATAAGATTCAGCGTGTTTGAAGATTCCGCCTTTACAGCCTGTGTCCGGATTCCGTTATATGTCGTATAAAGCTTCAGGCAGTCATCGAGGCACGCCGTTTCCGGGCCGTCCATATACTCAATGCTGTCAATATACACGCCGGACATCTTAATAAACCGGACTGTCTTTTCCTTTATTTGCCTGTCGTTCTTGAAAGCGTCAATGGTCTTTTCCAGGGATATGCTTTTCATGTCCACGACATCTATCAAAGAGGCGAATCCGGCCATAATCCCCCTGCATTCACCGACTTCCGGATGATTCGCGTCAAGCCCGTATATGATTGCTGTGTCAGCGGGAACTGATTCCATCTCCTTGCTCAGAAGCCTGTTTCTGCTGAAACGGCATTTGCCATTGACCACATCCCGCAGGAAGATTTTTCTGGCCTTTTCACGCCCCGGCTGTCTCTGGCAATCTCCATGAGGCATTCATACACAAAGCTTTTGCCGGCGCAGTCATACCGCAAGTCATAGCTGTATGCCTTGCCGTTGTAATAAAAGGAAATTCCCAGCGAGCTTACCGCATCCCCGCCGTACCGGCAGGGGATGATTTCATTCCCGGCCGCTTTGCCGAGCATGACGTCCCTGATAATTCTGATAGCATTGACGAGGCATGTCTTGCCGGCGCTGTTAGGGCCGAATATGCAGGCTTCGCTGAGAATGCTGTACCCATTGCGCTCATAGGCGTTGAAGCTGTATTTTCTGATCCGCCTGTCCGCCTTCATGGAGAATTCCCTGCCTGTGCGGAAAACCATGTAATTGGCCACGCGAACGGATATTATCATGTACCGCCTCCATTGTATGCAGAGCCTTGGACTTAGACCTGGGTTGCATCATTCGTCCTCCGGCTCATTTCCCACGAAATCAAAGAACGCAGGCCTGGAGCAGGCCTCAAAGTTCAGCTCCTCAACAGTCTTCATGGAATCCGAAATTGAACGGATTCTGTCCAATGCGCATCTTCTCATCCATGAAACGCTTGTCTCTCCTAAGCACCTGTCCATGAACTTAATCTGGTCTCTGCGGAACAGATTCTTGAAGTCCAGAATAGTGAAGTCATGGGTCGTGAATATGAGCTGGGAAAAGCTAATGTTGCCGTCGCAGCTGAACAGACCTGTTAGCGCCTGAGCAAGCCTGAAATACAGGCCGTCCAGATCATCTATTAACAGTATGCGTCCGTTGTCATAGGCATCCGCTATCCATCCTGCCAGAGCAACGGTTTTTAACATGCCCACGGAGTCGCACTCTATGCTCCGGTATGCCGTGCCGTTATGATATGAGTACAGGCACCTGTAGTCTTCCTGAGTTATTTCCTGCGGGCCGGATTTGCCGGAAATGACGCTGCCATCACCGTTATCTGGCACATATGCGTAGTCATTGATAAACAGCTGAGCCTGCCTTATAATCTGCAGGATTCTCTCCTTGAGCGGCGTGCCGTACTTCAAAGCCCTTGTGGTCTTCTCCAGCGTGATGGTGTTCATGTCCACAATGTCCACGCTGCTGGCAAAATCCTCCAGCGCGTCCGCGTATTTTTCGAACCGGTCCCTGAGGGAATGGATGAGCAGCCTGTCCTCAGGAGCCGCCTTCATGAGCTCACAGACCTCCTCGCCGTCTATGCAACGGCATATGTCATTACCCCTGTCCAGTATGAAAATCTCCTTCTCGCGGCGGCGGTCAAAGCGGTCGCTCACGCTCTCGTCTATCTCCAAAAGGCTTTCAAACACAAAGCGCTTGCTTTCAATGTCGTACTTGATGCTGTACTTGCATGCCTCTCCCTCTTCGTCGCAGATCTCCGCTCCAAGGCCAATTATGCTGCTCCCCGTATTCAAGTTGGGGCGCATATATCTTTCGTTCACATGGCCAAGGATCAAATCACGCAGGCATTCCGCGGCGTGGATGAGGCAGCTCTTGCCGGAGTTGTTGGGGCCGTATATGCATATTGACTTGAGTATGCCGGCAGAATCCAGACGGAATACTCCGGCATCCTTTGTGCGGATTCCCTTGTCCGGCAGCATGTCAAAAGATTCACTGCTGCCAAACAGCATAAAGTTATAGGCTGATATTGATACTAACATACAAACCTCCTCTCCCCTTTGAGCCGGACTAATGCGCCCTCTTTTTCTTCTCCGGGATGTCACCTGCGAACTCATCCCAGTCTGTGTCAGGAACAGCGCCGAAATATCCGTGCCTGTACAGCTCCCGCCAGTCTCCGTCCACGCAGTCCCTGTCCGTGTCCGCACGGAAACAAAGGCCGGCCATGGAGCGCACGTTAATGTTGGTCCGTTCCCTCTTCATGAAAAAGATCTGGTCCATTCTGAGCCTTTTGATCTTTCCGTCCAAGAGGCTCGTGTCCGAGGCTGTGAATATGAGCTGGCTGTCCGGGCAGTTCTGCAAGCCGAACAGCTCCATAATCTTTGACACAATATTAGGATGGACGTAGCGGCAAAGGTCATCCACAACAAGCGCCTTTCCGTTGTCCAGAGCATCCACGATATAGCCGGACAGAGCTATAAGCTTCACAGCGGCCTCGGAATCCCTTTCCAAAGTCCTGTACCACGTTCCGTTGCGGCATGAATACAGCCTCATGAGGTCATCCTCAAGCACTACCTGATCTCCGTCCGCCCCGGCCCAGTCTTCCGGCCCGTACAGCACCGCCTCATCCTTAACGGCCGATTCATCCTCCGGCTCGTCCGGAACATCATCTTCCATCTCATACGAATCATCATCCTCCGAATCTTCCTCGTCTTCCGGATCTTCCCCATCCTCCGGGTCATCCGCATCCGGCTCCTCTTCCGGCTTTTTCCGGTATTCAATGTCATCTATATACAGCCCTGCCCCGCGAATGAACTCAGCTATCCTGTCCTTTTCCGGCATATCGTACTTCAGGGCTTCAAGAGTCTTGTCCAAGGAAATGTCGTTCATGTCCACAACATCCATTTCCGAGGCAGCCTCACCTAAAAGATGCCTGCACTTCCCAAGCACGGGATTGCCGTATGAATCCGATGTATACGCCGTGGTTTCTTCCGGCGGGAATTTCTTGAGCATGCGGCCGCGGTATTTGTCATCGTTGAGGTAATATTCATTAAACTCCCTGCTCCTGCCAAACAGGTGATGGTATGATATGCAGTCCGAATCTTCCGAAATATGGTCTATCCTGTCCAGATACTCGCTCACAAAGCCATTCCTCTTGCCGTTCTTCAACAGGGTGACGTCATAGTCAAAGTCATACTCGTACTCAGTTCCGTTGTATACAAACTTCATGCCCAAAGTCACAATATTGCTTCCGGAATACGGATTGGGCTTCAGATCATCCATAGGCAAACGGCCGAACATGAATTCCCGTATGCAATGGATGGCTTTAATGAGGCAGCTCTTCCCCGCATTGTTAGTACCGAGCACGAGCGCGGAGCGGACAATCCTGCTGTATTTTCCCTTGAACAAATTTTGTTCATGAAAATTTTCATCCATGTACTCGTTCACCTTCAGATTGAAGAGCACATAATTCTTGAACACCATAAAATTCTTTGCATGAACACTCAAAATTATCATAACCAAGCCAGTCCCCCTGCCTGTGAAAATGAGTATAAGATATTATAAAAGTCATATAATGTCAACCCTACTATGTAGGTCCGGATACCTTTTGGCGTAAGAAAAAGCAGCGGCAAGACGCCAAAACGTCAAACCGCTGCAATTTATCTCTTTTTATGGCTGTCTGCCGCCTGGGCTGGGCGCTTTAAAAGGCCAGCTTCACGGGATGGAGGTTTTTAAGGGAGACGTCCAGGATGGGCGCGGAATGGGTGAGGGCTCCGCTGGAGACGTAGTCCACGCCGGTGTCCGTAATCTTTTGAATATTCTCCTTTGTGACGTTTCCGCTGCACTCCGTCACGGCGCGGCCGGCTATCATCTGGACGGCCTTTTTCATGTCCTCGGGGGACATGTTGTCCAGCATTATGATGTCCGCCCCGGCCTCAAGGGCTTCGGCGCACATGTCCAGGTTCTCCACTTCCACTTCTATCTTGCGCACGAATGACGCGTACTCTTTTGCAAGCCGCACGGCCTCCTTGACGCCGCCGGCGGCGCCTATGTGGTTGTCCTTCAGAAGGATGCCGTCCGAGAGGTTATAGCGGTGGTTGTTTCCCCCGCCCACCTTTACGGCGTACTTTTCAAAGATGCGCATGTTGGGCGTGGTCTTGCGGGTGTCCAAAAGCTTGGTGCTTGTGCCTTCCAGGAGCTTTACGACCTCGGCGGTGTATGTGGCTATTCCGCTCATGCGCTGGAGGTAGTTGAGCGCCGTGCGCTCTCCGGAAAGGATGACGCGCATGTCTCCGGACACTTTGGCAAGGATCTGGCCCTTTTCCACCCGGTCCCCGTCCCTGGCGAAAAGCTGGACCGCGGTGGCGGAGTCCAGAAGGGCGAATGTGCGGGCGAATACGTCCAGGCCGCATATCACTCCGTCCTGCTTGCAGATGAGGTCCGCGGTGCCGTATTTGGGGCCGCGGAGGACAGCGTTCGTGCTTATGTCCTCGTTTGGCATGTCCTCTCTTAGAGCGGCGAGGATATATTGATCCATGTTGACAGTCATTGTCACGTCCGGCATGCGTTCGCCTCCTGTATGGCCTCTATTACCATGGCCTTGTAATCCTCTAAAAGGTCTTTGGGGTTGCTGTAATCCGCAGGGTTAATTGCCGCCTCGGCCGCCTGGATGTCTTCATCCGCGGCCTTTGTGTATCCGGCCTCTATGTCCAGCGCCGCGCGCTTTGCGAAGAGCAGGGCCTCAAGGAGGGAGTTGGACGCAAGGCGGTTTGCGCCGTGCACTCCGTTGCAGCAGGTCTCGCCTACGGCGTACAGGCGGGGCATTGTGGTGCGGCCTTCGGTGTCGCTGCGAACGCCGCCCATGAAATAGTGCTGGGCGGGAACGACGGGCACGCATTCGCAGAGGACGTCATATCCGGCGTCGCTGCACTCCTCCACGATTGAGGGGAAATGCTCCAGAAGCTCATGGCGCCCTACCGGCCTCATGTCCAGCCAGACGTACTGTGTGCCGTCCTTTTCCATCTGCCTGTATATGGCGGATGTGACAACGTCCCTGGGCTGCAGCTCGTCCGTGAACCTGTGATAGTTCTTGTCCAGGAGCTTTGCGCCCTCGCCGCGGACGGACTCTGATATGAGGAGCCTGCGGCCTGTCTTGTCCGGAGTGTAAAGGGTTGTGGGATGTATCTGCACGTAGTTTATGTGGTCCACGGGAATGCCGTGCCTCATGGCTATGGCAAGGGAGTCTCCGGTCAAGAGCCTGTAATTGGTGCTGCTCTCATACACCCCTCCTATGCCTCCCGTGGCAAGAACGGTGTAGTCCGCGTATATGTGCTCTATGTCTCCCGTCGCGTTGTCCATGGCCACGATTCCGAGGCATCTGCCGTCCTTTTCTATAATGTCCAGCATCGTGGTCTCCGGGCGGATTCTGACATTGGGCAGGGTCTTCACTTTGTCCATGAGCCTTGTGGTTATCTCGTTTCCGGTGCTGTCCTCATGGAAGCATATGCGCTTCCTGCTGTGGCCGCCCTCACGGGTTACGGCCAGGCGCCCGTCCCTGCCGTGCGCGAAATCCACCCCGAGGGATACCAGCTCCGCTATTATCTCCGGGGATGAACGGACCATGCAGTCTACCGTCACGGGATTGTTCTCATAGTGTCCGGCGCGCATGGTGTCTTCAAAATAATCATCATAGTCTTCAATCCCCTGCATGCAGCAGATCCCGCCCTGGGCGAGATAGCTGTCGCTCTTCTCAGGGATTCCCTTGCAGATCAGAAGGATGTTTCTGTCCTGTCCGAGATGCAGGGCGCAATTCAACCCCGCCACCCCGGCTCCGACTATCACAACGTCATATCTTTTCAAAGTAAAGTCCGGCCGCCTTATGATTCTCCATACTACTTTACACCAAAAGAATAAAACTGTCAAATTATATCTGCCCCGCAACAAAACGCCTCGTTAAATTGCACATTCCGCCATCCGGACATTCCCTGTCCGGTCTCTGTCCGGTCTCTGTCCGGTCTCTGTCCGGTCTCTGTCCGGTCTCTGTCCGGACTTCCTCTACCGGGCCATCCGCAGTCCTGCAAATTGCCTGCAGCAGGGCCCGCATTAGCCCCGCAGGGGCTCGTATAAGTCCCCGGATATCTGTTCATGCACCGGAAGAGATGTGCGCCAAATCAAGGATATATGCCGTTATTATACAGATTTTTGCAATCTGTATATTATCTCAGATGACGTGTGAACGGTATGTGTGAAGCGCACGAAAATTTTTTCTTATTGAGATTTAGTCCTAATTATATTTGACAGCCCTCTTCGGCGGGTGGTATATTGGTGCCAACAAAAACGAACCAGGAGAGAGATTATGAAAGATCTTAAGGGCACGAAGACAGAGGCCAATCTTAGATACGCGTTCGCAGGCGAGAGCCAGGCGAGAAACAAGTACACATTCTTCGCATCCGTGGCAAAGAAGGAAGGCTATGAGCAGATAGCGGCCATCTTCCAGGAGACGGCGGACAACGAGAAAGAGCATGCGCAGATGTGGTTCAAGGCGCTCGGATGCATTGGAGACACAGACGCCAACCTGCACGCCGCAGCGCAGGGCGAGAACGATGAATGGACATCCATGTACGCGGACTTTGCGAAGATTGCAGACGAGGAAGGCTTCCACGAGATAGCCGAGAAGTTCCGCGGCGTAGCGGCAATTGAGAAGGGCCACGAGGAGAGATACCTCGCCTTGGCCGCCAATGTGGAGAACAACGAGGTCTTCACGAAGAAAACGGGCATTCATGTATGGAAGTGCCGCAACTGCGGGCACATCGTAGTGTCCGAGTCCGCTCCGGAAAAGTGCCCCGTATGCGACCACGCGCAGGCATACTTCGAGCTCAACTGCAAGAATTACTGATCCTGTTGCAGATTCCAGGGCGGATCCCCTTGAAGATTACACCATTCCCCCAATATGAGAGGGCATGACCCTTTGCCCGGCTCCTGCGGCGGCACCCCTATCCCGCCTGCAGGACGGGCATGCATCCCGCTAAAAAGCGGGCCCGGACAAGAGGATCACCCATATCCCCCATGAGATATTTTCCCATATAAAACATCCGCTTGCGGAATCCCTTGCGCCCCTCAAGGGCGCCGGGCCCGCAGGCAGCCGGCGGGACTGCCAGGGCAGCCTTCCGGCACCCGGAAAAGACATGGCTTAAAACGCCATGTCCTTTTCTTTTATACGGCTGTACGGCCACATGATGCATGGCTCCCGGGTCCCTTCCCTTTTGCATTGGAACAGGCATATGCGTTCCGTTTTGAGGCATTCCGCCCGCGCAAAAAAACGGGCGCTCTTTCTGCGTCTGCATGAACGGCCTGAACGGCGCATGCACGGCCCGGCATGAGGTTTGACATTCTCTGCCCTTGTGTGGTACCATATCCGGCGGGGAGATACGCGGTATGAAGATAAAGACTTTCCGGATAATCTGCATAGTCTTCTGCTCGCTCATCATGGCAATCATCATTGCCATGGATGTCGTGTGCGGCGTGTTTTCCAAGACCATAATCCACTACCTCTCCAGCACCACCACCCTTGCGGACGACGTCCGCGAAGACGGCGAGGAGCTGGCCGTGCAGATTGAGGAGGAAGGCGCGGTGCTGGTTAAAAATGACGGCGCCCTCCCCTTGGACAAGGAAACGGACGGGAGAGTCTGCGTTTTGGGCTGGTCCTCAACGGAATGGATATCCGGAGGCTCCGGCAGCGGGCAGACCGTGCAGTACGGAAGCATGGTCTCCGCAGACCCGTACCCGCAGACGGATTTTCTGGACGCCCTCTCCTCATACGGAATTTCGCATTACAGCGAGATTACCGCAATGTACACGAGATACCTGGGAACCCGCCCGTACTATGCGGCGGGCTCTCTAAGCTGCGGGGATTATGAATATTACCGGCTGTACGAGCCGGAATTCGACGATTTTTACTCCTCCTCCCTGCAGGCAAACATGAGGGCGTATTCCGGCACCGCCATAGTGGTTTTAGGCCGCGTGTCCGGCGAGGGCACAGATCCCCCCAAGGTGCAGTACAAGGGAACAATAGACTCCTCCAGCCCTGAGGCCGCAGCAGACGAAGACCGCACGTATCTGGACATCTCCACGGAAGAGGAAGACCTTCTCACATGGGCCGGGCAGGCCTTTGAGAAGGTCATTGTCATAATAAATTCCGCCGCCCAGATGAACCTGGGATTCCTGGACTGCATAGACGGCCTGGACGCATGCCTTGTGGCCGGAGCCACGGGCAACAACGCGGCCTCCGCCCTGCCGGAAATACTGTACGGAGACGTGAATCCCTCCGGCAGGCTCACGGACACGTACGCATATGACTTCTCCACATCCCCCGCCTATGTCAACTCCGGCAAGGACGGCCTTTCCCGGTATTTGGACACATCCGGGCCGCCGGGAGACAGCGGGGATAATGACCCGGACGCAGACGCCGGAATCCAGCAGACATATGCGGACACGGATGAAAATCCGGAGGACGGGACGGAAAATGAGCCTGCGGAGCCGGAGGCAAAATACACGGACACAAGCTATCTGGAATACGAAGAAGGCATATATGCCGGATACAAGTGGTATGAGACCGCAGACGCGGAAGGCTTCTGGGACACGGAATATGCCAAAGAGAGATGGGGCCTGGAGAACGGATATGAGGACGTGGTGCAGTATCCCTTCGGATACGGCCTTTCATACACCACATTCAGCTGGACGGATGAAAAGCTCAACGTCTCCCTCCAGACCGGAGCAGCCTCCTCCTTCTCCGTAACGCTGACCGTAACAAACACAGGCGCTGTGGCGGGAAAAGATGTCGTGGAGCTGTACTGCGCTCCTCCGTACACCCCAGGCGGTGTGGAGAAGGCTTCGGAGACTCTTGTGGCGTATGCAAAAACAGGCCTTCTGGAGCCCGGGGAGAGCGAAGACGTTGCCCTCTCCTTCTCCCTGGAAGACACAGCCTCATATGATGAATCCCTGGACGGCGGCGCCGGCGGATACGTGCTGGAGGCCGGGGAATACCGGCTCTCATTGAAGACAGACGCCCACACAACAGTTGCGGACCTTATACCGTACAGCCTGGGCGCGGATTACAAAGCCGGCTCCTCCAATCTGTTCTCCGGAGATGAAGAGACGCCGGGGATCTCAGAAGGCCTGGACCTTCTCTCCCGCGCGGACTTCGTCTCAACCTTCCCTGCGGAAAAGAGCGGGGCACGCGAGGCGGATGAAAACACCGCAGCCCTCGGATCATATACGGAAGAGCAAATACTGGACGCATTTTACATAGAGCCGGACGCTCCGGGGAATGAACAGCCGGAGGATGAAGACGGCTCCGCCCCTCTTCCGGAAGACAGCCTGTCACTCATGCGCAAATCCGCCCGCGCGGATGATTCCGCAGACCAGAGCGCATACATTTCTCTGTACACGGACCTTGCGGTTAACAGCACGGGCCTGTATCTCGGAGATCCGGATAATCTGGACTCCGCTCTGTGGGATACGGCAATATCCCAGCTTGGGGCGGAAGAGATGGCGGATCTTGTGCTGCACGGATACGGGCATGAATATGCCCTGGACAGCGTGGAAAAGCCGGAAAGGGTGTTTGCGTACGGGTCCTCGCAGATTGGCTCATACCATGCGGCGGACGCAGGCGTGGGATACCCTTCGCAGACAGTTCTGGCGCAGACCTGGAACAAGGTGATGTGCGCGGAATACGGCATGCAGATGGGCAAAGAGGCCGCGGATATGGGATATGACGGCTGGTACGCTCCCGGTGCCGTTGTGCACCGCACTCCATTCGCAGGCGCAAATTATGAGAATTCATCCGAAGACAGCTTCCTTTCCGGCATGGTTGCAGGGTGCGTAGTGAGCGGCGCCGCTGCCGCGGGGCTCACATGCTACGTAACCTCGCTTACGGCGTATGCGCAGGAAACCGGCGCGGACAGCGCATACCTGTGGCTGACGGAGCAGGCCTTAAGGGAAACGTATCTCACCCCCTTCCATATTGCCGTGCGGATGGGCGCACAAGGGATAATGGCTTCATGCTCCAACACAGGGGCTGTGTGGAACGGCGGCAGCTATGCCCTTCTGACCGGCATACTGCGGAATGAATGGGGCTATGACGGCACCATAATCTCCTGCAAAAAAGACACGCAGGCCCTCTCCGCGGAGCAGATGCTTCTTGCCGGCGGGGACCTTTTCATGGAGGACTGGGACTGGCTGGACACTGCCTCTTTCTCGTATCTGGACATGGACGAATATGAGGACAACCCCATCCTGCTCTCCCTCCTGCAGACGGCAGCGAAGCATGTCCTGTATACCGGCCTCAATACGGCCTGCACCAATTCCATATACAACTCCACACACGAGGATGACAGCATAGTGGTCATAACGGTGCCTCCGTCTTCATGGTGGATCTGGATAATTGTCGCCATAAACGCAGTGGCGGCAGGCGCATGCCTGTTCTGGATTTACGTGGCCGTAAAAAAGAAGGACCGCGGGGACGGATACCCTGTGGAAGAGCTTCCGCCCTGGCTGCAGGCCCCCCCTAGAGACGCCGGACTGTCTGCCTCGGACCATGCGGCCGCAGAGGCCGCAGGCGCAAAAGAGGCGGAGTCTGTGAAGGACGGCGCAGACAAGGGATAATCCATACCTTTCCGCAGAAAACTGCATATGATATGACACAAGGGGCTCTCGCGAAGAGCCCCCTTTTGGATGCGGTATATTGGATGCGGCATATCTGTTGTGTTCCGGCTGCGGGCGCCTCCATTTTACATGAGGGGCGAGAAGAACCTTAAGAATGCCGCTATGAAGCGGTTTAATAGCGGGAACCTGTCTTTTTTCAGGGCAAGGTCCGTGGACAGGTTGAATGTGCTCTCGAAATCCTTCAGGACTTCGTCCATGAATGAGGGGTCGTCCGTGTATACGCCGTTCTCAAACTGGTTGTAATAGCTGCGAAGGTCTATGTTCGCGGATCCGACCGAGACGGCGTTCTCGCTCAAGACAACCTTGCTGTGCACGAAGGACTGGCTCATGAGATAGCACTTCACGCCGCTCTTCATGAGCTGCCTTGCGCGGGCTATGGTTACGTAATACACGTACTGCTTGTCCGGCACTCCCGGAAGCACTATGCGCACGTCCACTCCGGACAGGGCCTTGTCCTCCAGAAGGGACATGGTCTCCTCGTCCGGAACGAGGTACGGGGTCATGATGTACAGCCTTTTCTTTGCGCCCGTCATGATGCTGGTATAAAGGCCCTTTACTATGTCTCTCCTGTAATCCTTGCCGTCCGCCCAGGGCACGACGGCAGAGTCTGAGACGCTGGGGAAGCTGAGGCCGAGATACCGGCTGTAATCCTCCTGCTGCCTGGAGAGGAACTCATACTGGCGCAGGAAGGTGAGTGTCACGGAATCCACGGCGGGGCCGGTTATGAGCACGCCGTTGTCCTTCCAGTAGCCGTGCATGCGCTTTTCGTTTATGTACTCGTCCGCGAGGTTGCATCCTCCGGTGTACGCGTACAGGCCGTCTATGACCACTATCTTTCTGTGGTCCCTAAGGTTCAGCGCAAAGGTGAAATACGGTATGAAGCGGTTGAATATCTGCAGCTTGACGCCGTTTTCCACAAGCTCTTTCCTTGTCTGGGAGGAAAGGGACCTGGAGCCTATGCCGTCTATTATGAGGCGCACGTCCACGCCCTCTTTAACCTTCCTGTACAGGATGTTCTTCATGCGCTTCATGAGGATGCCGTCATTGACTATGAAGAACTCTATGAAGATGAACTTCTGCGCAAGCTTCAGCCTGTCCAGGACGTCATCGAAAAGCACGGACCCGGACGCCAGGAACTTCACGGAAGAACAGTTGTGCGCGTCCAGATTTCCCGCGCTCTTGAGGTACTGCACGTCACTGCGGGACTCGTCCGTGTGCTCCCCCGTCTCCGCGTACTCCGCGGAATACTTTTCCGCCCTTGCGTATATCTCCCTGTATCTCTTCTCCTTGCGGCCGTAGAATATCTTCTCCTGGGAAAGGATGTATATTATAAAACCTATTGAATACCCTATGACCAGGATGAAGATCCACAGGGCCTTCGTCTGCCCTTCCTTCTTGGAAAGGAAGACGTGGAACACGGACAGTATGCTTAAGACAAAGGACAGAACGAGGTACCAGTGCAGGGCGGCCAGATACAGGAAATACAGTGTGAGGATGATGGCGACCTGCAGGGCGATGAGGAACACGAATCCGAGGGTCTTGACCGCATTGCCCCGTTTCTCCGTGCGCACGCGCACAATCCTCGTGTCCTTGGAACTGTTTCTGGCTGAATGGGTCCTGGTTTCATGCCTTCCGGCGGCGAGAGTCTCTTTACTCATCCTTCGCCTCCTTTGCGGCTGCGGCCTGCCCGTCCGCAGGCTCCGTCTCCACAATCACAACCGAATCCCCGGCGGGAACCACCACGACATTGCCCGCATCTTCCTTTGCCGTTCCGGCCAGGTCTCCGGCCGCATGCGCCGCGCCGGCCCTTCTTTCCTCCATGGCCTTTCTGATGCCCGCGTCCATTATGTCCGCAAGCATCTCCTCCCCCTGCTCCTCCGTCCTGGCTTTCCGGGCTATGCCATGCATCATTTCCCTTATTGGCTCCGCAGACTCCACAAGAGCTTCCGTGCCTCTCTGTCTTACAAGCACTGCGTTGTGGCATATGCCGATAACCAGTTCCCTGGAAATCTTGAGCCGCCTCTCATACGTCCTGTTCTCATACCTCCACAGCTTGACGCCGAAGACGCTGACCATGGGGATTATTATGACGCCCGCGGCCGCCATGACGTAGCCTATGACTTTATATGACGCCGTGCCGGAGACAATGCCGAGAGGCAGGCCTATTGCGAGCAGCAGAAAAGCCAGCACCCCAAGGCACGAGACAAAAGCCCTGGTCTTTCTCTTGGGCGCCTTCTCATATTTGCCGACCGCATTGAGAGCCTCTTCCAGATGCACCTGCAGAAGCTGCAGCTCATCCTTGTCCGCAATTTTGTGCGGACGGCGGAAAGTCATGTCCAGAAGGTTGTCATACACCTTGTGCTCCTGGCACTCCACTTCCTCCCATCCGAACTGCTCATAGCAGACCTTCAGGTCCTTGAGCTTGTCCCGGCGGACGGTGACATATATGTGGTCATATTCCTCTAAATCGTATAATCCCATTCTCACACGCCTGAGCAAACGCTCTCTTCTAACAGTATATCACGGCTTGTCAACGCATGCAAAACCTTTCATGCTCCCCGCCGCTCGCCGCAAGTGTGAAATTTTACAGCTTTCACACCCGGAATGCATAATCCCGGGGCGCCCGGAATCTTATGCAAACGCATTTTTTATATGCATCCCACATCTCAACATCCTGTGGATAACTCCTCCAAAAACCACATATGCGGGCAAAAAAGCCCGGGTTATGCACAATGAGTTGTCCACAGAAAGAATGTTTTCCTAATCCGCTTTTGTAAAGTTCACAAAAAAATTCCACATTTTATCCACAATAACGGTGTATAACAACAAAATATTGCTTCAATGACTGTTTAAATGGCAAATTATTGTAAAAAGTTATCAACAATGCAAGCCGTTTTGATTTTATGCAGCTCATATTCATCCTTTCCGTGCAACGAACCCTGCGCCGTTTGTTTCACGCCGCCCTCCGGCCCGTCCGGTATACCAATATGCAATCGGACGGATTTTACAGTTTCTCCAATTATGAAATTCTCCTGCAGGCCGGCTACGGGGGCAAAAGGAAAGACGGCCCTATGGCCGTCTTTTCTGCTGATATGCTGAAGCAGTCGCCGCTGATTATGCTAAACGATACACATTCTCAAATACTGTCCTTTAAAGGCTATTCCTACTTTAAGGATATCCGTATGGCCTGTATCTATAAGATCACTGACATAATGCATCCGGTCTATCTGTTCAACTGCTTTCTGCGCCTCCTTGTACAGCGCATCGCTTATCTCCTGCTCGGATGCCTTTGCGAGGGCATAATCAGATTCCCTGTTATTCATGCTCTTGAGTTCAAACACAATACCTTTGCTTCCTTTTCTGGATGCCGCTGTTATATCATATCTGCCGACTCCTGAATCCCTGTTTGTACGAATAATATAGTTCGACGTTCTGTATGCGCAAAGGCAGAACATAAATCCATGATAAAAATACTCATATGCCGTATCGAGAGAGCTTGCCTCCGTCTGCATGAGACGCTGTATGTATTGCTCACATGTTTCGGCGTCCCTGTTCAGGAGAGAATCCCATAATCTGTTGAAATCCCCCTCGCTTATTTCACAGACAGAAACGATTTCTCTGTCAAAGATGACTGACACTTCCTTGTTAGGCAGCTTCAGCTTATACATTTTATTTGCGGGGTCTGAATTGATTTTTGTCGCCTTGAGATATCCTGTGGACAGCAAAAGCGTATAAATATTCTCTTTGCTGGAATAAATATCGGAATATGTTATGTGCTCTTCTATATTAGACTCAACCGTTCCGCCCTGTTTCAATTTTATCAGGCCGTCAAGCATTTCATTTGAGGAAGCTCTCAGCAACAGTTTCAGGTCGCTGTTGTCCGCAGTGTCAACCCAATAAATATCAGGGGTGCATTTGTAATACACATAATACATAACCGACCACGGATTGTAAATCTCGTTGCTGCCGAACAAATATCCGTCATACCACTCGTACAGCTCTTCAAACTTATCTTCATAGCCATAGTAGGCGAGCAAGTCCCTGACTTCGTCTTTTGTAAAACCGAAATACTCGTCTCCGCCCCTGGTGATTGTGCTGACGTAAAGATGGTTCAGCCCGGTATATGTGCTTGCCTGCGCAATGCTCAGCACACCGGTGAGTATGCCCTGTTTCAGGAACTTGTTGCCTTTCAGCCCCATGGAATAAAAAATATTCATGAAAGAGATTGCATCGTTATAGAACCCCTTTGCTTGTCCGTTCCGGATGGGCGTATCGTATTCATCAATAATAACAATGACTGGCTGGCTGTAATACTCTGACAGAAAGCGCGTCAAATACATCAAAGCAGCCTTGTAAAAGGATATGTCAGCCTTGAAATTCTTTATATTATTGTATATCTCAAGATCATCGTCTTTCAGTGCGCCGGGTTCAGCAAGCTCACTGTGCCTTTTGAACTCCTCGGATATCTGGATCTTGATGTTGCCGAGGCTGTCGTCCCATGTATTGTCTTCTATTGTATGAAAAGAAATGCATATGACGGGATACTTCCCTTGTTCATCCCTGTATTTTTTCCCGCACTTCCAGATTTTCTTGCCTTTGAAATATACGGATTTATCATCATCCGTCTTCTCAAAAAAAGTTTGGATCATGCTCATGTTCAAGGATTTTCCAAATCTTCTGGGACGAGTGAAGAGAGCCACAGTTGGATGTTCATCAATCAAAGTCTTTATAAGAAGGGTCTTGTCAACATAGTAATTATTGGTGACCGCATCAATATAGTCGCCTGTTCCAGGCAACGGGGATTTATATGTTTTTTTACTTGTCATTGTATCACCATCTTATTGAAGAATTCCAATTGGGATTTTCACAACTGTCTTCCCTTATGATTATAAAACCTCATTATGGGAAAAGCAAGCGCGATTTCTTCGCCGTTGTTTCAGAATTGCAGGATATTACTCCTGCGCAACGTACGCGGATACGATGCCCAAAAGAACTCCCACCATCCTCTCCATAGCGCCAACCGGTATGCACTCCTTGAGGCTGTGGGCGCCAAGGCCGCCTGTTCCAAGATTTGGGCAGGGCAGGCCTTTGTATGAGAGCATGGAACCGTCCGTGCCTCCGCGGACGGGGATTATTTTGGGCTGTATCCCGTTTGCCTGCATGGCTTCATATGCGTTCTGTATGAGATGCGGGAAAGGCTCTATTCTTTCCTTGCAGTTGTAATACTCATCCTTCATCTCTATCCGGACTCTGCCCGGATATTTCCCGTTGAACTCCCGGACCACGCTTTGAACGTACTCTTTGCGGGCTTCAAAGGCAGCCGGGTCATGGTCCCGGATTATTCCCTCTATGACAGCCTGGTCCACATTGCCCTCAAAGCGGTTCACGAAATAATACCCCTCGCGGCCTTCCGTGTTCTCCGGGCGCTCGCCTGCCGGAATGGCTGAAATGAGTTCTGTTGCAACCGTTACCGCATTTATCATGACGCCTTTGGCAGAGCCGGGATGGCAGTTGCGGCCAAGAATGCGTATTGTGAAAGCCGCCGCGTTGAAGGTCTCGTATGAGAGCTCCCCTTCTTCCTCCCCGTCCACGGTATAGGCAAAATCGCAGCCGAATCCGGGAACGTCAAAGGTCTCCGTTCCCCGGCCAAGCTCCTCATCCGAAGTGAACGCTATGCCTATGCGCCCGTGCTTAAACTCCGGATGGGTGCAGACGTATTCCGCCATCTGCATTATCTCCGCCACGCCGGCCTTGTCATCCGCTCCAAGTATGGATGTGCCGTCTGAGGTTATGATTGAGTCCCCCGCATACCTTTCCAGCTGCGGGAAATCCTGCAGGGAAATCTGCTCCCCGGACCTTCCGGACCGCACCGCGGCGCCGTCATAATTTTCGCATATGCAGGGGCAGACCTGCGCCAGGCCGGGCTCTGAAACCGTGTCCATGTGGGCTATGAAGCCTATGGAGTATTTGGGTTCCTGGGCGCAGTTGGATGGGATGGATGCATACAGAACGCCGTCCCGGATGCATGCATCCTGCACTCCCATGTCTTTTAGCTCCTGCAGAAGAACACCTGCAAGGTCCAGCTCATGCGGGTTGGAAGGATATGACGCCGACCTGGAATCGGAGGGCGTGGGAATCCGGACGTATCTTAAGAAACGGTCTTTGACTGTCATATATGCCTTCTTCATGAGCCTGCATGCGCCATTGCCGGAGCCTTAGGCTCATTGTCTTTGTTTTGGTTTTGCCCCAGGAAAGGGCTGTGCAGGCCTTATATGAGGCCTTGGGAAACGGACGGGCCGTATTGTGCAAAAGACGGGCCTGGAGCCCGCCTTTGATGCAGGATTGCGCCTGCCTGTCTCATTGTTACTGTTTGTCCAGGTCCTTGCCGTACAGGCTGGAGACGGTGTCCGAGAACTTCTTCATGCCGGGATAGCTCTTGAGGGGCATGTCATCCTCGTACGTCTTGAGCTTCTGGCGCTGGGCGTATGATAGCTTGGAAGGCACTTCTATCTCTACGGTGACATACAGGTTTCCGGTGCCGTTCACTGTCTTGACGCCTCTGCCTCTCATTGTGAAGCGGGTTCCGGACTGGGTGCCTTCGGGGATCTCGAGGTCAAAGACATCGTCTATCCCGGGCACTTTGATCTTGCCCCCTAAGACCGCCGTCTTGTATGAGATGGGCACGGTGACATAGAGGTCCTTGTCCTCACGCCTGAGGAGCTTGTGCGGAAGTATCTTGAAGCGGATGTAGAGGTCTCCGTTCTTGCCGCCGTTTCCGGGGCAGTTGCCGAAGCCGCGCTTTACGAGGTATGAATCCTTGTCCGCGCCTGCGGGGATCTTGATGGAGAACTTGGTCTCTTTCCGGAGGAACCCCCTGCCCTTGCAGTCCGGGCACTTCTCCTTTATCTTCCTGCCCGTGCCTCCGCAGTCCGGGCATGGGGAAACCTGGATGGTTGCGCCGAAGAATGAGTTGACCTGCGTGCGCACCTTTCCTGAGCCACCGCACTTGGAGCAAGTCTCAACCGCAGTGCCGTTTTTTGCTCCCGTGGCCTTGCATGCGGGGCAGGGCTCGTTGCGGAAATAAGAGACGTCCTTTGTGCAGCCCTTTATGGCGTCCAGGAATGAAAGCTCTATGATGTACTCCAGGTCCTGCCCCTGGGCGGGTCCTGAGGAACGCTGTGAGCCGCCGCCGAATCCGCCGCCGAATATGCTGGAAAAGATGTCCCCGAGGTCTGAGAAATCGCCGTCAAAATTGCCGCTCTGGTACTGGCCTCCCATTCCGCCCATGCCGCCCATGTTCGGATGCTCCAGCTCAAAATCGTACTGCTTCCTCTTCTGCTCGTCGGAAAGCACCGCGTTGGCCTCGTTAATCTCCTTGAACTTGTCCGCAGCCTCCGGGTTATTGGGATTGAAGTCCGGATGGTACTGCTTCGCAAGCTTCCTGTACGCGGATTTTATCTCGTCCTGCGAGGCCGTCTTGGACACCCCTAAGATGTCATAATAGTTTTTCTTCTCGTCTGCCATATGTCACTCCGTCCGGCCTCATTCCATGCATGCTATCCGCCGCTTGCCAGAGGCCCGGCTGTCTGTCTTGTCTGTTTTTTCTTGTTGACCCTTGCATATGGCCCGTGCACCGCAGGCCGCATTTCGTGCGGCGGAAAACGGACGGGCCGTAATATGCCGTTATGCCACAGGGGTCTGCGGCATAATCTGCGGGAATATTATGATGCCGGACATGCGCTCTTTTGCCGGCGGAACCGGGCGCCGTGAAGGGCGCATGCCTTGTAAGATCAGTGCTGGTTGAACTCCGTGCCGCCGTCATCGTCTCCGCTGTCATTGGGATGAGACTGCTGGTACTCCTGCTGGGCCTGCTGGTACATCTTTGCGATGACGGGCTGGGTCTCGTTCATGAGAGTGTCGTATGCGGCCTTGATGCGGTCATTGTCATTGGACTCAAGGGCGTCCTTAGCCTTTGCCACGGCGGACTCAACGGTCTGCTTGTCTGAATCCGAAAGCTTGTCTCCGGCCTCCTTAAGAGTCTTCTCAAGGGAGTCTATCATGCCCTCCAGGTTGTTCTTGTTGTCCACGGCCTCCTTGCGCTTCTTGTCCTCTTCTGCGTACTTCTCGGCGTCCTTCACTGCCTTGTCCACTTCTTCCTCCGAAAGGTTCGTGGAAGCCGTGATGGTTATGTTGGAGCTCTTGCCGGTGCCGAGATCCTTTGCAGTGACGTTCACAATTCCGTTGGCATCCACGTCGAACGTTACCTCAATCTGGGGAACTCCGCGGGGTGCGGGAGGAATATCGTTGAGCATGAAGCGGCCGAGGGACTTGTTGTCGCGGGCGAACTTTCTCTCGCCCTGAAGGACGTTGATCTCAACTCCGGGCTGGTTGTCCGCTGCTGTGGAGAACACCTGGCTCTTCTTTACTGGGATTGTGGTATTCCTTTCGATGAGAGGCGTGGAAACTCCGCCGAGCGTCTCGATGGAAAGGGTGAGAGGCATTACGTCCAGAAGAAGGACGTCCTTTACGTCTCCGGAAAGGACTCCGCCCTGGATGGCTGCGCCTATTGCAACGCACTCGTCCGGGTTGATGCCCCTGAAAGGCTCCTTGCCCGTTACGGCCTTTACCTTCTCATATACCGCAGGCATGCGGGTTGAGCCGCCGACGAAGATGACCTTGGAAAGGTCTGAATACTTTAGGCCTGCGTCCGCCATTGCCTTGCGCATGGGGTCTATGGTCCTTTCAATGAGGTCTGACGTGAGGCTCTCGAACTTCTGCTTGGAAAGGTCCACGTCAAGGTGCTGGGGCTGTCCGTCTATGACGGTTATGAACGGCAGGTTGATGTTCGTGGAGCTCATTCCGGAGAGCTCTATCTTGGCCTTCTCGGCTGCGTCCTTGAGACGCTGCATAGCCTGCTTGTCCTTGGAAAGGTCCACTCCATTCTCCTTCTTGAAGGTGTCCACGAGGTAGTTCATGATGCGGGCGTCGAAATCGTCTCCGCCGAGATGGGTGTCGCCGTTCGTGGCGAGCACTTCAAACACTCCGTCTCCTATCTCAAGGATGGAGACATCGAACGTGCCGCCGCCGAGGTCATAAATCATGACCTTCTGCGTTCCTTCCTGCTTGTCCAGGCCGTATGCAAGAGCGGCCGCAGTGGGCTCGTTGATGATTCTCAAGACGTTGAGGCCTGCAATCTTGCCCGCGTCTTTAGTAGCCTGGCGCTGCGAGTCGTTGAAGTATGCGGGGCATGTGATGACTGCGTCCGTGACCTTGCTTCCGATGTACGCCTCAGCGTCCGTCTTGAGCTTGGACAGTATCATCGCGGATATCTCCTGGGGAGAATACCCCTTGTCTATGTTCACTCTGTAATTCTCGCCCATATGGCGCTTGATGGAGCTTACGGTCTTGTCCGGCTGAGCCACTGCCAGCCTCTTTGCAGCCTGTCCTACGATACGGCTGCCGTCCGCCTTGAAGGATACCACAGAGGGTGTCGTCCTTGAGCCCTCGCTGTTGGCGATAACCACGGGCTCTCCGCCTTCCATAACGGCTACGCATGAATTCGTTGTTCCTAAGTCAATTCCTATAACCTTTCCCATAATAACCTCCCTTGACTGGTTACTCTGTATTATTCTTGATTTTATTCAGCCTTCTCCCGGGGCCTTTGTCTTCGGCCGTCCGGAATCCGGATCTGTACCGGTTTACTCTGTGGTCACAGACACCTGGGCGTACCTTATAACCTTGCCCGCGGATCTGTACCCTTTCTTAAGCACCGCCTTCACGGTGTTGGGCTTTTCCCCTTTCTCGCAGGGGAAGGAAAGCACCGCTTCCATGTCGCTCTCGTCCACCGGATCTCCGGGTTTTACCGGAATCTCCTCGACCCCGAACGATGCCAGGATTGTGTTGAAGCTCTTTATGACCTTCTCAATCCCTGTCCTGGCCTTCTCGTCCTGCGCCGAATCCAGCGCATATCCGAAGTTGTCCGCCACGGGAAGAAGCTTCAAAAGCGTGTCCGCCATGCCGTCCGCATACGCCTTGGACACGGCCGTCGCATTCCTCTTGCGGTAATTGTCATACTCCGCGGAAACGGAATACCATTTCCTCTTGTAATCCTCCGCCAAGGCCTGCGCCTTCTCCAGTGGAGTGGGCTCTTTAGGGGCTTCCGCGTCCTGCGCCGCTTCCACAGCCGGCTCTGTCTCTTTGGCCTTGTCTTCAGCCTTGTCTGTCTCAGCCTCCCGGGCCTTTTCTGTTGTCTTGCTGCTCTCTTTCTTAGCCATGATGTTCCTGTCTTGAAGAGGTCTGAACTCTTAACCCCTACACTTATATATATAAAGCACTTTCAGCGGTTTTAAACATGATTTTGAAAAAAATTTTGAATTTTCAGATAATTTTCACTTTTTCCCCTCTCTTCAGGCCCCTCATCCTGCGGCCGGACAGCCAAAAAACAAGGCCCGGCCATATTGTGTTTCCGGGAACCCCAAGCACATTATCCTGTATACGCGCGCCCTATTAATATATCCCGCACATGCGCGCACGCATGCGCGAGGCCCCAAAGGCCATCCACGGCCCAGGAAAAAAGTTTGTGCAGATTGCACAACAGGATAAAGGGTTCTCCGGCACAGGCGTATAAAGCCCGTATTCACAGAGGCAGCAATCATCCTATCCCTTCTGTAATTTCATGCAATCCTGCCGCGGACATCTCCTGTCTTCCAAGGCCGGCCGGGGCCTCCTGAGAATTTTTTGTGCAGATTGCTAAAATGCGTTAAATAATGTTTTGACAAACCCCACCCTTTATGGTATAGTCTTAAATGATCTCAAAAATAATCAGCCAAAGAGATCTGGGGCATGCGGAAGTACCCAAGTGGCTGAAGGGGCTCCCCTGCTAAGGGAGTAGTACGTGAG